>JBIKXW010000026.1:0-19237 GCA_044355565.1 Candidatus Planktophila sp. | reverse complement strand
AGCAACTGGTGCTGCTGCAACAGGTGCAGGAGTTGCAACGGGAGCAACTGGTGCTGCTGCAACAGGTGCTGCAGCTTTTTGCTGCGCCTTAGGAACTGGCGGAACACCTTTGTTTGCTGAAGAAGTTGGAGCTGATGCAGATGCAGGAGAGCCTGGCTTATTGGTTTTGAAGTATTCAACCCATTCAGGGTCTACGGAAGAAGGATCCTGTAGATAATGCTCGTACATCTCATCGACGAGCCAATCATTTGCACCAAAATCCTGTGCCGACACTGGCAAACTCCTTCTGCATTGGTTACGCCGCCTAGCCTATCGGCCAATGCCCGCATGAAAAAACCTGATTAGGCGCAGATTAGGCGAGATTGGCCACATCACCGAAGCAATCTGACCCCTTGATCACTTCCTGAGTTCGCCCTGCAAATCTCTCGCACTTAGTCCACCCTTAACCCATGCCAACAGCGATAGTGACAGGGGCCAGCAGAGGCCTGGGCTTTGAAAATGCCAAAGGGTTAGCAGCTCTTGGGTATGAGATCGTCTTGGTGGCAAAGGATCAGAGTCGACTTTCGGCAGCCCAGCAATCTCTACACAGTGACTTCCCTGACCAAAAATTCTGGAGCTACGCCGTCGATATAGAGGATTTATCAGCAACTCGAGCAATCGTCTCTGAGATTGCAGCGGCGCACCCGAGTCCAGATCTTCTCATTCTTGCTCATGGCGTTATGAGCGAAAAGATGTCAAAGACATTGCGCACCACAGATCAAGAGTGGCGCAGAGTTATGGCGATTAACTGTGATTCTGTTTTTATTCTCCTGAATGGTTTAGTTCCTTCGATGACTGAAGCCCGTAAGGGTCGAGTGATTGTCTATTCGGCTTGTCTAGGAAGAATGTCGGGGCCTGGAAATACTGGAGGTTTAGCACCGTATCGAATTAGTAAAGCTGGTGTGAATGCATTAGTTCGAAACCTTGCACATGAAACAGGTTTAGGTGCTCGCGGAGTATTGGTTGATGCGGTCTGTCCAAATCATTCTCGAACAGATATGGGTGGAGCAGATGCACCACGAAGCGCTGAAGAGGGCGCTGCCTGTGCGTTGTGGTTAGCTACCCGAGAATTTAATCCGGGAGATACAACTGGAGTTTTGTGGGAAGACAATCAAATTGTTGAGTGGTAACTAGAAATCTGTCGGGATTGCGCGCAAAGCAGCGATAAGAGTTGCACCAGCTAGCGCCGCCAAAGGACCGGCTACAAACCACAAATGTGCTTCCACTTGGTATGAAACAACACCCAGTGCAATTAAGTTAGCCAAAACCGCTGGCGATCTGCCGTAGTACTTACCCCGTCGATAGCCAATCGCTGATGCGGCAAGGCCGCCAGCACCTAGTAATGCGAATAAGAGAACTCCCAAAAGGGGAAGCGCCTCAACATTGTCATGGGTAAAGGTCATCACAATCAGCCATAACGCCAAACCAACTATGACCGCCGACTCAATAAAGAGTAGGGATGCCACTAGTGCGCGAGCTTTGGCCGCCTTGGCAGAATCCTGATTCATAGAGGCAAGATTAACTCAAAGAAGGTCACAATGCTCTTTTCTCATGACGGAATCCATGACTCTCAAACTCATTTAGCCTCGCCCTCATATTTTTACGAGCAGTTGCGACGTGAAATTTCATTGTCAACTAGAACCCACAAACCTCTAGCGCTCGTGAAAATACTCTTTGACAACCCAGAATCAGAGCAGGTTAGAGCCCATGACATTTTGCATTTTTCATATGAGCTTTCACAACTAACTCGAGAAGAAGAGTGCATCGGCCGGTTAGGTGTGAATGAGGTAGTCATAATTATCAGGGATGGCAGAAGTCATGCCGAACAATTAGTTCAGCGACTTCTTGATTCAACATCACTGACAGTAGATCACTCATTGCATATAAAGATTTCAAAGATCTATGCAGAAGAGAGTGAGGATTCGGTGCACCTGCTCAACAGACTTGATCAGGCGGAACTTATCTCTCGCTAAACAAAGTATCCACAGGGTAATTCTCTGTGTCAGTGGTCAATCTACCTTTCCCACATGGAACTTGATGTAGATGTGACATTTGGTGCGATCGCACCATTTATGCATGATTCAACAATTGAGGAAATCTGGATTAACTCACCCGAGCGAGTTTTTATCGCTCGTAATGGTCGCAGCGAGTTAACCAATCTCCTGCTCACTACTGATGAGGTTCGAAATATTGTTGAACGGGCGCTGATGTGGAGCGGTCGCAGGCTAGATCTATCCCATCCATTTGTAGATGCTCGACTACCGGATGGAAGTCGATTGCATGTAGCCATTCCGGAAATCACTGCCGCTCATTGGGCGGTAAACATCCGCAAACATTTGATGAAAAGCTTGTCAGTAAATGACTTGGTTGATCGCAAGGTGATGAGCCAAGAAATAGCTACCGCGCTTATATATAGCGTGCAGGCTGGATTAAACATCTTGGTATGCGGCGGAACTCAGGCGGGAAAGACCACAGTCCTTAACGCTTTAGCTGGGGCTGTTCCCCGTAGCGAAAGAGTCATCACTATTGAAGAGGTTTTTGAACTTACTCCTCAACTGCCCGATGTAGTTCAGATGCAGACAAGAGGTGCCAACTTGCAGGGAGAAGGTGAGATTGCATTACGTAGATTGATTAAGGAATCACTTCGAATGCGGCCATCCAGAATTATTGTCGGAGAAGTACGAGAGGCGGAAGCACTTGATCTATTGATCGCTTTAAATTCAGGGTTACCTGGCATGGGAACACTTCACGCTAATTCACCTAGAGATGCGATAGTTAAGTTGCAGACCTTGCCATTGCTAGCGGGTGAAAATATCTCACACAAGTTCATCGCACCAACCGTTGCCTCCGCCATTGATTTGATTGTTCACGTAACTTTAGATTCATCGGGTATGCGACGTATTAAAGAGATAGCTGCTGTTACAGGTCGCTATGAAAATGATCGCGCTGAAATAGAAATGCTGTGGAAATGGGAGGGCGCGCAATATATCCGTGGGGTCGGATCCCTTCCTCATCCTGAAAAGTTTGCAAGTATCAGCGCCCCTTTATCTTCTTTGTGGCATACATGAAGCTCTCGATACGCATAGGAATTTCTGCATCTGTTGCTACAGCGGTGGTACTGCTGATGACTCGATCTGTAATCATTGCCGGAGCCTTCGGAGCGTTAGCCGCAGGTATTGCATATGTAACGGTGAAGGCTAAAACATCAATCAATGAGGCTGCTCTTGTTGCTGCGTGGCCCGAGGTTATTGACCACTTGATGTCAGGAATTCAATCGGGGTTATCTTTATCGGAATCCCTTGCAGGACTAGCTACACGTGGACCCGAGGTTCTCAGGCCCTCATTCGTAAGGTTTAAAGCCACTTTGTTCAGCTGCGGAGATTTAACAGAAGCAATTCAGGAGTTAAGAGCGGGCTTCGCACACCACGGAAGTGATCAAATCTTTGAGGCGTTATTAATTGCAAAAACATTGGGAAGTGGCGAACTTCTGCAGATTCTTCGGACACTTGGAGATTTCCTACGACAAGATTTAGCACTTCGACGTGAGATTGATGTTAAACATGGCTGGATTAAAAACTCTGCACACATTTCGGCGGCAGCCCCGTGGATCCTCTTGCTTCTTCTTTCTACTCAACCAAGTACCGCCGCTGCATATTCAACTCCGACTGGCGTGATGATCTTGATCGCAGGATTAGGTATGACCGCTGTCGCGTATTTATGGATGAACCGTTTAGGGCGTCTGCCTCAAGCACCTCGGATATTTGTAGGAGGTGTTCATTGATTGCAACATTATTGGTGACTGGATTGCTGATTATTCCTGGGGCAATTTTGATTGTTGTTGGAGATCAGGGTGATCCACTAGCAGAGGCAAAGAGATTTTCACGTAAGACCGCTGGTGCAAGCGATGATAGAACCGCGCTTCGAATCAGACTTGAGGAGTTAGGCAAGGCAGACAACAAGGATTATGAAGAGTTTCGAATTAAGCAGTATGGGTACTGTGCTGGATCTGCAGCTATTGGATTCGCAATATTGTTGACTCTCTCCGGCAGTTTATTTCTAACAACCTTAGGTTCGACCTTTGTTTCAGCCACAATCTATGTACTCATCGATCGCCAGCTCACACAGGATGTTAAGAAACGACGAGATTTAATTGAGGCTGAGTTTCCAGCGGTTGTTGAGATGTTAACCCTTGCGATTGCAGCTGGTGAAACACCAACAACTGCAATGCTTCGAATCGCAAATAGCGCCGATGGAGCGATCGCTAAAGAGTTTCAGATTGTTCTGACCGGCGTACGTTCTGGTGCACCTTTACATGAATCTCTGGATGCAATGGGCCGCAGAGTGAAATCGGTAATGATTCGCAGATTTATTGATGCACTTGTGACAGCAACATTACGCGGCGCACCCTTAGTTGAGGTGCTGTCTCGCCATGCAGTTGAGGCCCGCGGAAATCAAAGAAATCGAGTTATGGGAGCGGCGGGAAAGGCTGAAATATCAATGATGATTCCAGTTGTATTCCTTATCCTGCCGATCTCCATTCTCTTTGCGCTGTGGCCTTCACTTGCAAACCTAAATCTCTTTGCATCTTAGGCAGCGCTCTCTTCGCACAACTCGGTTTAGGAGCTTTGCATGCAGCAGCATTCGAAAACCGCTCAAGATGTAGACACTTGCCCCTCTTGATCTTCGCCGACTAGTGCAGCAATATTCAATGAATAGAGCTTGACTCCTCTAAGTTAACAACCCTTCGGTTTAGGTTTGACCGAACAGATTTTCTTAATTTTTGCATTCGCTGTCTTTAGGTTTGAAGTTGTTGCTACAAACTTGCTATTGAGTTGCGCGACTTGACTTTGCATACCGTTTACAGATTCAGATAATGTTCTGAACTGTTCTTCAAATGATGCAATTTTTGCAGCTTGTTCACGAATGGTCTTTTGTGAATCAGCTAAAGATGCATTTGCAGCGGCTAATTCTATTTGGGCTTGAGTTAAAGCGGCTTTGTCCGCTGCCTCTTTGTCTGCAGCTACTTTTGCCTTTGCTTCAGCCAATATGCTGGCCGCTTCAGACTTAGCGTCAGAAATAATTTTGTCTGTGGCTGCCTTATCTGCCGCTGCCTTTGCAACCGCTTCTGCCGCTACCTTTGCAACCGCTTCTGCTGTTGCCTTTGCATCTGCAACGGCTTTATCTTGAGCAATTTTGGCAGCAGCTTCTGCTGTTGCCTTTGCATCTGCAACGGCTTTATCTTGAGCAATTTTGGCAGCTGCCTCTGTTGTTGCCTTTGCATCTGCAACCGCTTTATCTTGAGCAATTTTGGCAGCAGCTTCTGCTATTGCCTTTGCATCTGCAACCGCTTTATCTTGAGCAATTTTGGCAGCTGCCTCTGTTGTTGCCTTTGCATCTGCAACCGCTTTATCTTGAGCAATTTTGGCAGCTGCCTCTACCTCAGCTTTTGCATCTGCAATGGCCTTATCAAGGACCATCTTCGCTGCAGCCTCTGCATCTGCTGCTGCCTTATCTTCAGCTTCTTTATCTGCCGCTGCCTTATCTGCCGCTGCCTTATCTGCCGCTGCCTTATCTGCCGCTGCCTTATCTGCAGCTTCTTTGTTTGCTGCTACATTAAAACTCAATCCAGTTACCGTATGGCTGTAACCAAAAACATCGGTTGCAGTAAGGGAGATCCCGAAGGAGCTACCCGGTGTGGTGGGAGTACCAATGATAGAAGAAGAGTCAGAGGAGATTCTTAAGCCCGAGGGCAAAGTTCCAGCTGTAACCTCTATCGTGTATGGAGCAACAGCAGTTTGAACTGAGATAGGAATTGTCTGTTCAACTGCTGCCTTCATTTGAAAGATTGTGTCGCTTGCAGGATTAGTGATGGTCAAGCCGAGATCACAAACCATCGTTGTTGGTACAGGGTAGTTTCTTCCTAAACGCAAGAGAGCTGTTCTACTGGCACCGTCTGTGCTGCAATAATTAATAGATTTAAGTGCGGATAGGTATCCAAAAAAACTTTGTGATGTCACCGTTTGTGGGACAGACAGATACTCTAAGAACTCGTTAAAGAAAGAGGAATCATTAATTACGGCTACAGTTGAGGGCAAGGTATAAGAACGAGCCATAGCACCAGATGGATATGCAATTAAGATTGTCCCTGCTTTATTGAAAAGGACTCCATTAATTGACTTAAAGTTAGGGTTTGCTGGGTCAACGTTAATCGCTGGTAAAGCACTACTCCCAAAGAAGACATTTTCTTGGATAGCGGTCACGGTTGCCGGAATGGTTGAAATGCTCTTCAAAGAATAATTGAATTCGAACGCACCGAAACCGATTGTTTTCAATCCACTTGGCAGAACTACATGTTGCAAAAGAGTTGTCGACGTTATTGCGTAACTACTAAACTCTGTAACTGTATTGGGAATTACGAATGAAAGATCGCTTTTTGAGTGTGGATAGAAAATTAAGGCGCTGCCATCTTTGCTATACAACACACCATCTATGCTCTTAAAATTAGTGTTTGATGAGTCCACGTCCACTCTTGCGATCGATGACTCATTGTAAACGGTGACAGATGACCAAGTTGCAAGAGTTGCTGGGATAGTCAATGTCGATAGATTGCGGGTTCCATTAAAAGAATAGTCGTACAACGTTGTGACAGTATTAGGTACCGAATAAGTGGTGGCTACTTTTGAAGGTGGATATGTAAACAATGTAGTCACATCTTTGTTGAATAGGACTCCATCAATAGCTGTGAAAGTTGGATTGGAAGCGGCCACTGTAATTGTATTTAAATTTCTATTAGCAAAAAATCCTGTCCGTGGGCCTGAACCGTAGGTGATAGTCGTAGTCGCCGCAGGTATTGCAATGCTTGTAACCCCTTGTGGAAGAAAATCTCCACTGATATCAATGCTCGTCACCGAGGGATCGATTACTACCGCACCTGAACAATCTGGAGAAAACGTAGTCAGAACATTCGCCGCAGAAACGGTGTAGGTGCCCCCACTCCCGCAAGGAAAATTAGTACTAGCTATCGCAGGTACAGCGCCTATCACAGAGGAAACCGGTACGACCAAACCTATAATCGCTGTAACCGTCAGTTTTGCAATACGAGTACGGGAGATAACTTTCATTGAAGGCTCCAAATGAGAAGAACTCTTGTCAATCTGGCAAGAGATCGCACCGGGTCACGCTCTTTTGAAGCTAAAGCGACCAGGGACTAATGCCACAAAGCGTATATCAAAGTTCGCGCCAAGCACCCAAGAGGAAAAGGAATTGACCATGGGTTTCCAACAACCAGCGCACCTTTCTTCCTTACCCACTCGTAGTTTGGAAAAAGCGAACCGATTAGGCAGCACTCTCCTTGCGTTCTTCCTTTGCAACATTGAGTTCAATCAATTCACCTTCGGCATCACGTGCAGCGACCTCTTTCAAAGATGGTCGTCCGGCTTTGCGCTTCTTTGCGATGATGCGACCATCCTCAAATAGTTCGCCTCCCCACACACCTGCCGGCTCTTGGCGCGATAACGCGCCTTCTAAGCACTGTGCACGCACGGGACATCCACCGCAGAGCGACTTGGCTTCTGCAACCTGCATCTCATCTTCAGAGAAGTAGAGCTCAGGATCTGCTGTGTGGCATGGCAAATTAAATGAGGAGCCATCGCTGTATGTGCCCGTTACGGCATCCAAACCGATCTTCTCATCTGCCCAGCCTGGTACTAGTAGTTCGCTGAAGAGAACGCTCATGTTCTCACCTCTTCTTTCTGTTAGATCTTGCTTCTGTCTCTTTTGGTTTTCCTTGGTTTTCTGGAGTGAAGTTTGTTTTATAAAAACAAAAAGGGCTCCGAATCCTTGTGGATTCGAGGCCCTTGGCTTCAGTTCTAAATCGATTTATTCGATTGAACCACCATTGGCCTCGTATCCGGCATAAAAAGCTGCGTAAAACGCTGGCTTTGCGGTATGCCAAGTAGAAGGCTTATTGGTTGTATGAGCAGAAGGAATCACAGCAGAACGCATTGCGTTTGCTGATACGAATGATGCGTTAGACATATTCGTCCCTTCCGTCATTTCATTACCCGCCATGGGAATGAAGTCCTAAGGATAAAGCATGGGTTGAGGTACTGGCAAGGTAATTAATTCTCCGCGTAAATGAAGGTAAATCAGCTATATCTGCTCGGGTTTAAGAGGTGAGGTTAGTTAGTGAGGCCAGCTTCGGCCAGGAATCGTGAGGCTTTTCCACGATAACTCAGGCGTAGATCTGTTTTGGCACGGGTAATTCCAACATAAAACAAGCGGCGCTCTTCATCGATAGATGCTTGATCCCCTGTTGTGCTGTTGTTTTCAAGAGGAAGAACACCATCGCTTACTCCCATCAAGAAAACGCGCTCCCATTCAAGACCCTTTGCTGCATGCAATGTTGCAAGGGTTGTTACAGGCATTGTTGGTGGATTGTTTTGCTGAACACGATCTTCAACTTCACGCAAGTAGGCACGTAAATTCTTGGGAGTAAAGCCGTTGTCTGCATCTAGCTCGCGAGCAAGGTGAAGCAGCGCTGCGATTCCATCGATTGCTCCCCCAGTTAAAAATGGTTGAGCAAGAGTGCGAAGTTCATCGAGCCACACAACACCTTCAGTTGGAATAACAGATGCGGTACGAATCTGCTTGAGGAACTCACGGACTTCTCTGCGTTCAAAGAATCTTTCAGTATTGCGAACTTGATACGGCAACCCTGCAGCGATCAACGCTTTCTCTAAGCCATTTAATTGATTATTGGTGCGAGCAAGAACGGCGATCTCTTGTGCCGGAGTTCCTTCAGAGATCAGCGCTGAAATGTCGCGAACAATTCCAGCAATCTCTGCTTGTTCATCCTTGTATGCAGTAATTGTTGGCTTGCTGCCATGATCCTTAATTGCAACCAGTTCACTACCCATCGCACCTTTGCGCAAAATACTGTTGGCGGTAAAGATGATTTCAGGTGTTGACCGATAGCCAGTTGTAAGTCGAACAACTTCGGCTTCAGGAAAGCGTTGGGTAAATGAGTTGAGGAAAACTGGGGTTGCTCCAGCAAATGAGTAAATCGTCTGTGCAGGATCTCCAACAACACATAGCTCTTCTCTAGAACCAAGCCAGGCGTTGATTAATCGCTGCTGCAGCGGCGAAATATCCTGGTACTCATCAACCGTAAAGAATCGGTATTGATCTTGAACTCGTTCGCGAACTTCGCGCTCTTGTTCGATCATTGCAGTGGTTAGCAGCAGTACATCCTCAAAGTCGATGGCACGCTCTTGGTGCTTCACGCTTTCATACGCGGTGTAGACCTTGGCTAGCTGCTCTGGATTAATCCGGGGCTTAACGATGCGCTTTAATGATTCGCTCAAATAATCAGATGGTGCAATCTGTGAAACCTTGGCCCATTCGATCTCTGTTGCGATATCGCGCAGCAGATCTCGTGAACTAATTGAAAGTTCACCCTGTAATTGAGCGCGCTTAATCGCTTCTGTCAGAAATCCGCTCTTAGTTGTCAGCAGATCAGGCATGCGACCACCAAAAACTTGTGGCCAAAAGAAGGTCAACTGCTTCAGCGCTGCGGCGTGAATGGTGCGGGCGGCAACTGATGGAACGCCTAGTGAGCGCAGACGGGTGCGCATTTCTCCAGCAGCACGCGCGGTAAATGTGAGAGCCAAAACTTTGTGCGGATCCATCGTGCCGATCGCTGCGGCATATGCGATTCGGTGGGTAATTGCGCGGGTCTTTCCGGTTCCGGCACCTGCAATAACACAAACCGGGCCACGTGTAGCAAGTGCTACCGCGCGTTGTTCATTATCTAAAGCTTCCAAAATCTCTTCTGCGCGAAGATTTCCTACGGTCTCCATGACTCACCACCGTGTAACTGCTCACGGGTGTATCCATCAACAGCTGTGTACCAACTTTGAATCATGCGACGTGCAACTGACATTGTTGGCGGCAACAACAGCTCTTCAGCTGCGACCGCCTTTTTCATATCCTCGCGTGAAAACCAGCGTACTTCAGTAATTTCTGTGCCATCGGGGCGTGCTTCTTCTGGGCGATGTGTAACAGCCTCAAAAGCGATCATGATCGATGCTGGGAATGGCCATGGTTGTGAAGTTAAGTATCTGATTTCAGTTGCATACACGCCAGCTTCTTCAAATACTTCGCGCGATACGCACTCTTCAAATGATTCACCGGTTTCAACAAATCCTGCAAAGGTTGAGAAACGTTTATCGGGCCAGATTGGTTGATGCCCTAAAAGAATTCGATCATCTTTATCTTTGACCAAAACGATAACCGCTGGATCCGTGCGTGGATGATGTTGTGTTGCATCATCGACACAAACACGAACGCTCCCGCCAAGATCGCTAACTGTATTTGCACCGCAACGTGCACAATGCGTGTGGGTTGCATGCCAGTTCGCTAAACCAACTGCGTGCATCGCAAGAGCTAACTCGTCGGCCTCTAAAGTGCCACCAAGTTCGCGCAAAGTTTGAAAACCTTCATACTTACGCTTTTTAAACTCTTCGGTGCCATCATCTACCGGTGGATTAATCCATGTCGTGCGCCACGCAAAGTAAGGCTGATCATCATCACGACCAATTCCTAGAAAAAATCGGTCGCCTTCAACAAATACATCTGACAGTTCAGTGACAGCCGCGGCGTCGATGAAGGTAAGTGAGCCATCCCCTGCGCTTAAGCGGTTATCTGCCATGTGAATAATCTGGGCCGATTTCCATAGCTCGGCTAACTTGGCGGGATCGGTGCGCAGCTCGCTTTCGCGATTTATCGGCGACAGCGAAGCTGCATTGGAGTCAGATTTGCGTGCGCTCATAGGGGTCAACGCTACTAGCCTTAGCCAATGCGCGTAACCTCATGGAATCTCTTGCACGGAATGGCAATGCCCCCTGACTCTGCTGTCGATGCCGAAGCCCTACTTGCCTCTGAGATTCAGGAGCTGGGCAGCGATGTCATTGGTCTGCAAGAGGTGGACTACTTTCTAGGTCGATCCAATAACCATAATCAGACTGGAAATGTTGCAACTGTGATGAAGGCAAGTGATTGGGCCTTTGCTCCCTCGCTTATGGGATCTCCCGATGATGATTGGCGAAATCCAAACTCAGAGGATGCAAAAATAGTCACAAACAAGGATCCAGAAGCTGCGCCCGGTTATGGAATTGGAATGGTTTCAACTATTCCAGTTACATCGTGGCACCGTTTAGATTTGACAGGTTCTCCTGTTGGTGTCTTCATGGCATTTCCTGTTGATGGAAAAATGAAGAAGTTTTATGTAAGAGATCATCCACGTAGTGCGCTGGCTGCACATTTGGAGAATGGTTGGCTGATCATCAACACACATCTATCTTTTGTTCCTGGCTTCAATCTGCTGCAACTGATCAAGATCAAGAGATGGGGTAATAAGTTAGGCGTGAAAGATAAGAGCAAGATTTTAATTATGGGAGATATGAATATTCCATTTAAAAAGATTGCCACTGGCTTTAAATGGAATTCTCTAGTAACCGGCAAAACTTTTCCTAGCTGGCAGCCAAAGGTTCAGATTGATTACTTCTTGTCACAATCCTTATCAAGTGCAGATATTCAATCAACTATTCATGCCCATGCTGGAATGAGCGATCACTTAGCGGTTCAAATTGAGGTAGCTACACCGAAATAGAAGCGATTACTTTGCTTGTGTCTGAACATTACTGATTAAAGCGATAAGGGCAGCCTCGTCCAAAAGGTCAGATGGTGAATCGGTAATACCCGTTGGGACGTAATGGAATGCGGCAGAGATTTTGGAGATATCGCACCCCGATAACTTCGCCCAAGCCAAGCGGTACATCGCCAACTGGACCTGTGCAGACTTACCTAACTGTTTAGAACCGGTCTTCCAATCCACTACCTGGAAGCCATCTCCATCAGCATTCTCTATCTTATAAACGGCGTCAATTCGACCACGGATTAATACGCCGGCGATGGTCGTTTCAAAGGGAACCTCAACTCGGGCTGGTGTGCGATTTGCGAATTCACTCTTCAGCCAAGCAGCTTTCAGATCTTCTAACTTTGAATCATCATCGAGCGGGTCTAAGTAATCTAAGTACTCATCACCAAACAGTGTTGCAGCATCGGTAAATTGGCGCTCAACCCACAAGTGAAAGGCGGTACCGCGCCGAGAGTATTGATCTTGTCCTCGTGGCATTGGGCGGCGAATACTCAACGCAAGCTCTTGAGGGTTTTCATGTAGCGCAACCATGGTCGATGTGGACATGCGTGATGGCAATGGGACTTCTAATGCATCAGATGCTCGGTTGCGAACTTCAGTAATCAGACTGTGTGCATCCATGATCCAGGAATTAACCTCGGGATCTTGCGAATCAATCAATGGATGAACATCAGATGCATTGACTAATTCAATCGCTGCATCAAACTGCGCCCGCTTGTCCCCTAGGTAATCTCGTGGCCATATAGCGGTGAGTGGATTTTCCAATGTTGGATTGTCTGCCTCATCATCAGGTGCTGAAACTTCAGAGATTAATCGCCCACCATGTGCCGATGCTGCAGATGCGATCAGGGTAAAGATCTGGGAAGGAGAAACTGAGTTAGCCCCATCTCGCCACCATGAAGTTGTGCAGATCAAATGTGTGCGTGCACGTGTGACAGCAACATAGGCCAGGCGCATTTCCTCGCGCATCTTGATTTGATCCACACATTGAGTTGCAAAAGCTTTAATCGCCTTAGATGCTTCACTATTTTTGGTGATTCCATCAAGGGAAAAGTATGGAAGCTCATGTGCATCACCGCGAAGTGCGAAGGGAACATGCTTTTCATTCTTCAACCAGTTATCTGGATCGCTTTTGTTTACTCCTGGGAAGGTGCCTTCAGATAAGCCAGGGACGGCAACAACATCCCATTCAGCACCCTTTGCCATGTGAACAGTAAGGATTTGGACCACATCTGTGCGTACTTCAGGGGCTCCAACCTTTAATCCACCCTCTTCATCTGATGCGACATCCAGCCAATCCAAGAAGGCAGAAACTGATCCACCACTGCGTTCAAACTTTGATGCTTCATCCAAGAAACGATCTAAGTGTCGACGACCGGTCTGTGAGCCTTCCCGCAAAGTGATTTCAGATTCCAAGGTCAAGTAATTTTCAATCTCTGAAATCAAATCGCTAATCTGTCCACCTGCTCGCGAACGCAAACGACGAAGATCCTGTGCAAAGGTAAGTAGACGTTGATATCCGAGATCACTAAAATCGCTCTTCTTGGCAGATGCGATCTCATCTAGGGCATCGATGATTGATCCAGCAAATTGATCATCAGCTTCTAACTGTTCTGGGTTACCCGCTGCGATCTTCTTGATGAAGCTCTTGGAATCTGCGTGCATCGCTTTAGCACGTTCACGACTAAATGCGCCAAGGGCGGCGATATCGCGCGGACCTAGGTTAATGCGCGGACCAGTTAAGTGACGCATCAATGAGGATCCAGCATCTGGGTCGGTAATTATCTTCATCAAGGTAACAACATCAGCAACTTCAGGGATATGAATTAAACCACCGATACCAATGACTTCAACTGGCAAACCTTGTTCGCGTAACGCGTTTTCAATTGATGGAATCTGGCTGCGCTTTCGAACCAAGACAGCAAATGATTTGTTGCTCTCTGGATTCCATAAAGCCTTGAAGTATTCAGCAATCGCTTGGGATTCTGTTTCTACGGTTTCATAAATACCGTAGCAAAGTTCGCCTGCACCTGCTCCATCACGGGCTTCAAGCTCTACAACCTGTTGACCGCCATCAGCTTTAATCTGCGCGCTAATACTGTTTGCCGCAGCCAAGATAATCGCATCATTTCGAAATGTTGTTGGAAGTGAGAACTGTTCGATTCCGGTTTGCCCAGGGGCCTTTGGAAAGTACTTATGGAATGAGGCCATGGTGCCGGCAGAGGCTCCGCGCCAGGTGTAAATAGCCTGCGACGGGTCTCCCACAGCCATTACTGGGTGGCCAGTTTCGCTTACAAAGTTGCCATACAACGCAGACAACATACGTACCTGTGATTGCGAAGTGTCTTGATACTCATCTAGCAAAACAACCTTGTACTTACCACGCTCTAATACGCCGACATCTTCAAAGTTCTGCGCGATATCTGCAGCTAGTGACATCTGATCATCAAAGGATAATTCACCGGCAGCTTTGCGGCGTTCCATAAAGGCTTCAACCATTGGGAGCAATGAATTGCGTTGACGCATCGCACGAGCAACTTTGCGTGTCTCATCATTGGTGTCTCCGCCAAGAGCTTCCAATCGTTCAAGCATCTCATTGCCAATACTTTCGATAGCTGCAGCTTTAACCTGGTGTTCCAGCATCAACTTTGAAAGTCCCAGCAAATCCTTAATCACGGTACTAACTGCGCTGTCATTGCGGTAAGAATCATCTGACCAGTTGCGCACAACATCAGATGCGATCTGCCAGATAGCAGCTTCTCCTAATGGTTCAGCATCTGCATCGATTCCATAACGGATTGCATGTTCACTTAATAACTTGCCTGCATATGAATGGTAAGTTGTAACCGCGGTACTGGTTGATGTGATGTGCTTAAACTCTGGTAATTGCGACAACTGACGCAAACGCTTGCGGATACGAACCGATAGTTCGCCAGCAGCTTTACGGGTAAAGGTAAGTCCCAAGATTTGATCAGGTGTAGCAAAACCATTGGCAACTAAATACAACACACGGTTGCTCATCGTTTCAGTCTTGCCAGAACCGGCACCTGCGATAACAACGGCAGGTTCTAAACCGCTACTGATGATCGCTGATTGATGCTTTGTGATCGGCTTGATTTGTGAACCAAACTTTGGATGTGACTGAAGCTTGGCGATGATTTGCTCAGGTGTGAACTTGGCATCTGTCATGACTCAATCACCGCCCGACCATCGCTTTGTACTGGGCAGGATTTCCTTACTGGGCAGCCTTTACAGCGCTTGTTAACGGTGGCAAAGAAGGTTGCAGCTCCCATGCCTTCACCGATTGATTCAATCGTTGCCTTGGTCTCTTCCAGATCAATTGCAAACTGTTGCTTGACCGCAGGGCCAGCTGAGTCTGTACCCAGGTAAACAAGCTCTGCACCCGCGGAGCTACTACCATCTGGAAACCCTCCTTCAGCAACACCTAATTGATAGCTAGCAAGCTGCAGATTTTTCTTTGCTTCCTCTTTCGTGATTGCACTTCCACCGGTTTTGAAATCAATAATAAAGAGTGATCCATCGGCTTCAACTTCAAGTCGATCCACGGTTCCAATAATCCGAGCACGGCCAAGCTTTACATCAAAGCGAAGTTCTGCACCCTTCACCTCACGGACACTCTTCTTGTGGTATTCGACAAACTTTTGAAGCATGGTGACCGCTGATTCCAGATGTGATGCGCTGACCCAACCACTTTCAGGATCGATCAACTTCCAGGAACTCTTCAATGACTCAATCAGCTGTTCACGGCTGGTGCCAGGCTCTTGAACCATCTTTGCCGCAAAGGCGTGAATCGCAGAACCCAAAACTTGTGCTGTGCTATCACCATCAGATCCACCATTGTTTTGCAGGAACCACTTGACTCCACATTCCACAAAGCTTTCAGCACCTGAAGGAGAAACGATTACTTCTTTGTCAGGATCAATAACCGGTGCATCGGTACTTAATGGAACAGAACCAATCCAGTTATCAGGGTTTGCAAGGTAAATACCTTCAGCGCTCATCGCCTTCAATAATGCAGCAGCTTCTTTCGCCTTAGGACCAGCTAATTGAGCACGAAGTTCAGCAACTAAAGCTGGTGCGGTAATTGGGCGAGGAACATCGGTCAATACATGCTCATCTTCATCGCTCTTGTTAACCATAACTTCAACAGCTTCAAAGAACTGAGATGGCTCCTCATCTTCGCGCTGTACCGCGGTCACGAAAAGTGATTGCTGGGCACGGGTTAGAGCCACATGAAACAAACGTTGCTCATCCTGCATCAGACCATTGGCAGCGATGACATCTAGTTGATCCCGTGGAATATCAGGGTTGCGCTTTCTTTCAACTAATCTTTCTGCACCTAACAAGGATGAACGTTGCTTCAAATTTGGCCAGGTTCCCTCTTGCAACCCAGCGATTGCAACAACCTGCCATTGTCGACCCTTTGCGCTGTGCACGGTAAGGATCTCAACAAAATCTGGTCGAACACCTTTAGCGGTAATTACATCGCCAGCAATATCTTCAGTTGCAATCTCATTAATGAAGGCTGCTGGTCCTGACAAAGGAAAACGCTCGGAAAAACGCTGAGCAGATTCAAACAACTGCATCATCGCATCAAGATCTCGATCCGCCGCTGCTCCCCGAACCCCTGGTCGCAACGCTTGATTACGCCAAGCAACAGACAACTTCTGTCCATCACTTGTTACCGCGTTATCCCAAATAAACCACAACAGGTCATCTGCCAACGCGGTCTTGTTGCGAGCAATTGCTTTCGCACCCTTGAGCAATGCATGAACACGCAGCACACTGTCAGCACCCTCAATAAAGATTTCGCCATCATTGATTGCATCCAACAACAACTGCGTGCCTGAACGTTCATCACCTTCAGGACGGGCTGTAATCATCGCTCGACGAATACGACGCAAGGAGATTGAATCTGCCCCTCCGAATTCGGAAAGAAGTAAGCGCTCTGCGGTATCTAAATTCAATGGCTGGGCACCGATTGCAACGCGTGCTAATAACAAGAATGGCGCAATCGCAGGATTACCAGCTAAAGCTTGCAGTTCGGATGCAACGGGAATTCCAACTTGTGAAAATGCACGACGTAACGCAGATGCTTGGACTCCTGGAGAACGCAGGATTACCGCCATATCGCTATAGGAAACTCCTTGACGAAGATGGGCGCTACGGAACTGGTGAGCAATAAATGCAGCCTCTTCCGCTCCGCTTCTGAAGCGATGAACCCCAACAAAACCGCCTGTTTTTGAGGCACATGCACGCTTGCGGGTTACGGGAGATCCACGGAAACCTTGGACATACTCAAGGCCAACTTCAAAGATCTCTGGTGCGCTGCGATAGACATTGTTTAAAACAACTTCCTTTGCGCGATATGGATCTAACGCTGCTGCCAATCCATCGGGATCTGCGCCACGGAATCGCCCAATCGCGCTATCTGCATCTGCGCAAATAACCACATCGTTGCCTGCAAGCAAGGCCAAGAGTTCGCGCTGTGCTGGGTCACTTTCTTGAAACTCATCGACCATGATTGTTGTGAAGCGATTACACAATTGATCTAGCAAATCTGGATTATTACGCAAATGAATCGATGCACGCGAAACCAATTCTGATGGATCGATACGCAGCTTTGCATCCTGTGCGCTGAACTCGCGCATTACCATCGAGTTGGTATATCTCTTCCAGAAGGCAGCAGCTGCCTCCCAATACTTTTCACCCTCTTGCTTACCAAGAACAGCTAACTCATCTGAATCAATGCCACGTTCAGATGCGCGCAAAATCAAATCGCGAAGTTCGCGAGCAAAACCATTAGTCGTTAACGCCTTATGTAAATCTTCGGGCCACTCTTTATAGCCATCTTCAATATCACCCAGTAGTAATTCACGAATATAGCTTTCTTGCTCTGGGCCGCTAAGCAAAATCGGATCAGGATCTGTCTTTGCCTTCATCTTCAATATTGAAAACGCAAGCGAGTGAAAAGTTCTAGCCAATGGTTCAAACATTGTTTTAGTCGTTCGCAACGCAATCGCATCACGTAACTCAGATGCTCGCTCGCGACCATAGGTCAACAGCAAGATTGAATCTGGGTTTTGCCCATCTGCAATTCTCGCCAGCGCTGCCTCAACTAAGACAGTTGTCTTTCCTGTTCCGGGTCCACCTTGAACAACAATCGGGCAACCGCGGTGCGCGACAACGAGCTTTTGATCCGAATCCAGCGCAATGGAGGCAGCCTGAAACCCCTGTCGAACAAGGGTAAAAGGTTGCTTACTCACAGTGAGCATCTTGCCCGATGAGTGTGACAAATACGCCCTTAAGCGTTGAGGTTTGCCTTCTTTGCGCGAGAAGTAGCACGTGCTCGCTCATCGCCGTTGAGAACAACCTTACGAATACGAACAACAGCAGGTGTTACTTCGACGCATTCATCTTCGCGACAGAATTCAAGAGCACCTTCCATGTTTAGCTTCTTAGGTGGAATCAAACGCTCTGATTCATCTGTGCCTGAAGCACGCATGTTTGTTAGTTTCTTTTCACGGACACAGTTAACATCCATGTCATCGTTGCGAGAGTTCTCGCCAATAACCATACCTTCATAGACTTCATCGCCTGGCTCTACGAAAATAGTTCCGCGATCTTGTGTTCCGTAAAGAGCATATGAAGTAACTGTTCCCATACGGTCTGAAACAAGTGAGCCAGTTGCACGTGTACGAATGTCTCCGAACCAAGGCTCGTAACCATCAAATACGTGGTGGAGCAAACCGGTTCCGCGAGTTTCAGTTAAGAACTCAGTACGGAAACCAATAAGTCCTCGTGATGGAACCTTGTAATCAAGACGGATCCAACCGGTTCCGTGATTAACCATTTGCTCCATGCGACCCTTACGAAGCGCCATCAACTGTGTAAGCACACCTAAGTACTCTTCTGGTGCATCAATTGTTAAACGCTCCATTGGCTCGTGAACCTTGCCATCAATCTTCTTAATAACTACCTGTGGCTTACCAACAGTTAGTTCGAAACCTTCGCGCTTCATGATTTCAACAAGCACAGCTAGCTGAAGTTCTCCGCGGCCCTGAACTTCCCAGGTATCTGGGCGATCAGTATTTAGAACGCGCAATGAAACGTTACCGACTAGTTCGGCATCCAAACGTCCCTTTACTTGGCGCGCAGTAAGCAGCTTGCCGCTCTTGCCCGCTAGTGGAGATGTATTGATACCGATTGTCATCGAAATTGATGGCTCATCAACGATGATCAAAGGTAGTGCGTGTGGATTTTCATTATCTGCCAGGGTTTCGCCCAATGTAATTGTGTCGATACCGGCTACCGCGATGATGTCGCCAGGGTGTGCTTCAAGTGCTGGAACGCGCTCTAGCGCTTCAGTAATTAAGAGCTCTGAAATCTTTACGCGCTCTGTTGTTCCATCTGTCTTAATCCATGTAACAGATTGACCCTTTTTAATAACACCTTCGC
>JBIKXW010000025.1:0-19252 GCA_044355565.1 Candidatus Planktophila sp. | reverse complement strand
TCGCGGAGATAGAGAATGTAATCTTTCTCTGCAGCGATCCAACGTAGACCTCCGTTGATTAAGGCATCGTGGCTCCTGCGGATAGAGATGAGTTGCTTTACATCCTCCATAAATGCATGATCCCACTTTGAGCGATCTTCCCAGTTGATAGTGCGTCGCCCATCTTCTCCCCACGAACCTTCAAGACCTATTTCATCACCAGCAAAGATTGATGGCACACCCGGGTATGTAAGAACCATCGTCATTGCTGAAAGATGAGAAGCAACATCACCCTTCACAACAGTTCGGAATCGGGCTGTGTCATGACTATCCAGAAGTACCATGCTTGCAGTAACGCTTCGCCACGGTACAGAAGCGTTGAACTGCTTCATACTGTTAATCAGCTGCTGACCTGAAACTTGTGGCATCGCGAATGGCAGACCTTGAAAACCGCCACCTATCTCTGAGTTGCGATTGAGCCAATTCCATACCGGACGCATAAAGCCTTGATAATTCATGGCTCCATGCCAACCAAGACCATTGAGATCACTTGCGACAAAATCACCATTTTCCGCAACTAACCAAGCTTCTGGATTACTTTCATCCATCGCCTGTCGAATGCCATGCATAACTTCATCATGTAAATCATCGGCACCTAATCGACCTGTCATGTTTCCAACATCAATTCGCCAACCAGACATTCCATACTGTGGTGAAATCCATTTACGAACAATCGAGTTCTTGCCTTTATACATCTCATTCTTGAGAGCTGCTGAATTAAAGTTGAGCTTTGGAAGAGATGCTAAACCCCACCAGCCAACATAGCCATGCTTAACGGTTTTGTCCCAATAAAAATAAGAACGTTCCTTTGCGGTTTTACTCTTCTTAGCTTTTGCAAGCCATGGATGCCCTGCTCCACAGTGATTGGAGGTGAGATCTCCCATAATTCGAATTCCTAGTGTGTTTGCTTTTTTAACAAGAGAAAAAAGCGCTTTGTTTCCACCAAGAATTGGGTCAACCTCTGTAAAGCTACTTGCGTCATATCGATGGTTTGATCGTGCTGGAAAAAATGGAGTGAAGTAAATTCCCGTCACGCCTAAGTTGTGAATATGATCTAAATGTTCTTCAACTCCAGGAATATCACCACCATAAAGCTCGCCGCCAGTGAACTCACTACGACCACTAGGGAGCTCATTCCAATCGCGCGGGTGTGCCCAATCCGGCACTGGATAGGTATTGCCTGACTTTGCAAAGCGATCTGGAAAGATTTGATAAAAGACAGAGGATTTAATCCATTCAGGATTTGCAGGCACCGCCACAATTTGAAAATCATTGTTTGTGTGGACATCATGATCGGTTAATCCAAAGGCGTTGAGCCAGTCGTACTTGTCTCGAGATACAAAGACAAAGCGGTAAATGGTGTGGGTGTTAACAACCTCCACCTCTACCTGGTACCAGTCTTCACAAGCACCCTTTGAAGCTAAAGCCAGCTCATAGCTGCGTGGTTCACCATCTTCATAGATCCGAATAAAAGCCTTTTCAAAGGTGTAGGAGTGCGGAACTCGTACCTTGAGAACTACTGTGTCGCCGATTTGTGGAGCGCTATTGCTTACATAGAGCTCACTTCCGTCATGGTGTGGAAATAGTGAGATTGGTGATTGGGAAAACAAAGCTTTCTCCTTTCGAATTTCGTGCAGTTGCCCTTAACTGAATTTTCTTCTTCGGGAAATCTAGAGGGTCGACAAATATCGAATACGGTGCACCTGTATCCATGCCTTGAGAAACCCACCGTGTGCTTCCTGCTTTTCTGGCGAAAAACTCCACCGTCAAAAAGTCCTTTGAACTTATTCCAGCCTTGACCTTGTAAAAGCCTGTTAAATCATCGACAGAGGTACTTAGCTTTGTGTGCTTAGTTGCAAATTGGTTAATAGCACTGTTGGCCTTCAGAACAAGTGTGGACAGCGCAGGCACAGTAAAACTGACCTTATTTTGATTAACTGTTACATCGGTTGTGCCAAGAATTTGAGTCCACTCTGCACCGGAGGTAGCTGTGGTAACTTCAACAATCTCATCAGTATCTGAATTGTTAAAAGCAACTAAGTACTCTCTATTCTGCACAACATCTTTCTTAGAAATTACATACAGAGAGTATTTCGAGTATCTCTCAAGCATTGGGCCGTTTGCTAAAGCAGGATTATCTCTTCGAATCTCGGCTAACTTGATCAAATAATTAGCAATTGGGCTCTGGCTAGTTGCTGTAAAGGCATCACCATTTCCGATTGGAGATCCTCCGATTCGTGGCTCATTTTTCCAAAGTTCGATATCTGTTGGGAACATATCTTGACGTGCAAATTGATCCTTACCTGAATTAGAACCTGTCATGCCTACTTCATCTCCGTAATAAACAACCGGTATGCCCCGTGAGAAGTACATCAATGCGTTAGCTAGATTTGTCCTTGGTACAAGCTGCGCAGCGGGCTGAATGCGCTTACTTGCAATAATGTACCCAACTCGCCCGACATCATGATTGCCAAGAAATGTCACTAAATTACTAGCTGATGAGTTAGCGCTTGTGTAGTAATCATCATTTTCAAATAGTGAAGACAGCACTTGTGCATTGGAATACCCCGAGGCAAACTCCGTGGCTTTTGCTTGGAATGGAAAATCTAAAACTGTTTCAATCTTGTTTTGCCGTACATAGGTCATCAGATTTAATGTGCTGTAATCAAAGACTTCACCAAAGATAGTGAAATCATTGATCCCTGACTTCTTGGCTGTGGCCTTTATTAGTGGGGACCAATTCTTGAAGAAATTATCATCAACATGGCGCGCAGTATCTACTCTAAATCCTGTAATTCCATACTTTGAAATCCAATTTCCATAGACCTCTGCCCAGCCTTTGTATACAACAGGTTTCTCAGTAGCAAGATCATCGAGTCCATAGAAGTCTCCGAGCTTGGTGCAGTTACCAACTCCCCAACATCTGCCCACATCACCAACATTGTGATAATTACTTATGTCATTGAGCCACGCAGGATTCTTCAAACTCTTAGATTCTGCCGGAATGTAAGCTTCATTTCCACGATACTTGATGACATCGCCTGTGTGGTTTGTGACAACATCTAAAATTACTTTCAACCCTAGTTTTTTTGCACATTTAGAAAATTCGAGCATGTCAGCGTTTGTGCCCAGATGTGGATCTACATTGAGAAAATCAACTCCCCAATATCCGTGGTAACCAGATCCGACGCCTATCGCCTCTTGCTGCGTAACGACCGGTGTAAGCCAGACCGCAGTAAATCCCAATGATTTAATTCTGGCCAAACCATCATCGCCTGGTTCACAAGTTCCGGTTAGCCCCTTAAGGTCACCACCATGATAAAACGCGGTTAATGAAGTATTGAATCCGCCATTATCGTTGTTCTTCTTATCCCCATCTTTATATCTATCGGGCATTACAAAATAGATCAGATCCTGTGAAAGTCCCACTTTTGGTGAGCTTACATTTGCGCCAAATGAGATCGTAGAAAGTGAAAGAAATGCAAAAACAAATAGAGCAATGATGCTCTTGCGTTTCACCTTTATCCCTTTACAGATCCGGCGGTAAGACCGTTCACAATATATTTCTGTAGGGATAAGAAGATAATAACGATCGGAATAGAAGCAAGGATAGATCCGGCGGCAAATGCACCCCAGTTACTTGCATACTGTCCACCAATAAACTGTTGTAATCCAACAGCAACGGTTCGTCCACTCATTTCTACCAAGAATAATCGCGCAACAATAAACTCGTTGAATGTTCCAATAAAACTCAACAAACAAACAACAGCCAGTACCGGTGTTGCCAGTGGAATGAAGATCAACCAATAAGTCTGTACAGGGCTTGCACCATCGATCTTGGCGGCTTCATCAAGCTCAGCCGGGATTGAATCCACAAAGCCCTTTAGTAGCCAGATATTTACGCCCATGGATCCACCCAAATAGACAAGAATCAAGCCTGCTTGGGTACCTAGACCAATACCTGGCGCAAATGAGTAAACACGTTCCATGATTACATAGACAGCTGAAAGCGCCAGAATGGATGGAAACATCTGAACTAGTAGCAGTAATTGAATACCAAATTTCTTGCCTCTGAACTTCAAGCGGCTGAATGCAAAGGCTGAAGCTGCACCGATTACAACGGAGCTGAATGCAACAACTGAAGAGATAATCAATGAGTTCTTTACCCATGATAAAAATGGAATCAGAGGTGAAGTAAAGAGCAGTTTGTAGTTTTCAAAGGATATCTCACGAGGCACAAAGGAGGTCAATTGAAGGCTTCCACTTGGGTTAAAGGAGGAAAGCACTACTAGATATAGCGGGAACAAAGCAAAAACACACATGATTATTGCGAATGTGTGACGCCACAAATTCTCTCTCAGCCACTTGGTCATCCGAAGGTCTCCATTACTTTTGATTTACGTAGGCCATAGAAGGAAATTGATGCGACAAGGAAGAAAATCAGGACTGAAATTGCGCTTGCAAGTCCGAAATCTAGAATATTGCGGCCGAATGCAATTTGGTAGGTGTAGCTGATCAAAATATCTGTAGCACCAGCTATCTCACCATCCAAGGTGTTTCGTGGACCACCACCTGTCAAGAGATAAATTAAATTAAAATTATTAAAATTAAATGCAAAGGAAGCGATTAGAAGCGGCGACAGAATCTGCAGTAGTAGAGGGAGAGTAATTCTTCTAAATACTTGTCGTGGATTTGCGCCATCAATTGCAGCTGCCTCCAAGAGCTCTGATGGAATCGCTTGCAGGGAACCGGAGCAGATTAAATAGAAGTATGGGAAACCTAACCAGAGATTTACAAGCAAAACCGCTGCGCGGGCGAAGTTGGCGCTAGAGAACCAGGCAATATCCGTGTTGAGAATATTGTTGATAGCGCCAAATTCTGTATTGAACATTCCTCCCCAAATTAAAATACTCATGATGCTTGGCATCGCATATGGCAAGATCAAAATAGAGCGATAAATACGACGCCCACGCATCTTGCGGTTGAGCGCTAGAGCCAGCAAGAGACCGAAGGCGAAGGTGCTTAAAACTGTTAATGAAGCAAAAATAACTGTCCAAATAAAGACCTTGATGAGCGGGGTTCGCACGCGCTCATCGGTTACCAGCCTGGTGTAGTTTTCAAACCATACGGGAGCTCGCCAGCCCGGTGTCAGAACTGTTTCCGGTGATCCTTCAAGAGCGTAGTTACCTCTTTTATTATCAATATAAATCTCTCCGGTTTGAAGATTTTTCATGGTGTCTGATGAGGCATCGTAAGCGAGAGTTTGCCTAAAAACAGCACCTACCCCTTGTGCTTCAATGACAATGTAATAACCATCTACGTATTTGTATCTAATTTTTGTGTAAGCATCGCTTTTTGCCAAGACATCGGCAGATAGCTCGGTAAAGCCAGGTGCTGTCGTTGCAACACCATATTCATTAATGCTCAATTCGCTGGCATTTAGAGGCGTCAATTCATCTTTAGTTGAAAGAAAGAATTTTTGATTCGCGATATCTGAAACTAAAACCGCTTCATCTCCATCTGAAACTTTTCCAGATACAAGATCAAAGGTAGTTTGATTAGCATCTGGCTCAACGCCGCGAACTAAAACCTGTTCAATCGCTGCATCTTTAGATATGTAGTTTCCGGTCTGGTAGTTATATGTAGACATTAAAACGGTGAAGAGAATTGGTGCAATGACAAAGGCTACAAAGAAAAGAATTCCTGGTACGAAAAATTTAAGCGGGATTGAAACTTTTGTGAAATAGGTAAAATTCAGAGCCACGATTGCTATAACTAGGAAAATACCGATCGCGATTTCACCTGTGGCAACTGCGCTCTGAGCCAATAAACTCAGAATAGCTGTGATGCCTGCCAGGATTATGATCTTGAGGATCAGTGCAAACTTGCCTCTAAAAATACTGCTCACTTTTTACCGCTTCCTTATTACTAATTTCTGCAGATTGTGAAAGTAGTAGCGTGGGCGGGAATGAATCCCGCCCACGCTATTGAACTTTTAGACTGTGAAAGTTTTAACTTCTAACTTTCATTCCCTAAGAAAAATCTCTTAGAGGTCAGCCTTTCCTGCTGCGACGTTAGCCTTCCAAATTGCAGCAAGCTTCTTAGCTTCTACAAGTGGATTCTTTCCGTCAACCAAGACTGCAGTCCAATAAGCTGGAGCTGAATCCCAGTAGTTTGCTCCGCCAGCATTAGTGTTCAAGAACGCACCAATCTGTGGGATTGAAGAGAGGCTTGCAGCCGCTCCCATAGCCTTTTGGCCACCAAGAACGAGCTGGCTCTTTTGAGCGCCCTTCTCGGCTGGTGGACGACCTTCTTCTGCTTGGTATGCAACTTGACCCTTAGTTGATGCAAAGAAGTTAGTTAGGAGTGACTTAGCTGGAACAGCTACTCCGTGTGCTTCTGCATATGTTGTAAGGAATGCACCGCTAACAGATCCGAACATCTTTCCGTAAGTTCCTGCTTTTACACCTGGAACAGGTTGGATGTTCATATCGAAGCCAGCTTCTGCAAATGTACGCCAGTGCCAGTTACCAATAATTGCAAATGGAACCTTGCCTGCTAGGAAGTTATCCTGGCAACCAGTGTCAGTTGCTGGCCAGAAGCCGTTGCTCTTACCCTTTTTGTCAAGAAGCAATGTGCTTACATTCTTAGCAAATACTGCTGGATCAAAGCTCTTATTGAAGTTAACAGTTCCATCAGCGTTCATCTGGTAAGGCTCTGCACCAAGTGCTGAGAATCCTGAAAGAGCGCCCCATGACATTCCGCCACCAGCAACACAAAGACCAGCCTTTAGGCCCTTCTTTGTCTTGTTGTCTAGGTAGTACTTAACCATTTCGCCATAAGTCTTTGGTGCTGACTTAACTAGCTTTGTGTTGTAAACCATTCCAACGTTGTTCACATCTACTGGAACGCCGTATAGCTTTCCACCGAATGAGAGATCAAAGAATTGGCTTGGTGTGAACTGTGCCTTCTGCGCTGCAGTCAAAACTACAGGAGCAAGCTTTCCGCTCTTTGCTAGAGCTGGAACCCAGTCGTTACCTGCAACGAAAATATCTGGACCAGTTGTGCCTGATGCCTTATCTAGCGCATCCTTTAGAGCGTCGTAGCTTGAGAAAGTTACAACCTTGATTGTGCTTCCTGGAACCCAGTCACTCTTCTTTGCAAAAACTTTAGTTAGGTTTGGTCCGCGAGTTTCATCGGCCCAAATAACAATTTCACTTGCGGCTTGAGCAGGAACAATTGTCACGCCAGCGGCGAGTGACATTGTTGCAGCAAGAGCAAGACCCTTAAGTAGTCTGTTCTTCACTAAATTGTTCTCCTTTAAGATGTGGAAGCCTCTTCTTGAGGGTGCAGGCTTCCTAGTGGCCTCATCCCACTCCTATTGCGCCTCATTTGCAAGAAACTTCACCTAAATAGAGGGGTTTTGAGGTCGTTTTTATTGAATTGTTATAAAGACTTTGGCTTGCATAGCGGTTTGCAGTGAAGCCCTTTTGGGGTGCGTTGGGTGGCAATCTGGGGTTCGATAGGGGTATGGCTGAAGAGATCGTGACCCGCGAAGAGATACGAGCGATGCGTCGCTCCTACAGCGATGCAGGTTTAGAGACACTTCCAGAAAACCCTTTTGAAGCTTTTGCATTGTGGTTAAAGGATGCACATGAAAACTCAGTAATAGTCGAAGCAAATGCGATGGTGCTTTCGACAGTTACTGCAGATTCTCAAATCAATACTCGAACGGTTTTACTAAAAGATATTTCAGATGGTGGTTTTACTTTTTTTACAAATTACCAATCTCGCAAAGCCCATGGAATTGAATTAAATCCAAATGTTGCATTGCTTTTCCCTTGGTATGCAATGGAACGACAAATTTCAATTAGTGGAATTGCGGAAAAAGTCTCATCTCAAGAATCAGATGATTACTTTGCAACCAGGCCTTGGGGTTCACAGATCGGTGCATGGGCAAGTGCTCAATCCTCGCACCTGGCATCCCGTGAAGAGTTGGAGCAAAGGTATGAGGGTGCTTCACAAAAATGGCCAGAGGGAACAACTGTTCCTAGACCTGCGCATTGGGGTGGATACCGGGTTACTCCTCTGAGTATTGAGTTTTGGCAGGGCAGATACTCGCGATTACATGATCGATTGCGCTATGAGAGGACCGCCACAAGCGGTGATTGGGAACTCTCTCGCTACTACCCGTAGTCTTAGCCCATGAGCATCATCATTCCTTCAGAGTTAAAGCCATTAGATGGACGATTTGGTTGCGGCCCATCAAAGATTCGTCCCGAAGCACTCGCTGCCTTATCGGCAAGTGGAAACTCGATTTTAGGAACATCGCATCGCCAAAAGCCGGTGAAGAATGTGGTGAAGCGTGTTCGCGTAGGCCTTACCTCTCTCTTTAATCTTCCAGATGGATATGAGGTGGTTCTTGGAAATGGTGGCTCCACCGCATTTTGGGATATCGCAACTTTTGGGCTCATTGAAGAGCGTTCACAGCACCTTGTTTTTGGTGAGTTCTCATCAAAGTTTGCAGCAGCCTCCAAAGAAGCTCCATTCTTGGGCGAGCCAACTGTTATTAAATCTGAACCAGGTTCACACCCAGTTGCAACCGCCGAAGCGGGAATCGATGTTTACGCGCTAACACACAATGAAACTAGTACCGGTGTTGCGATGCCAATTCTGCGACCTGCAGGAACCGATGGCGCATTAGTTCTTGTTGATGCAACATCGGCTGCTGGTGGATTAACGGTCGATGCAAAAGAGTTTGATACCTATTACTTCGCACCACAAAAGTCCTTCGCATCAGATGGCGGGCTCTGGATTGCAATCATGTCCCCTGCCGCGATTGCTCGGGCAGAAAAGATTAAAGCAAGTGGCCGTTGGGTTCCAGCATTCTTTGATTTGGGTATTGCAATTGAAAACTCTCGACTAGACCAGACATACAACACACCTGCACTAGTTACCTTGATGCTTCTTGCCGAACAAATCGAGTGGATGAACGCTAATGGCGGCCTTTCATTTGCTGCAGGTAGAAGCGCAAGCTCTTCAGATATTTTGTACTCATGGGCTGAAAAGACCAGCTATACAACACCATTTGTAACTGATGCAGCCATGCGTTCAAAGGTTGTTGGAACAATTAACTTTGATGATGCAATTGATGCGACCAAAATCGCAGCGGTACTGCGTGAGAATGGGATTGTAGATACCGAGCCTTACCGAAAGCTCGGTAAGAATCAGCTGCGAATCGGTATGTTCCCAGCGGTTGATCCAAGCGATGTTGAGGCACTTACTAAGTGCATTGACCACGTTGTTGCTGCTCTGTAATGAGTAAGAGTTTCCACCGCGATCGTTTCTTTTGGGTAGTAGCGGTACAGACCGCTGTTGTTAACTTCTATTTAGGTGGCTTCGGCCCTGCCCAGTCTTTGCTACGTGCAGATCAGGGCACATCACTAACAATTGCAGGGTTGCACGGCACTGCGATGGGTGTGGCATCCATCTTTGCTGGCTGGGCTAATCCACGAATTGCCCATAAGTTTGGACGCAATCGCGCAAGTTGGATCGGTTTATCCATTTTCATTGCAGGTCTGACACTGTTTGTGATCTCCCCACCGGTTTACATCACTTTGCCAGCGACATTCATAACAGGTTTTGGTGTATCGGTAGTCATTAATACGATGCTCACCAAGATGTCTTCGCACTATGGAAAAGCTGCGGAGATTGCGATTCCGCAGGCTAATGGAATTGCATCAGTTGGATTTGTCATTGGAACAGCACTCATTGGAACGATTGCCATCGCGTATCCAAGTTTGTGGCGATTAGGTTTACTGCTAGCTCTTCCAGTTGCATTAACACTCTTTTTTGTTGGACGTGACAAAGCTGCAGAGGAACACATTCCTGACGAGCTTGGCCCTCAAGGCGGAAAGCTTTCGCGCAACTTTTGGATTTCTTGGTTTGGTTTTGTCGCCTGTATTTCAAGTGAGTTTGCAACATCATTCTGGGCGGCGGCACTGCTGAAGGATCGCGTTGGCTCAACTGCAGCAATTTCAACCGTTGCAATTGTTGCCTTAGGTACCGGTATGGGCGTTGGCCGTTGGTATGGTGGATTAGTGTTGAAGAGACTGGCACTTGATACTCAACTGCTAACGGTTATAGCGGTGCAATTCTTTGGTTTCTTAGGCTTCTGGTTATCGCACAATATGGTTCTTTCTTTACTCTGCCTCTTTATTGCAGGCCTTGGAATCTCAATGCAGTTTGCACTCTCTTCAATTCGCCTCATTGGGTTAAGCGATGGCCGCCCTGATTTAGCAATTGGCCGTGCCTCGTTGGCCGCTGGTGTAGCAATTGCTGGAGCCCCATTCTTATTGGGCCTTTTAGGGGATAGTTTCGGTATTTCTCGCGCCTACATCATGGTTTTTGTCTTGATCGGTATAGCTTTTATCATCGTAAAGGCGATCCCTTCGCAGGTGAAGGAGTTGGTATGAACTACAGAACTAGACGGTTGATTACCTTGCTCGCGTTAGTTGGAATTCTTATCCTCATCGCGATTAATAGTCTTTAAGACTGTTGCTACAGAAGTATCTGCAGGTAGCTCTACTCGATTCTTGTATTTGATCCAAATTATTAGTGAAGCAAATAATGAAATGCCACCGCAGATTGCAATGGTTGGACGAATCCCGATGAGGTCAGCACTCGCACCGATTAATGGTGAGCCAAATGGTGTGCCGCCCATAAAGATCAAAAGGTAAATACCCATAACGCGTCCACGGATTGCAGGGTCTGTGCTGGTCTGAACAATTGAGTTTGCCGAGACTAAAGTTGTAAGAGCCACAAATCCACAGATTGGTAGCCAGACGAGGTACAAGTTATAGCTAGGAATTACGGCAAAAACCATAATTGAAATGGAAAACAGAATTCCGCCCTTAATAACAAACTTTGTATTTCTAAATCTTTCTAATCGCGCAGAACCAATTGCACCCGTTAAAGAGCCAATCGCAATAAAAGTTCCCATCAAACCAAAACTTGCTGGCCCTAAACTAAATTCTTGTGTCGCCATAAGCGCGTTGAAAATCTGAAAGTTCAGACCAAAGGTTGCCAAGAAAAAGACCATCAACATCACTACGTAAATATCAGGACGTGCCTTGGCGTAAGCAATTCCTTCGCGGATATTGCCATCTGATTTTGGTCTATCCAGATGGAAAAAACCTTTTTCATTAAGGTTCATTAGGGCTGCAATAACAAAGAAGTATGAAAGCCCATTGATAATAAAGGATGGCCCAGTACCGAATGCCGCGATCAAACCACCTGATATTGCAGGCCCCACTAAACGTCCCGCGTTGAAATTAGCTGAGTTTAATGAAACAGCGTTTGGTAGGTCGGTTTGCCCTACAACCTCTGTCGTAAAGGATTGACGCACAGGTGCATCGATAGCAGTTGAAATGCCTAGGACTCCAGCCAAGACAAATACATGCCATAGCGCCACTGTGTTGGTGATAACCAGGGCACCTAATCCAAGGGAGGCTGCACCACCAATAATGTTGGTGAGAATCAAAACTTTTCTCTTGTTAAATCTGTCAGCTAACTTACCGCCGTGCAAAGAGAAGAGAAGTACGGGTGCGAATTGAACCGCTGTAACTAAACCTAAGTAAGTTCCATTGTTATTTGTGAGTTCGAGTACAAGCCAGTCCTGTGCAATACGTTGAGCCCAGCTGCCAATGTTTGAAACTGTGTTAGCCGGAAAAAGGATTCGATAATTTCGGTGGCGAAAAGAACGCCAATTACCATCCTCTTTTACTGACATACGCATTACTCTTGCCCCATGACTACTCGACTACGCAATGCGGTAACTCTAGTCGTTATTGGAACATTTTGCTGGGTGATATCTGGTGTGATTGCTCTTGCAATTGCCGCAGATGCAAAAGTTATCTGGACATGCGTAATGGGTGTAGTCCTAGGGTTAGTCGGTATTCGTTACACGATTCGCCGTGATCGACGAAGCGGCCTATAAACTTAAAAGCTTAATAAGAAATTAAGCACCTAGAGCAGTAGCGATACCACGTAACACACGACCAAGACGATCAGCCTCTTGTGCATTGGGGTGACGTCCATGGCGCAAACCATTTCCGACCTTATCCAACATCTTGATTGTGTCCTCAATCATCGCAGCAAGATCATCACTGTTAACACGTGAGTTCTCTACTAATGATGGTGGAGCATCAATGATGTGCACTGATAATGCTTGTGGGCCTTTGCGGCTGTCTGCGATAGAAAACTCAAGCTTTGTTCCAGGCTTAACTGTTGCAATACCTTCTGGAAGTGAGGTTGCAGCTAGATAAACATCTTCGCCTTCATCATTTGCAATGAAGCCGAAGCCTTTTTCCAATGAGAACCATTTAACGCGTCCTGTAGGCATGGGGAGTGCTCCTTGCTAGTTTTCTTTACTTGTATGTAAATAGGTATCGCGGTTGCGATAGCAGGTGCTTAGTTTAACACCGGCTCTGTAAAGGTCGCTTCCGAATGTGCTCCACAGCCATGGTCCACGCTCACTACGCGTGCATCATCGGGTGAGATCGCATTGGCGCATACGCCAAAGGTTGAGCGTAAAGATCCAGCGATAGGAATAAAGAATCCGCAGCTGTGACATGGCTTTGGCGCTGATTGGGCTACGGGAGCGTTTGGTCCACGCTCGCCTTCATACCAACGCTTTGCTGCCTGGTCACGTCCTTCGATAGATAGAACACGTGCACGACCTAAACCAAGTTCAATAGCCATCGCTGTATCAAGCTCTTCATCCTGAGGAAGTGCTTGTTGTCCTGGAACTAAACGTGTGTCATCAACTGCGCTTGGAACAATATCTCCAACGCCAACATCGCCTGGCAAAATTCTGTCGCGATATGGAATCCACTCAGGCGCACGTAGCGCATCAGGGCCTGGAAGAACTACAACATCACAGATTGTTGGTTGTGAATCCTCATCAACCTTTGCAATCGTGATGCACCAGCGCCAGCCTTTGTACCCTGCAAGGTTTGCTTCAAACAAGTATGTTGCGACGCGATTATCATCATCAAAATCAACTGAAACAAATCCGCCAACTTGGTCTTTCTTTTCAGCCTGCTCTAGCGCGGCATTTCGGGCAAGATCCTTTGCATCAAAAGCAACGGTGCTGCTTTTTGATGGTGACTCCTTTTTTGGAGACTTCTCCTTTTTTGGAGTCTCTTTTTTAGAGATCAGGGATTTCTTTGCCATGCGCTAAGGGTAAAGCAGAACGCCGCCCTCGCGTTAATCGAGGACGGCGTTACGCTTAATTAATAGGGCTTAGAAGTCCATATCTCCGCCGCCTTGTGGGGCAGCTGCGGCCTTCTCTGGCTTATCTGCAATAACCGCTTCTGTTGTAATAAACAGAGCCGCGATCGATGCAGCGTTTTGTAATGCAGAACGTGTCACCTTCGCTGGATCGATGATTCCAGATTTGATCATGTCTACATACTCACCTGTTGCAGCGTTAAGACCCTGTCCTGCTGGAAGGTGACGTACCTTCTCAACAACTACTCCGCCTTCTAGTCCTGCGTTAATTGCGATCTGCTTGATTGGAGCTTCGATTGCGTATTCAACAATCTTTGCACCAGTTGCTTCATCGCCAGTTAATCCTGTTAGACGCTTGAATACTGCAGCGCCTGCTTGTAGAAGTGCAACGCCACCACCGGCGACGATTCCTTCTTCTACTGCAGCCTTTGCATTGCGAACTGCATCTTCAATGCGGTGCTTGCGCTCCTTGAGTTCTACCTCAGTTGCTGCACCCGCCTTGATAACAGCTACGCCACCAGCAAGCTTTGCAAGACGCTCTTGCAACTTCTCGCGGTCGTAATCTGAATCTGAGTTTTCAATCTCGTTGCGGATCTGTTGTACGCGGCCCTTAATCTGAGCATCATCGCCAGCGCCTTCAACGATTGTTGTCTCTTCCTTGCTGATAACAACCTTTCGAGCCTTACCCAATAGATCAAGCTCTGCTGCATCTAGACGAAGTCCAACTTCCTCTGAAATAACAGTTGCACCAGTAAGAATTGCGATGTCCTGAAGCATCGCCTTGCGACGATCTCCAAAGCCAGGTGCCTTTACAGCTGCTGAACGGAATGTTCCGCGAATCTTGTTAACAACCAAGGTTGCGAGCGCTTCGCCTTCTACATCTTCAGCGATGATCAATAGCGGCTTACCTGATTGCATTACCTTTTCAAGAACTGGAACTAGATCCTTGATGTTTGCAATCTTTGAGTTAGCGATCAAAACATATGCATCTTCAAGAACAACTTCCATGCGATCCTGATCAGTTACAAAGTATGGAGAGATGTAACCCTTGTCGAAGCGCATACCTTCGGTGAGCTCTAGCTCTAGACCAAAGGTGTTTGACTCTTCAACTGTGATTACGCCTTCTTTGCCAACCTTGTCCATCGCCTCAGCGATCATCTCGCCGATGGTTGCATCTGCTGCAGAGATAGATGCTGTTGCTGCGATCTGTTCCTTTGAGTCAACAGCCTTAGCCATTGATAGAAGCTCGGCAACGATTTCAGCGACAGCCTTTTCAATTCCGCGCTTGAGCGCCATTGGGTTTGATCCCGCAGCAACGTTACGTAGACCTTCACGTACGAGTGCTTGAGCTAGAACAGTTGCAGTTGTTGTTCCGTCACCGGCAACATCATCAGTCTTCTTAGCAACTTCCTTAACTAGCTCTGCACCGATCTTTTCCCATGGATCATCAAGTTCAATTTCCTTTGCAATGGAAACGCCATCATTAGTAATTGTTGGGGCGCCCCACTTCTTCTCGAGAACGACGTTACGTCCACGAGGTCCAAGGGTTACCTTGACCGCATCAGCCAAGATATTCATGCCGCGCTCTAGACCGCGACGTGCTTCTTCATTAAAGGCAATCTGCTTTGCCATGAGTTGTGCTCCTTGTGTTTAGTCCTGCGTTAGGCGGGGCGTTTTATCACTCACACCCCGAGAGTGCTAACGCCAAATCTAGAGCCTTTATTTCCGAGGCGCAAAACGAGGGGGTTTAGGCGCTTTAGCGAGCCACGCGTGTAGCCATACGAGCCTCACGCAGGCGGCGAAGGCGCTTAACTAGCATCGGTGAGGCAGCTAGGGCGTCGTCGCGGTCAATCAGATCATTCAATAGTTGGTAGTAACGAGGTGCGGTTACATCAAAAAGCTCTTTGATTGCAGCCTCTTTAGCACCGGCGTAACGCCACCAATTGCCTTCAAAATCCAGGATACGAACTTCGAGGTCGCTTAAGCCAGTATTGATCGCTGACTCTTCTTGTGCGGACATGGGCGAAATCCTAGGGCAGTTAGGTGGAAAGTTGTGGGATTTACAGCCTGTCCAGAATCAGCTGAATATCGCTGATTTTTGTCCATGGATTAACAATTGCAAATCGCAAAATAGGTTGGCCGTTGTGGGATGAGGGCGGAATAAAACCCACCTGATCTTCAAGCAGCTGATCGCTCCACTTTTGGTAATCGGCGGCTGACCAACCCTTGCGAGTAAATGCAACGATTGAAAGTTCTGGTTCGCACAGTAGTTCCAAGTTGGGATGGTTACGAACAAGTTCTGCCGCATCCTTTGCAACTGTAATTGTCTGTTCCATCGCTTCCGTGTACGCATCGGTGCCGTTAGCAGCAAGGGAAAACCAAAATGGCAAACCACGGGTTCTGCGAGTTAAGTTGATCGCGTAATCAGATGGAGACCATTGATCATCCTTTAATGTATCTAGATAAGAAGCGTGTTGCGAATGCGCTTCCTTTGCTAATTCTGGATTGCGGTACACAAGTGCACATGCATCGTATGGTGCGAACAACCATTTGTGCGGATCGACAATAAATGAATCTGCATTTTCTATTCCATCAAAATCTGATCGAACCGATGGTGCGCACAACGCTGCTAAACCATATGCGCCATCGACATGGAACCAAACTCCACGATCTTGTGCTGCTTTTCCAAGACCCTTCAGATCATCAATGATTCCTAAATTTGTTGTACCCGATGTTGCAACCACGGCAAAGACTCGATTGTTTGTAGTTGAATGCAAGTGATCGATCGCCTCTGCAACCGCTGCGCCTTGTAATTTGCCCTTTGAATCAACTGGAATTTTGAGAATATCTACATCCATCACATTGGCGGCAGATGCAATGGAAGAGTGTGCTTCGGCGCTGCAGGCGATCACCCAACGCCCTGCCGGGGTGTGTTTTTTTCGTGCTTCCGCACGCGCAACTACCAATGCTGACAAATTTCCAATTGTTCCGCCTTGCACAAAGACGCCACCTGCAGTTGCAGGTAGGCCCGCTAAATCAATAAGCCATTGAATCGCTTGGTTTTCTGCAAAGACCGCGCCGGCACCTTCTTGCCAAGATCCGCCATACAAAGCACTTGCTCCGACAACGAGATCAAAGAGGTTTGCGTACTCACTAGGTGCAGATGGAATAAATGCCAAGTTGCGTGGGTGATCAGTTGAAATGCATGCCTTTGCTAAAACATTTGTAAATACTTGAAGCGCTTCATGTCCACCTAAACCTTTAGCGGTGATGGTGTTGCCAACTTCATTAAAGAGATCTTCTGCTGTACGTGGACCATCTAACGGTGGATCATCCTTTAAACGTTCCAAGCTGTACTTCAAAACTTCAGCGGCCAACGCCTCTACTTCGGGTGTGAACTCATGCATCCTTCTTAGCTTTCTTTACTATGTTTCTTAGCATCGTTGGAAAAACAAATAAGTGAAATGGCGAGACCGCGTACCAATACAACTGGCCACCTAATCCGCGTGGAGTAAATGTTGCCTCTTGAACAATTTTGGTCTTTCCATTTTCACGAGTCACAGTAAATTCCAACCACGCTTTACCGGGCAGAACCATTTCGGCGTACAGCTTTAATCTGCGACCCGATTCAAGCTCTTCTACACGCCAAAAATCTAGGCTTTCGCCAACTCGTAAGAAATCTGGATCACGACGACCGCGACGTAAACCAACGCCACCAACTAAGAATCGATCAAGAACGCCACGTGCCCACCACAATAAATCTGAGCCAAACCAACCATTGTCGCCACCAATGCGTTCTACCTGTCGCCACACTCTTTCTGCAGATATGTCTGTGTAGCGTTCGCGGCGATCACGCAAAACCATTTCCCCAGCCCAATCTGGGTCTCCTTGCGCCTTTTGCCAGGGAGCCGTCGGCATAGTTGCATCAGACCACCGTGTTTCCACGTTGTGAGTCGTGATCTTGGAAAGTGCCAACTGAATTGCATTTTCTACATCGATTAAACCTTCGGCAGGCTTTGGAATAAGAGGATCAATACTTTTCGCTGGATCTGCTACAACTTCACTGATAAGTGATCCGACTAGTGGACGTGCAAGCGCGGTTGGCACTGGAGTTACCAAGCCAATCCACAAACTAGAAAGCCCTGGGGTCAACACAGGAACCTTGATAATCCAACGCTTTTTCAAGCCCGACAACTTTGCAAACTTTTGCATCATATCGGCGTAGGACAAAACTTCAGGGCCACCGATATCAAACACTTTGTTGACTGGTTTTTCTAATCGCGCAGCAGCTTTGAGGTAGTACAAAACATCGCGGATTGCGATTGGGTGAGTTTTATTCATAACCCACTTAGGTGTTGTCATAATTGGTAAACGGTGGGTTAAGTGACGCAACATCTCAAAGCTTGCAGAACCTGATCCAATAATGATTCCTGCGCGAAGTTCTAGAACAGCAACCGATGTTGTGGCTAGAGATTTTCCTGTCATTTCTCGAGAGGCAAGGTGCTTACTGATGTTTGCATCATTTGCGATTCCGCCCAAATAAATAATTTGTGAAACGCCCGCTTGTTCGGCAGCTTTAGCAAAGTTTCGGGCCATCTCACTTTCAATTTCATCAAAGTGCGGTCCTAAATTGATTGAGTGCAAAAGGTAAAAAGCGGTGTGCACACCTTCGAGTGCCAGCTGTAAATCAGAGTAATTTTCAGCGCTGCCTTCGCAGATTTCAACCTGAGTTGCCCATGGTTGACCCATGATTTTGTTTTTGTCTCGCACTAAAATACGAACATCTTCTTTATCATCGATAAGTGCGCGGACTAAACGCCCGCCAACATATCCAGATGCACCTGTGACGAGGTACTTCTGGTGTCCAAGAGGCGAGTTCATGCTGTGAAGCCTAGACTTAACCCATGCAAAAGACACCTCAGAAGCCACGTGTAGTAATTCTGGGTGCCGGTTTTGGCGGACTCACTGCAGCCCGCAAGATGGCTGATTTTGCCGATGTGACTGTGGTTGATCGCCACAACTTCCAAACATTTTTGCCCTTGCTGTATCAGGTATCTACAGCGGGCTTAGCTGCAGATCACGTTGCCCACCCAATTCGTGGAGCGCTACGCAAAACCGGAATTCAATTTCGAATGGGAACTCCAATTGCTGTTGATCACAAAAATAGGAATGTGAAGTTAGATAGCAGCGAGGTTTTAGATTTTGATTATCTTGTTGTGGCTCTTGGTTCATCTACCGCCGACTTTGGCATACCCGGAGTAAGTGAACATGCATTGGGAATGAAGAGCGTTCATGAAGCCCTTGCCATCCGTGCCGAAGTTTTGCGTCGTTTTGAAGATCTTTGCCGCTTTGAGGATGAAACATTGTTTTCAATTTCAGTAGTTGGTGGTGGTCCAACAGGTGTAGAAATGGCGGGAGCTTTCGCAGAACTTGTTCGTGGCCCACTCAAGCATGATCAAGCACATGCTGCAGCGCACATAAAGATTAACTTAATCGAAGCTGGTCCACGGATCTTGCCAATGTTTTCTGAAAAGCTTTCTGCGCGTGGTAAGAAGGATCTCGAAAAACTTGGCGTAACAGTGCACTTAAACACCGCCGTTAAAGAGATTAAACCTCGCAGCATCGAAGTGAGTGATGGAAGCAAGATCCCATCTGAAGTAACAATCTGGGCAGCTGGCGTAAAGGGTGAGCCAACAGGTGCCAAATTGAATTTGCCATTGGTTAATACGCGCATTGATGTTGAAAACACATTACAGGTTAGAAATTACCCTCACATTTTTGCGATCGGTGATATCGCAGGTTTTGTTGGAGAAAATGGCCGTATGTTGCCGATGGTCGCACCGGTAGCAATGCAACAAGGTCGACACGTTGCCAAGCAGATCAAGAGTTTTGCTGCTGGCAAAGAATTGAAGCCTTTCAA
>JBIKXW010000060.1:0-6539 GCA_044355565.1 Candidatus Planktophila sp. | reverse complement strand
TTGAAATTGATGATGAAAAGATGCGCTTTGCAGATTTGGAACTTGATGAGGCAACTCATGAGGTTCGTCGAGCAGGCGAGCTATTAGATCTTTCACCGACAGAGTTTGCATTGCTGCGTTACTTAATTATTAATGCTGATCGTGTCGTGTCCAAGGCGCAGATCCTTGATCATGTATGGCAGTACGACTTCCGTGGTGACATGGGAATTGTTGAAACCTACATCTCATATCTTCGCAAGAAGGTGGACTCCTTTGATCCACCACTCATTCATACTGTCCGTGGAGTTGGCTACCGCTTGCGGATGCCGCCAAAGTAAGCAATGAGATTACGCACCCACTTCGCAGAATGGACAAACACAAGTCTTCGTAATCGTTTAACGATCGGCGTCTTGGTTCTTTCTGCGATTGGATTTGTGGGTGCTGGTGTTGGTTCTCAAGCCTTACTTCGAGATTTTTTAATCAATCAAGTTGATGATCAACTTCTCAGTGTTGTGGGTGGAACTGCAGAACGTTTAGATCGTGCCGGAATTGCAAATGATGACGATGATGACTCACCAACCACAGCTCGCTCTGTAACGCCACTTAACCGTGTCCCAACATCTATCTCTGTAACGGTTTTAGATCCATTTGGAAATCTGATCGGTGGTATCGGCGGAGATCTAAACTCCAACAAAATCACTGATTATGTGACAGGTTTACTGCCAGGCCAGGTGGCAGCTTATGGCAGTGAGCCATTCACTATCGAAGCGCCTGGTCCAGATTTCCGGGTTGCAACAACAGTTTTACCTTCATCATTGGGTTCGGTAATTGTCGCTCAATCTTTGGCTGACTTTGATAGAACAACTCGGCAAATTGGTTCGGTACTTCTCATTATTGGAAGCCTGGTTCTACTTTTTATCGCTATTGCATCACGACAAGTAATTAAAGTTGGTATGCGACCATTAGAAAAAATTGAGGAAACGGCGGAAAAGATCGCAGCAGGTGATTTATCTGCTCGTCTTGATAACTTTGAACCCGATACTGAAGTTGGTCGTTTGAGTACATCTCTGAACACGATGCTTTCACGAATTGAGCAATCCTTTGATGCTCGCATGCAAAGCGAAGATAAGTTAAGGCGATTTGTAGCCGATGCCAGCCATGAGCTTCGCACCCCTTTAACTGCGATTCGTGGCTTTGCAGAGTTGCACCGTCAAGGTGCGGTTCCAGAAGGTGAAAAAACAAATGAATTAATCGCTCGCATTGAAAAAGAATCAATGCGTATGGGTTACCTTGTTGAAGATCTTTTGATGCTAGCTCGTATGGATCAATCTCGAGAGTTAGTTATTTCAGATGTGAACCTTAGTGAATTAGTTCAAGAAGCTGTTACATCTGCACAAGCGGCGGGACCAGACCACTTAATTACAACTAACATTTCAATAGGCGTTATCACTAAAGGTGACGCAGACAAGATCTATCAAGTAGTTACAAATCTTTTGGCAAATGCACGCGCCCACACGCCTGCAGGTACCACCATAACCGTCTCTACTTATTCAGATGGCAAGGATTCATTTATCACTGTTGCAGATAATGGCCCAGGCTTATCGTCAGAGGATCAAGCACGTATCTTTGAACGTTTTTATCGCGTCGATGCCTCGCGCCAGCGCAACAGCAAAGATGGAAGCGGTTTAGGACTTTCTATCGTTGATGCTGTGATGCGTGCCCACGAGGGTGAGGTAACGGTGGCTTCTGAGCTTGGAAAAGGCGCAGCTTTCACGCTGCGATTTAAAGCTTAACCTAGGGACTCCATGCTCTTTAGAACAGCAATACGTTCTTGAATCGGTGGGTGTGTAGAGAACATCTTGGATACTGATTTTGCATCCAAGGGTGATTCAATCCAAATATGTGCCACCGCAGTTGATCTTTGTCGAACAACGGTTGAATCAGCGGCCAATACCTCTAGCGCTGAACGAAGACCGGCAGGGTTACGTGTAAAGGAAACCGCGGTCGCATCAGCTAAGGATTCACGCTTACGTGAGATTGCAGATTTCAACATCATCGCAGCAAGTGGAGCCAATATTAAAATAAGCAGGGAAAAGATCAGTGCGACTGGATTTGCGTTGCTATCTCGATCTCGACGTCCTCCGAAGAACATCATCCGCCCCAGGATATCGGAGACAATTGCAATAGCTCCCGCCGTTGTTGCAGCAACTGCGCTGACCAATGTGTCTCGGTTAGCAACATGTGCAAGCTCGTGGGCGATCACACCTTGCAGTTGATCGCGATCCATCGCATCCAAAATTCCCGTTGTAAATGCGATCAGTGCATGTTCAGGGTTTCGCCCTGTAGCAAAGGCGTTGGGTGCATCATCAATGACGACAGCAACCTTAGGCATAGGTAAACCAGATGCGATAGTTATCTCTTGAATCAAATCAAACAACTTTGGATTATCAGATTCTTGTATCAATTTAGCGCCGGTCATGGTTAAAACCAGTTTGTCAGAGCCGTAGTAAGCACCCCATACAGAAACAAGTGAGATACCCACTGCAATAGGAACAATGCCCGCGCCTGTTCCACCAAAGTAGGTGAGTGCGGCGTAGACAACAACCCACATTAGCGCACCCATACCTATGAGCAGCCCAATTGTTTTGCGGCGGTTAGCCGCTTGCATCGTTCTAAAGTTCATTAAAACTTAACGTTCGGTGCGTTTCGATCTTGAGGATCTTCAACCTCATAAAACTCGCGCTCTGAAACCTTTGCAAACCCTGCAAAGAAGCTGCTGGGGATGGTTTTTACAGCGGTGTTGAGATTGCGCACATTGTCATTGTAAAACTGGCGTGAGAATGCAACCTTGTTTTCAGTTGTTGCAAGCTCTTCTTGTAGAGATAAAAAGTTTGTTGATGCTTTGAGATCAGGGTATGCCTCAGCAACTGCAAGTAATCCACGTAGCGCTTGTGTCAGCATTCCATCAGCTGCAGCGGTATCGGCAACGGTTGTTGCGGTTGTTGCCTTTGCGCGTGCAGTTACAACTGCATCAAAGGTTGATTGTTCATGGGTTGCGTATCCCTTAACGGTTTCAACCAGGTTAGGGATTAAATCAGCGCGACGCTTGAGTTGTACCTCGATCTGCGCCCACGCTTCATCGACTGTGATGTTGAGGCGGATTAATCGGTTGTATTGAGAAATGAAAAAGACAGCGATAAGTGCAACAACTGCTAGACCAATGATGAGTTCCATACCTAATTAAACCGCGCTTTCTGTCGGTTTATTCCGACGCTAGTTGATTTTGGAACGGTGGAAGTTTAAGAATGAACGGCTTGGTGTTGGGCCACGTTGACCTTGATACCTGGAACCGTACTTCTCGCTGCCGTAAGGATGCTCAGCAGGAGATGAGAGTTTGATGAGACAGAGTTGGCCAATCTTCATTCCGGCAAACAACTTCACTGGAAGGTTGGCAACATTGGAAAGCTCAAGGGTGATGTGTCCGCTAAACCCTGGATCGATAAAGCCTGCGGTGCTGTGAGTAAGTAAGCCAAGACGGCCCAGAGATGATTTGCCTTCTAGGCGACCTGCGATGTCATCGGGAAGTGTGATGACCTCATACGTGCTGGCCAAAACAAATTCGCCTGGGTGCAAGATAAATGGTTCATCTCCATCGGCCACAACCTCGCGGGTTAACTCTGGTTGTTCGATCGATGGATCGATGACGCTGTACTTGTGGTTTTCAAAGACACGGAAGTACTTGTCTAGGCGCACATCAACAGATGATGGCTGGATCATCGCCTCATGGAATGGCTCGCAGCCAACTCGGCCAGCTGCTATCTCTGCGCGGATATCGCGATCGCTAAGTAACACGGCGTGAGCCTATACGAGCCGCCCCCTTAAAACTCACGCTCAAATAGGGTTGCGTAAGTTACTGGTGGGTAGCACTATTTACCCATGAGCCACTACAAAGCCAATCTACGTGACATTGAATTCTGCCTCTTTGACCTATTGGGTCGCGACAAAGTTATGGGCATAGCTCCATACGGTGAAGTTGATCGCGATACATCAATGGGAATGCTTGAAGAGGTAAAGCGTTTATGTGAAAACGATCTTGCAGCATCCTTTGTTGAAGGAGATCGCGTTGGTGCGATTCTCAATAAGGAAACCGGCAATGTCACACTGCCTGAAAGTTTTAAGAAGTCATACAAGGCATATGTTGATGGCGAGTGGTGGCGTGTTGATGCTCCAGTTGATTTGGGTGGAATGAAGATTCCTCCATCAGTTCGTTGGGCGATCGCAGAAATGGTGTTGGGTTCCAACCCTGCAATTCACATCTACGCATCTGGTTATGCATTTGCACAAGTTGCGTATGTTCTTGGAACAGATGAGCAGAAGAAGATTGCTAAGCACATGGTTGAAAAGCATTGGGGAGCAACAATGCAACTAACTGAGCCTGATGCGGGTTCAGATGTTGGTGCAGGACGCACAAAGGCTGTGCAGCAAGCAGATGGAGCATGGCACATCACCGGAACAAAGCGTTACATCACATCAGGTGATGCTGATTTCTATGACAACGTTGTTCACTTTGTACTTGCTCGTCGCGAGGGTGGCGGGCCAGGTACAAAGGGTCTTTCACTATTTTTAATTCCTAAGTTCATGTTTGATTTTGAAACAGGCGAGATGGGTAAGCGCAACGGTGTTTATGTAACTCAACTTGAAGACAAGATGGGTCTTAATGTTTCTGCGACTTGCGAAGTTAACCTTGGCGAGAAAGAGCCTGCTGTTGGTTACTTGCTAGGTGAAGTACATGAAGGTATTGCGCAGATGTTCAAGGTCATCGAGTTTGCTCGCATGATGGTGGGAACAAAGGCGATTGCGACACTTTCTGCTGGTTACATGCAGGCGTTGTCATACGCTAAGGAGCGCATTCAGGGTGGCGATATGAAGGTTATGAATGACAAGGCCTCGCCTCGCGTCACCATTATTAAGCACCCAGATGTGCGTCGTTCGCTGATGGTTCAGAAGTCTTACAGCGAAGGTATGCGTGCACTTGTTCTTTACACCGCATCGATTCAAGATGAGATTGAACTTGCAATCCAAGCTGGCGATAAAGAGCGCGCTGAAGATATGGAAAAACTTAACGATCTCTTGCTTCCAGTTGTTAAGGGTTACGGATCAGAAAAATCTTGGACACTTCTAGGAACTGAATCGCTACAAACATTTGGTGGCGCAGGCTTTACCCGTGATTGGCCGCTAGAACAGTATGTACGCGATGCAAAGATCGATACCTTGTATGAAGGTACAACTGCGATTCAAGGTCTTGATTTCTTCTTCCGCAAAGTTGTTAAGGATGATGGACGTGCCCTTGGTCTACTAGGAAAAGAGATTCAGAAGTTTGCAGAATCAGGTGGAGCACATGCTGATGAGAAGCAAGCGTTGCTTAAAGCGCTTGGTGATCTCAATGGAATTGTTGCTGTTCTTGTTGGACATGCGATGGATTCACAAACAGATCCAGTCAATATCTACAAGGTTGGTCTCAACTCATCACGCTGTTTAATGGCTGTTGGCGACATTATTACCTCATGGTTGTTGCTTCGTCAGGCAGATATTGCGGTAGAAAAGCTGCCTAACGCTGGTAAGGACACAGATTTCTACACAGGAAAGATCGCTGCTGCAAAGTTCTTCGTTCACAACAATCTGCCACATATCACCGCAGATCGTAAGATCGTTGAAGCAACTGATGGTTCGATCATGGAGCTCCCTGAATCAGCTTTCTAATTTTGTGATGTAACCTTCTCGGATGCTTACAAAGCACCGCGGTGAGTTTTACCTTGTTATGGGAGCCCTTGTTTTCTCCTTTAATGGGGTCATTTCGACCCTAGTTTTAGAGCACATCTCACCTTTTCGCTTGGCACAGGTGCGTTCCAGCGGGGCTTTTCTCATTCTCTTGATGTTCACTCTTTTTATTGATCGCCACTCATTGCGAACACCTAAAAAACAGATCCCTGTGCTGGTGGCTTACGGAATCATCGGATTTGCAGCGGTACAGGCTGGTTACTTCCTTGGTATTGAGCGTGGAGTACCGCTAAGCCTCGTGCTCATCATCGAATTCACCGCACCGATTTGGATCGCGCTCTGGATTAAGTATGTGCGCAAATCATTTGTACCAGCATCGATGTGGGGTGCAATCGCACTTTCTCTACTGGGATTAGTTCTTGTTGCTCAGGTTTGGAATGGTTTGAGCTTTGATCTTCTCGGTTTATTAGGTGCGCTCTTTAGCGCTTTTGCACTCACTGCATACTTTTTGATTGGTAAAAGTTTCGGAACAACAAGATCGGCGTTGTCTCTCACTGTTTGGGGACTTGGAATGGCATCTCTCGCCTGGCTTTCCGCAATGCCGGTGTGGCAATTCCCATTTGAGGTTTTCACAATTGATATGGATCTTCAAGGGATCTTTGCAGGAGCCACCATGCCTGGTTGGGTCTTAATTTCGTGGATTATCATTATGGGAACAATCGTTCCCTACCTATTTGTAATAGGCGGATTGAGATTGTTGTCTGCATCTACATCCAGTGTGA
>JBIKXW010000024.1:0-19931 GCA_044355565.1 Candidatus Planktophila sp. | reverse complement strand
TCTATAGGGGGATTCAATGTTACGAATTGCAGTACCTAATAAAGGATCCCTCTCCGATAGTTCTATCGCGATTCTCAAAGAGTCTGGTTATCGCCAAAGGACCGATGCCCGTGATTTAGTTCTGATAGATCCGGATAATTCTGTTGAGTTCTATTACTTGAGACCAAGAGATATCGCCGTGTATGTCGGCTCTGGTGAACTAGAAGCTGGGATCACAGGAAGAGATCTGTTGATCGATTCAGCCGCTGAGGCAGAGGAGGTTTTATCCCTAGATTTTGGTGGTTCAACCTTTCGTTTTGCAGCACCTATTGGAAAAGATTGGAAAGAGAGCGATATCGCAGGAAAGCGAGTTGCGACTGCTTATCCTGGTTTAGTTGAACACAATTTGAACAAGTTAGGGATAGCAGCAAAAATTATTCGTCTCGATGGTGCGGTTGAAAGTAGTGTTCGATTAGGCGTAGCTGACATGATCGCCGATGTGGTCAGTACGGGAAACACTTTACGACAAGCTGGACTTCAGATATTTGGAGATCCTATTTTAACCAGTGAAGCTGTTTTGATTAAGAGAACTGGTACTCCAACTCCTGCAGGATTGGAAGTCTTAATCCGTCGCTTGCAAGGAGTTGTGACAGCACGACGTTACGTACTTTTAGATTACGACGTTACAAAAGAGTTAATTGAGAAAGCTTGCGCAATTACACCAGGTTTGGAATCACCCACAATATCTCCACTGCAGAAACCAGATTGGGTTGCTGTTCGAGCTATGGTTTTGCGTAAAGATACAAACAGAGTTATGGATGAGTTGTGGGCGATTGGTGCACGCGGAATTCTGGTAACAGATATCCACGCCTGTCGGCTTTAGTTACAGCCCGATTAACTGCGCAACTGAGGCAAGAGAAGGTTCATTAATCTGTACATCTGCAGCTGCTGCGACGACTGGTTTGGCGTTAAAGGCAATACTTAACCCAGCGATTGCCATCATGTCCAAATCATTTGCACCATCACCAATAGCAACGGTGTTAGTCAACTGAACATGACAGGCCTGTGCGAATTCACGAAGCGCTGTTGCCTTGCCTGCTCTATCTACTATATCTCCGATAACCCTGCCGGTAAGGACCCCATCAACGACCTCTAAAGTATTTGCTCTAAAGAAATCAATTTTCATATCATCGACAATGGGCTGCAAGATGTTCGTAAAGCCGCCGGAGACAAGCGCAACACAATGTCCCTTTTCATGCAGAAGGCTGACGAGTTCCGCCGCCCCAATTGTTAGGGTAATTTCAGATCGAACTTCTGCGATAACCGACTCTGGAAGCCCTGCCAGTAGTTGTACTCGTGCAACCAAACTCTGCGCAAAATCCAACTCACCTCTCATGGCGGCATCGGTTATCTGCGAAACAGACTTTAAGACGCCAGCCTTTGCAGCCAAAAGCTCTATGGCCTCTTGTTGAATAAATGTTGAATCAACATCTAACTGAACCAAACGCTTAACGAAGGACATTTTCTTCTCTATGCAACGGTGATCGCTAAGCCTGGCTCGAGAGTTAAATCAGAAAGAGCGTTTTTCAAGGCGCTCAATTGCGTACCTGACACATGAATATCGATGACCATGGGCGAGGCGGATTTGCGACTAAATTTCTCTATATTTCCACCTGTAACAACAATTATCTGAGTTACGGTTCGTAAATGGCGTGGCAGCATTTTATTAGCAGAGATAGAAACCACTACTTGATCATCCATGTTCTGGGGAACTTCTGAGGCGTTAAAAATGCATGCGATATCAACCTGAAGCCCTTCAGCGAGCTGATTCATATCCTCTTCAATCGCTTCTTGGTGATCAGGGTTCAATGAAATTTGAAGGGTAAGAAACAATCTCCCTTTGATAATAATTTGGTCTATATCAATGACCGCGACAGCAAATGGAGAAAGCGCCTCGAAGAGCGAGTCGGCAAGTCCTGCTTTATCCTCGCTGGTAAGAAGGATCAAGCCGGAAAAAATCTGCTGATTTTTGGTCTCTTGTGTCATAAGAAGGCAAGGTTATCGTGAATCACCAATGCTTTAGGTGAGGTTTGCGCCTCATCTCGTGCAAGACCCAGTATCTTTTGCATCTATGAGTAGCTCAGTTTTGTCTCTACGTGAGGTCTCCGTTCGGCGAGGTGACCGGGTTATTTTGGGTCCAATCAACTTTGCTATTAACCATGGTGAGCGCTGGGTAGTTCTTGGTCCAAATGGCGCAGGCAAATCAACGCTTCTGCAAATTTTATCAACCAAGACATTCCCAACTCAGGGCACAGTTACAGTGCTGGATAAGGAGATGGGGAAGGTAGACCTCTTCGAACTGAGAACTCGTATTGGCTTGTGTGGTTCTGTGATCGCCGAAGATATCCCTCATGATGAAACAGTCAAAGATGTCGTCTTGACCGCTGCCTATGCAATTTTGGGTCGTTGGAATGAGAGTTACGATCTTTGGGATGAGTCTCGTGCCATGGCGCTCTTAACCAACTTCGGGGTTCGCGAACTAGGCGATCGTCTCTACGGAACACTGAGCGAAGGCGAAAAGAAGCGGGTACAAATCTCTCGCGCACTTATGACCGATCCTGAACTACTTCTATTGGATGAGCCTGCAGCAGGTTTGGATCTTGGTGGTCGTGAAGATTTGTTAAAGCGATTTGCCAATTTTTCCGCCGATCCATTGTCTCCGGCGACGATCCTCGTCACCCATCACATTGAAGAGATACCCGTTGGCACAACACACGCATTGCTGATTAAGGATGGATCGATAGCGGTCTCGGGACCTGTTGATCAAGTTATTACTTCGGAACATGTTTCAGCTGTGTTTGGAACCTCGATCACCGTGACACCTGAGTCGGGTCGGTACTTCGCACGTGCGGCTATTTGATCAATTACATCCTCAGTGGCAGATCGAGTTAACACCCCATAAGGATTTGATTGAGCACATCGACAGTTCACTTTTTGGCCAAGATGTTGCACCCGGATACAGTTTTATTTTTAGGGCACTTTCAAAACCAATTGAATCAACGCGTGTAGTCATCTTTGGCCAAGATCCATACCCCACCGAAGGACACGCACATGGTCTGGCTTTCTCGGTTGATGCATCAGTAACAAGGCTGCCCCCATCGCTTCGCAATATTTACAAAGAGTTGGAAGCCGACCTTGGAGTTGTCCGAACTAATGGTGATTTGAGTGATTGGGCCGATCAGGGTGTAATGCTCATAAATCGCATTCTGAGCACGGAAGTTGGAAAATCTCTTGCACATGAAAAGTTGGGTTGGCAGAAAATCACTGAGACAGTTGCACAGCTACTTGGAGATAGAGATGTCATTGCAGTTTTGTGGGGGAGTTCCGCGCTGGAGCTCAAGAAGTACTTCAAAGAGGAATCTGTTATCTCATCGGTTCATCCAAGTCCATTATCTGCCCACCGAGGATTCTTCGGCTCTCTGCCTTTTTCAAAAATCAATACAAAGCTTCGAGAAAAAGGTTTGAAAGAAATTACCTGGTAATTGAAAAGGCCCCCGGTTTCCCGAGGGCCTTTTCTATAAGCGTACTTATCCAAGCCAAGAGTTGATTGGTGAAGATAAGAAGTAGATCACGAATAAGCCTGATACCAAGTACATCAGTGGATGAACTTCCTTGCCACGACCCTGAACCAGGCGGATTACAACATGTGTAATGAAACCTGCGCCGATACCTACTGAGATGTTGTAGGTGAAAGGCATCAAGATAATTGTTAGGAATGCTGGGACTCCAATACCCATGTCATCCCAATCAATGTTCTTGATCTGAGACATCATGAGGAAGCCGACAATGATCAAAGCAGGTGTAGCAGCCTCGTAAGGGATGATTGCTACAAGGGGAGCCAAGAAGGTTGTTAAAAGGAATGCAACTCCAGTAACGATTGAAGCAAGACCTGTGCGAGCACCTTCTCCAACACCTGAAGCTGATTCAATGTAGCTCGTATTTGAAGAAATACCTGCGGCACCACCTGCAGCAGCTGCTACAGAGTCAACCAAAAGTATCTTCTGGATGTTATCTACATTTCCATCCTTATCAGCAAGACCTGATTCGTGACCGATTGCTGTAACTGTTCCAACAGTGTCGAAGAAATCAGAAAGCAATAGTGTGAATAGAAGAAGGATTGCTGCAATCAATGAAACATTATCAACGCTAAATGCGCCGAATAGATCAAACTGACCGGTGAAATCAAACTCTGGTACCGCAACAACTTCCTTAGGAATCGAAGGAATACCTAGCTGCCAACCACCATCAACAATTGTTGGAGGGTTGCCAGGAGTGAAGTTAGGTGCAATGTTGAACATTCTTTGGATGATGATCGCCAAAACCGTTGCCGTACCGATTCCGATAAGGATTGCACCCTTGACCTTGCGAACCATAAGTCCGATGATCAAAAGAGTTCCAAAAACGAATACAACTGTTGGCCAACCAACAAGATTTCCATTCACGCCTAGACCTACTGGGACTGGACCGCTCGCTGTACGACGTACGAAGCCTGCGTCAACTAGACCAATAAGCGCGATGAAAAGGCCAATACCAACTGAGATCGCAATCTTGATCTGTGGTGGAACCGCCTTGAAAACCGCCACACGGAAGCCTGTTAGAACCAATACCAAAATGATTAGACCTTCAAGAACAACAAGGCCCATTGCTGCTGCCCATGACATCTGGGAAGCGATACCAACTGCAACAAATGTGTTGAGACCAAGACCTGTCGCAAGGGCCAATGGGTAGTTAGCGATAGAACCCATCAGGATGGTTAGAACACCAGCAACGAGCGCTGTTGTTGCTGCAACCATTGCAGGTGCAGGTTGCGCTCCACCAAACAAGAACTGTCCATTTGCATCTGGCGAGTACGCCAAGATAATTGGGTTAAGTGCAACGATGTAAGCCATCGTGAAGAAGGTTACGAGTCCGCCTCGAACCTCTTGGGCGATTGATGAGCCCCGTTCTGAGATTTTGAAGTATGAATCCAGCATGAAGTAGTGCCCTTCTAATTTTGTTAACGGGGGTGTTTGCGACCCCGTGTGCGATAGGGCGCACAACCCTGGGAAGATAGTGAGAGCCTACGCGCTACTTGGCGGTAATTCGAGAAACGACTCCCAGAGAAACTGCGATCGATTGTCCTATCAGGAGGGCAAAGAGCAGCGTTCCGAGGCCTACGGTTCCACCTAGGAGCCATCCGGCCACTAACACCGATCCTTCGATTCCTAGACGCACTCGGCCAATCCTGATCCCACTTCTGTTGTGCAGGGCTGTCATTAATCCATCGCGGGGCCCTGGGCCCAGGCCACAGGTGATGTAAAGGGCGGAGCCAAAACCCACCATCGCAATTCCAAGCAAACAATAAATAACGCCAACGAGGTAATTGCTTTGCTGAGGAAAAAAGGAAACACCTATTTGTATCGCAGCTGCTATGACCACGATATTTGAAATGGTTCCAAATCCAGGTCTTTCTCTTAGTGGAATCCAGAGAAGCAAGACCAAGGTACTGATCGCAAAAGTCGACCAACCCATCGTTATATCTAATTGATCAGAGACCCCTTGAGCGAGTACAGACCATGGTGCGTTTCCTATCGTGCTTTGAATCAAGAGTGAATCACCGAGACCAAAGATGAATAATCCAAAGAAGAGAACTCCGGTGCGAGATGGATTGAGATCCCATCGCGATTTTGCTGTCCAAGGTGTTTGGGGAACTGTCTTATGAGGGCGTAAGAACTCAAGGAATGGATTGGACACTGCATGAGTATAATCAGCAAATGTTTCCTGGCGCAGGCACAATCATCAATATCATCACCATTATTTCAGGTGCATCACTTGGTGTTTTAGTCGGAAACAAAATGCCTATTCGAACTCGAACTCTATTAACCGATGTTTTGGGATTGGTAACTTTGCTCGGCGCGGCTTCAGCACTCATACCTTTATGGTCGAGTCGGTATACAGAAGCATTGCCTCAAGGTTGGACATTGCTTGTTGTTCTCGGTTCTTTGCTTATCGGTGGACTTATCGGATCAGCGCTTAAACTTGAAAACAGACTGGACGCACTGGGGGAGAACCTCCGAATAAAGTTCAAGGCATCTTCAGATTCCTCATTTGTTGAAGGCTTTGTCGCCGCATCATTACTTTTTGCTATTGGGCCCTTAGCTATTCTCGGAAGTATTAGCGATGGTATGGGTACAGGTATTGATCAACTAGTTTTGAAAAGCACACTTGACTTTTTTGCAGCTATGGCTTTTGCTACTTCCCTGGGTTGGGGAGTTGCGGTTTCCGCGTTACCGGTTGGTATCTATCAGGGAGCATGGACCTTGGTTGGCCTTGGCCTGGGCGAAGTATTGGCTGGTTATCAAATAGATGCAATGACCATCGTTGGTGGAATTATGTTGATCTGTATTGCACTTAAGTTGCTTAATGTAAAAAGTGTTTCTGTTGGAAATCTTTTGCCGGCCTTATTTATCGCACCAATTTTAGCGTTGCTGGTTCACAGTATTTAGGGAGATTCAGCACCTACTCCTTAAAGGGTAGAGGTAGGGAAGAAGTGTGGGCCGCACGAGATGCGCCTGCGGTTACCTGTCTCATGTGGTGTCGCCGGCATAAAACTTCATAAGCAACCTCTGCGCCAGGTGCGACATCACCAACGACAACCTGCTCACCTTCGACGACCATAACTCCACCTACCGTGCGTGCGTTATGTGTTGCTCTAGCACCGCACCAACACAAAGCCTCTACCTGCAAAGTATTAACGCGATCTGCCAACTCAACTAATCGAGCAGATCCTGGAAAGAGTTTGGTTCTAAAATCAGCAAGAATTCCGAATGCGAATACATCGATGCCTAAACCATCTACTACTCGAGCTAACTGATCGATTTGCGCCGACTCGTAAAATTGAGCTTCATCACAAATGATGTAATCGACTCTTTCGCCCATAGACAACTTATCGACGACCATCTTGTGTATATCTAATTCGGGGAACACCTCTATGGCAGGACTAGATAATCCTAAGCGAGATGAGATGACTCCCGAACCGGCACGATCCTTATTAGTAAAGATCAGTCCGGTTCGTCCACGGCTCTGATGATTGTGCGCGGTTTGAAGGGCCAAGGTGGATTTACCGCTATCCATGGTGCCGCAGTAATAGATCAGTTCAGCCATGGAGCGCATCTTGCCATAGCTCTAGCGGAATAGCCCTTTATCCTTCAAGACTAACTCCAACTTATCTGTAAGGCCGACAGCTGCATCTACGGAGATGTGAGAAGCATCCCGATACACGACATATCCATCCTGAATGGCGGGACAGAACTCTGTGCACAACCAAGGTGTGGGATCTATCTGAGAGAAGCCATCAATAATCAGATTTGGTGTTTTCTCTGATGTATCGCACTTTTGAGAGTTTCGTGAGGCTAGACAGTTTGGAATATCACTCTGTGGGTGTGGAGTATCGCTGATGTAGATGAGGTTTTTAGATGATCCCTTGAGATTTGCCAACAACAATTGTTGACCATCTCGCCACCATGCATCGCGATCCTTAACATAGGAAGGTGGGTTGAAATACTGGAAACTGCTGACTATGACCGCATACGGCTCAATTTGTTTGATTCTCTCAATAGAGTTTTTGCGCCATTCATTACATTCAGAGTTATTGAAAGCGCCTTGATTTTCCCTAGGTGCTTCAACTGATGAACAAGCTGATTTTGTAAGAGAAATCAGGCGATACCCATTCCTTGAAGCGATTATTTCAAGTGAGGGGAACCATTGAGCTGCGTGCGAATCTCCGTAGAGAACTATTGTGCGATCGGATTTCACATCGCCATAGAGACATTCTCCAGATTCATTTTTACCGTAGTTGACATGACACCCATCTCCATAAATAGCGGGTTTGGCTATAACCTTTTGAAGATTGAATTTGTAATCTGTCCCATCAACTTTAATGAGATTTGACGAAGATGAAACAATTGCGAAGGCAGCGATAAGGGATATTGCGGTAGTAGAAGCAAAGAAGCCATAAGTTTTCTTTGCTGAAAAATTACGGTGGCGTAGTGGTTGTTCAATGTACTTCGTGGTGAAATGTGCAAGTACTACAGTTAAAATGATGCACAACAATCTTTCACGAATTCTCAGCGGTCGATCCAGAGCTGCACTCGGAAGCACCAAAGCTGGCCAGTGCCAGAGGTATAGAGGATAAGAGATTGCCCCTAGCCATTGAGACAATCGGTTGTTGCTCAAATCATTAAAAAAGCGAGGCCAAATTGGAATTGTTCCGATTAATACTGCGGTCGCGATGACGGGTATTAAGGCGTTGGTACCTGGAAAAGCGGTGCCCTCATCAAACTGGATAGAGGCAAAGAAGATTCCCAATACGCCAAGCCAGGGAAAGTATCTATTGCGTAAAAACCTTTCAGGCACAAAGAGCAAAAGCGCTCCGACTCCTAACTCCCAGGCGCGAGTAGGAAGTGAGTAGAAGGCCCATATAGGTGAAGCTTGAGTTAGATAGATTGAGAAAAGTAAGGAGGCACCGGTGACAAGTGCAACACCATTAAATATCGCTTTTTTCCCGTAACGGGACAGGATCAAAATAAATACGGGCCATACGACATAGAACTGTTCCTCAACAGCCAATGACCAATAATGAATAAAAGGTGAGGGAGTCGCATTTAAATTTTGGTAATCATTTTGCCACCACGCAAAAAGATAGTTTGAGATGTAAGCCGCGGCGGCGAAGAGGTCTCGTCCGAGAGCATCACGAGTTATCGCCGGAAGGACAAACATTCCAACTATGGCTGTCACGAACAGGACAAATACGGAGGTAGGCAATAAACGCTTTATACGTCTTTGATAAAAAGCGCTAAGGTCTAATCGGCCAGTTTTTTCTATTTCTCTGAGTATGAGACCGGTGATTAGGTAACCTGAAATGACATAGAAAATGTCAACGCCGATGAAACCGCCTGGCATGAGTCGGGCGTGAAATATCGTTACAAGGAGAGCGGCTAAGGCTCGCAATCCTTGAATTTGCAAGATGCGCATTACTAAGAAACTACCAGTGAAGTAACCGGGATATGCGGATATTTCTCCTTGAGTCTTTCTCTTCCGGGTAAACCATCAATTTCAAGAAGTGCCAAAACATGAACCACTTGGCCATCTAAACGTTGAATAAGTTCAATAGCGGCAGCAATTGTTCCACCAGTAGCTAGAACATCATCTATCAAGACAACCTTTGCACCAGTTGCGATCGCATCGATGTGCAGCTCCAAGGTGTCATCACCATATTCGAGGCCATAACTCTCAGAAATTGTTAAGTGGGGAAGTTTTCCCGCTTTGCGAATGGGCACGAATCCACTGCGAAGTTGGTTAGCGACAGCTGAGGCAAAGATAAATCCCCGTGCTTCGATTCCGGCTACCAGAGTGGATGAGTCTGCATACTCCGCAAAGTTTTCGGTAATGGCAGCAAATGCTTCGCCGTTAGCCAATAGTGGAGTTATATCTTGGAAACGTATTCCGGGTTGCGGGTAGTCGGGGATTTCACGGATGAGCGCGAGAGCATCATCGATATTCATGTGTCCGAGAGGGGACTTGAACCCCTAATCCCTTGCGGGAACTAACACCTCAAGCTAGCGCGTCTGCCAATTCCGCCACCCGGACTAAGTGATGGGAAAGGATAGCAATTGGGTGCAAGAATAGCGAAATGAGTACTACACACACAGAACTTGAATTAGAAGCAATCCGTATCTGTCAGGAGCTAATCCGTATCCCGAGTGTGAACTTCGGAGATGGAAAGGGAGATGAAAAAGCGGTTGCTGAATATGTTGCTCATTTGTTATCTGAGGTGGGTATCGAGCCAACAATTTACGAATCTGCTCCAGGCCGATGCAATGTTATTGCTCGCATAAAAGGAAAAAACGCAGATCGTCCAGGTTTGGTCGTGCATGGACATATCGATGTTGTTCCTGTGAATGCAGATGATTGGTCTGTGGATCCATTTGGCGCGATTATCAAAGATGGTTTCATCTGGGGCCGTGGTGCCGTTGATATGAAAAACATGGATGCGATGATCCTTGCGACTGTTCGTGATTGGGCACGATCAGGATACGTTCCAGAAAGAGATATCGTCTTAGCATTCTTCGCTGACGAGGAAGCTGGCAGTGTCTATGGCTCCCATTACATGGTGAAGGAACATCCCGAAGTTTTTGCAGGATGCACAGAGGCAGTCTCTGAAGTTGGTGGCTTTTCAGTTACTGTCGCTGGAGGTAAGCGTCTTTACTTAATTGAAACTGCGGAAAAAGGAATTCACTGGATGCGCCTGACAGCTGATGGTCGCGCTGGTCATGGTTCGATGATGAATGAAGAGAACGCGATCACTCGTTTATCCGAAGCGGTTGCGAAAATTGGAAAGTATGAATGGCCACAGCGCTACAGCAAAACAGTAAAAGCTTTCTTCAAGCGAATCGCAGAGGAGACAGGCAAGCCCTATAACGAAGAAGATCTACGACCTTTACTAAAGGAGATCGGATTTGCATCCAGCATGATCGGGGCAACGCTGCAAAATACCGCCAATCCCACGATGCTTGGTGCGGGGTATAAGGCAAATGTAATTCCAGGATCTGCAACAGCAACAATTGATGGTCGTTTCATTCCGGGGTTTGAGGATGAACTTAACTCGACAATCAAAACCTTGATCGGTGAAAACATCACCGTTGAAACAATTACTCGAGACAAGGCGCTGGAGGTTCCATTCGAGGGCGATCTCGTCGATGCGATGTGCAACGCACTGATTAAGGAGGATTCAGTAGCTATTCCAGTTCCCTACGTGATGAGCGGTGGTACAGACAATAAAGCACTAGCTGATTTGGGAATCATTGGATATGGCTTCTCACCCTTGAAGTTAGATGCCGACTTTAACTTTATGGCTATGTTCCACGGAGTTGATGAGCGTGTTCCTATTGAAGGCCTTACTTTTGGAACTCGCGTGTTGAAGGATTTTCTAGAAAACGCCTAAAGGCTAATCTCATCTAACGCTGTTCGAACAATATCGGGCAGGGAAATCTCTTCACTCTTTAAAACTCCGCGCAGTTGTGCGCCAGTTCTGGCACCAATAAGAGAGCTGGTGACACCTGGTGCATCACGCACCCACGCGAGAGCAACCTCCAAAGGAGAAAATCCAAGCCCCTCCGCAGCCACTGCTACAGCTTCAACAATTTTGGAAGAGCGTGCATCTAAGTACGGCTCAATATGTTTTGCAAAGTGTGGGGCAGCACCGCGAGAATCACTTGGAACACCTTTGCGATATTTCCCGGTGAGAACTCCACGTGCCAATGGTGCCCAGGCCAAGAATCCCAAACCACATTCAATTGAAGCATCGATCACTTCATACTCTGCGCTGCGATTTAACAATGAGTACTCGCCTTGAACAGAGGTCAGGGGAGCCTTCATGGAATTCGATTGTTGCTTGGTTGCAGCTCTTGCAATCTGCCAACCAGAGTAGTTGCTAACGCCAACATAACGGGCGCGACCAGTTGTGTAGGCGTAGTCGAGAGCGGACAATGTGTCATCTAAAGGTGTTGATTCATCCCAATTGTGGATCTGCCAGATATCGACAAAATCAGTGCCTAATCGACTGAGTGATTTATCCAACTCAGCTATCAATGAATGTCGCGAAGCATCCACCTTTCGTATCCCATCGGAAAATGTTAAACCGGCCTTTGTAGCGATTATTACTTCATCTCTATTGAATAGAGTTCCGATCAATCCGCCAATTACCCTTTCACTGTCTCCATCACCATATGTGGCAGCGGTATCGAGAAAGTTGCCACCTGCATCGAGAAATGCTCTACATTGATCTGCAGCTTCGATCTCATCGGTATCGCGTCCCCAGGTCATCGTTCCTAAACCGAGGCGCGAGAGCGCTAAGCCGCTTGTCCCGGAGCGTCGCTTTTCCATGGGGCGACCTTAGCAAGGCTGAGTACCAAAAGCTGCGATAGCCTTTCAGTATGCGTTTAGTTTTAATCCGACATGCCCACTCCACCTCAAATGCATCTGGGGTTTTGTCAGGTCGACTACCCGATATTCATTTATCTGAAAAGGGTGTCATGCAGTCGCAACAACTTTCTGATCGTCTCGGAAACTTTCCTCTTGCCCAGTTGAGAGTTTCGCCGATGGAAAGGTGCTTTGAGACTATTAGCCCATGGCTCAATGATGTGGTCTTGAATCATTCACCCAATTTTCAGCCGATTATCGATCCTCTACTCAACGAGGTTGATTACGGTAATTGGAGTGGAAAGAAGCTTGGGGTACTTTCTCGAAAGAAGGAGTGGAAGACTGTCCAGGAGTCCCCAAGCCGTATGTACTTTCCAGATGGTGAAGGTATTTCGGCGATGCAATCAAGGGCTATGAGTGTCGTGCATCAATTAGCTGCACTTCCTGATTCAAAAACCGCGGTAATCGTCAGTCATGGCGATGTAATTAAATCAATACTTGCCTCTGCGCTCGGAATGCACCTAGATGAGTTTCAGAGAATTATCATCGATCCAGCATCGGTTTCAATCATCGAATATTCGGGGATTAAACCAAGAGTTCTTTTGGTTAATGACACACGCGCAGTCATTACAGACTTACTACAAGCACCAAAGCGTTCCAAGAATCTTTTGGGTGGCGGCTCCGGGAAATGAGATACACCTTTACCAATCCACAACGTTGCGTCGCGGGAACAATTGGCGAGCCGGGAGAACGTGCTTTCTTCATTCAGGCACGCTCTGACAATAGAGTTATAAGCGTTGCCTTGGAAAAAGCACAGGTGCTGGCGGTCGCCAGTCGCTTGGATTTGATGATCGCAGAAGTAAGGAAGGCAAGCCCCTTAGCAATCGTTGAAGCAATTGCAGTCGATGATGCCCCCTTGGAAACACCAGTTGATGAGGAGTTTCAGGTTGGTGCTATATCTCTTGCCTGGAATGATGAAACTCTGCTTGTAGTTCTCGAACTATATGAACTAGAAGATGATGAAGATAAATCCGAAGGTAGCGTCCTAGAAATCAACTTCTCATTGGGGATGGCCGCTGCTTTTGCGATGCGTTCTAAGGCTCTCGTAAATGCTGGTCGCTTGCCCTGTCCATTCTGCGGAATTCCTATCGATCCACGAGGTCACTTGTGTCCGAGGGCAAATGGCTACCGACGATAAGTTAGAGATTTTGCGTGATGGCGCACTTCACATTAGTGGACGATTAGTTGATGCATCCAACGCTACTTTGTATGCGACATCATCACTGAACAATGAAGAGTTGATTTGTATTTATAAACCTATCGCGGGGGAACGTCCCTTGTGGGATTTTTCGGATGGCTGTCTTGCGCATCGAGAGTACGCCGCCTATTTACTTAGCAATGAAGTTGGATTTGATCTCGTTCCACTGACCGTTCTCCGAGATGGCCCCTATGGTGAAGGAATGGCTCAGGAGTGGATCACGATTGACGAATCAATTGATCTTGCTGCCTTCTTTTCCACTGATCATCCATCTCTTCGTTCGATGGCGCTTTTCGATGCAATCATCAATAACACCGATCGAAAGATTGGCCACTTGTTACCTCTCACATTTGAAAAGATTTATGGATGTGATCATGGTGTGACTTTTCATGTCGATGACAAGCTACGCACGGTTCTATGGCAATGGTCTCAAGCACCTTTCACAGATGAAGAAGTTAAACTACTCGCTAAAACTGATGCTCTACTTGCCGGTGAACTTGGCGCAATGCTCACTCCCTACCTAACCCAAGAAGAAATCGCCGCAACACAGAAACGTATATCTAGATTGATTCTCGAAGGCAGATTTCCAGAACCTAGCCCTGATTGGCCAGCTATCCCGTGGCCGGCTTTCTAATTTGGTAATACGATAAGCACATGAAATCTTGGAGTCAGGTGAATGTTCCAACCCTGACAAGATCTCAGGATCTGCCCCAACTCAAACTCTCTGATACAGCATCTGGAAAATTGAAAGCGGTTCAGAAGAAAAGCACCTATCGGATGTATGTCTGCGGAATAACCCCTTATGACTCAACACATTTAGGACACGCAGCCACCTATCTCACCTTTGACCTTATCAACCGTTATCTCAGAGCTTCGGGTGCTGATGTTAATTATGTTCAGAACATTACCGATATTGATGATCCGTTATTGGACCGGGCAATTCGTGATGGTGTTGATTGGAAAGATTTAGCTCACCAGCAAATCGAGCTTTTTCGCGGTGACATGGTCAGTCTTAGAGTTATTCCACCAGCTCATTACATTGGAGCGGTAGAAGCTATCCCACTTGTTGTTGACGCGATCAAAGTTTTGGAAAGTAAGGGGAGTATTTATACAGTCGACACCGATCTTTATTTCTCCGTCGACATGGACACCAATTTTGCACAAAGATCCCATCTATCTCATGAACAAATGATCGCAATTTTCTCTGAGCGAGGTGGAGATCCTGCTCGTAGAGGTAAGACAAATCCACTTGATTGTTTAGTGTGGATGAGTCAAAGACCGCAAGAGCCAGGGTGGGATTCATCCCTCGGCTTAGGTAGACCAGGTTGGCATATCGAATGTACCGCTATAGCACTCCAGTATTTAACTTCACAAAGTAGTGATGAAACACTTATAGATATCCAAGGTGGAGGTAGTGATCTGATCTTTCCTCATCACGAAATGTGTGCCGCACAGGCAGCCGTTTTGACAGGAAAAGAGCTAGCAGCAACTTACGTTCACGCCGGAATGATTGGCTTAGATGGCGAAAAGATGAGCAAGAGCAAGGGAAATCTGGTCTTTGTCTCTCGCCTTGTTGCCGCAGGTGTTGATCCAATGGCGATTCGTTGGGCGTTGATGTCTAATCACTACCACAGCGATCGTATGTGGAGTGATGATGTACTCACTAAGGCACAGCAGGAGTTAGGTTTCCTAAAAGATGCATTGAACAAAAATTCAGTTGCTCCGACTGCTGGCCTCATTCAAGAGATCATTAATTCGCTGAGCAATGATTTAGATACTCCTGCAGCAATAGCGGATCTCAATGCCTGGAGTCTGAAAACGAATCAGGGCTCGGAAGGCGGGGATGCATTTGAGCTTCGCGTTGCTCTTGATTCGCTGTTAGGGCTACTCCTTTAACTATCTTTCTGTCTTCGCAGATATCTTTCGAACTCTTTAGCAATACTATCTCCAGAAACATCTGGGAGTTCTGCTGCATCTTTGCTTTCTTCAAGAGCTTTCACATACTCCGCAACCTCAGCATCTTCAGCGGCTAATTCATTGACATCTTTTTCCCATTGATCTGATGTCTCGGGCAAGTCAGATAACGGTATTGATATGTCAAGGAATTCTTCCAAGGTATTAATCAAGGCAAGGGTTGCTTTGGGGGAGGGTGCATTTGATGCGTAGTGTGGAACCGCCGCCCACAATGAGATCGCATCAATTCCGCGTCTCATGCAACCATCTTGAATGATTCCCAATATTCCCGTCGGGCCTTCGTATTTAGAAATTGATAGACCTAAACGAGCGGCTATTGAAGGATGTGCACCAGTGCTGGTAACAGTTATCGGGCGAGTATGTGGTGTATCGGCTAGCAAAGAACCAAGGGTTACTATGAGCGAAACCTCTAGATCATCAGCTAAATCCAAAAGATCTGAGGTAAAACTCTTCCAACGCATCGAGGGTTCGACACCAGTAACAATTACTAAATCTCTAGGCATCGATGGAACTGAGAGTCCAAAAACTTGAGTCGTTGGCCAGGTGATGCTCCGTATCTGACTTTCATCGATTGATACAACAGGCCTGTTAACCTGAAAATCGTAGTAATCCTCTGATTCAACATCTGCAATTAATTCAGGTACAACATCATCGCTCTTGTCCTGCCAACCAGATAACAAGTGCTCTACAGCTCCTGATGCTGCCTCGGCTGCATCATTCCAGCCAGAGAAAGCCATGATCATGACTGGATTTCGCAAGAGAGGAATCTGATGAATCTCCATGAAAGCAACCTTAAGGTAACCTTGGGCAAATGAGTACCTCAATCAAGCAACCAGGGTTACTGCGCACAACCTTGGCGCAGCGGGTTGTTGTTGCCGATGGGGCTATGGGTACGATGCTTCAAGCCGCAAATCCCACCCTAGAAGATTTTCAAAACCATGAAGGCTGCAACGAGATTCTTAATGTCAGCAGGCCGGACATTGTTCGCTCAGTTCATGATGAGTACTTAGCAGCGGGAGTCGACGCGATCGAAACCAATACCTTTGGTGCCAACTGGTCCAATTTAGCCGATTACGGAATAGAAGAGAGAATTTATGAGCTCGCATTTGCCGGCGGAAAGATAGCCCGAGAAGCCGCTGACTCATTCTCAACAAAGGATAAACCTCGTTTTGTTTTAGGTTCTTTGGGTCCAGGAACAAAACTACCCAGCCTAGGTCACACAACCTATGAGAATTTAAAGACAGCTTATTACACAGCAGCTAAAGGCTTATCGGATTCAGGGTGCGATGCGCTCCTAGTGGAAACTTCGCAGGATTTGTTACAGGTGAAGGCGGCTGTCAATGGATGCCGTCAAGCAATTAATGAAACCGATCGTGACATCGTGTTGATTGCCCAGGTAACCGTTGAAACAACGGGAACAATGCTTCTTGGTTCCGAAATAGGAGCGGCGTTAAATACCCTAGAGCCGATGGGGATAGACCTGATCGGACTTAACTGTGCAACTGGTCCAACGGAAATGTCGGAACATCTTCGCTACCTCAGCAAGAACGCCAAAATTGCAATCTCTGTTATGCCAAACGCAGGATTACCTGTTCTGGGTGCTAATGGTGCTTCATATCCCTTGGGTCCTGAAGATCTGGCTACAGCATTAGATGGCTTCATCGATGAGTACGGAATTTCTCTCGTGGGAGGCTGCTGCGGTACTACACCTCAACATTTATCAGCTGTAGTTAAAAAGGTGAGCGGGAAGACAATAACTCCTCGAACACCTGATCTCGATCCAGGTGCATCTTCGTTGTATCAATACGTCCCCTTTAGACAGGATAAGACATATCTTGCAATTGGTGAACGTACCAATGCAAATGGATCTCGTGCATTTAGGGATGCCTTATTGGCTGAAGATTGGGAAAAGTGTGTTGAGATAGCACGCGACCAAATTCGCGATGGTGCTCATATGTTGGATCTTTCTGTTGATTATGTTGGGCGTGATGGAGCTTCTGATATGAGCCAGCTAGCTTCACGTTTTGCAACTGCTAGCACTTTACCGATTGTCCTTGATTCCACAGAACCTGCTGTATTAAAAGCTGGCTTAGAACACTTAGGTGGACGATGCGTCATCAACTCTGTCAATTACGAGGATGGAGATGGCCCTACATCACGATTTTCCAAGATCATGCCCTTAGTAAAAGAGCACGGTGCAAGCGTTGTTGCCTTGACCATAGATGAAGAGGGACAAGCACGTGATGCTGAATGGAAGTTACGTGTTGCCCGTAGGCTGATCAAAGATTTACATGACAATTGGGGAATGAATGTTGGGGACATTCTGATTGATTGCCTCACATTTCCAATTGCAACCGGTCAAGAAGAGACTCGAAAAGATGGAATTGAAACAATCAATGCGATTCGTCAGTTAAAAGCTGAATTCCCAGATGTGCAGACCACCTTGGGCGTCAGCAATGTCTCCTTCGGACTCAACGCTGCAGCCCGAGTCGTTCTAAACTCCGTCTTTCTGCATGAGTGTGTTCAGGCAGGTCTTGATTCTGCGATAGTCCACCCTTCAAAAATTACACCTATGGCACGAATAGAAGAACGCCAACGGCAGGTAGCCCTTGATCTTATTTATGATCGTCGTACATTTGACGGCGATGAATGTACTTATGACCCGCTTCAAGAATTTCTTCAGCTTTTTGACGGTGTCGAACTAGCCACCAGTAAAAATGCACGAGCTGAAGCATTAGCTGCCTTGCCACTTTTTGATCGACTACAACGCAGAATTATTGATGGTGAAAAGGTTGGCTTAGAGGATGATCTCAAGGAGGCAATGGCTTCAGGCATGCCACCACTTGAAATCATCAATAGCCATCTGCTTGAAGGAATGAAGGTTGTGGGAGAGTTGTTTGGTAAAGGCGAGATGCAACTTCCCTTTGTTCTGCAAAGTGCTGAGGTGATGAAGACCGCGGTTGCAATTCTTGAGCCATTCATGGAAAAAACCGGAGATGAAGGCCGTGGAACCATGTTGCTTGCCACGGTAAAGGGCGATGTCCATGACATTGGCAAGAATCTCGTCGACATTATTTTGACTAACAATGGCTACAGAGTTGTAAACATCGGAATCAAGCAAACTATTAACCAGATAATTGATGGTGCGACAGAATCAAATGCCGATGCGATTGGTATGAGCGGGTTGCTAGTAAAGTCAACCGTGATCATGAAGGAAAACCTTCAGGAGATCACCGCGCGAGGATTAGATCAGAAGTGGCCGATTGTTCTTGGCGGCGCTGCCCTCACAAGGGCTTATGTTGAGCAGGATCTAGCCGCGCTGTTTCCCGGTGAGGTTCGATATGCACGTGATGCCTTTGAAGGTTTGCGACTTATGGATGCGATCATGGCGGTTAAAAGAGGTGAGCCGGGTGCAGCGCTTCCAGCTCTGCGTGAGCGCAAGGTAGCCAATACGCGTGTCAAGAGCGAAGAGGTTGCGATAGATACAACTCGTAGCGATGTTGCAGTTGATGTAGAAATTCCAACGCCACCATTTTTCGGTTCACGTGTTGTTAAAGGAATTCAACTCAGCGATTATGCGGGGATGCTTGATGAGCGTGCCCTTTTTGTTGGTCAGTGGGGGTTGAAGGGTAACCGCGGCGAATATGAATCTATGGTGGAAAGTGAAGGTCGTCCTCGCTTACGTTCGCTTTTAAATGAGGTTCAGGCCAATGGATGGCTTAACGCTGCCGTGGTTTATGGATACTTTCCTTGCTACAGCGAGGGTAATGATCTTGTAATTTTGCACCATGAAGGAGAACTGAAAGGTAGGGAGCGAACTCGCTTTTCCTTCCCTCGCCAAACTCGCGATCGCCGTCTATGCATTAGTGATTTTTTTGCATCAAAGGAATCAGGTAAGACAGATGTTGTAGCTTTTCATGTAGTCACCATGGGATCTACCGTAAGCGAGGCAGCTGCAAAACTTTTCGCAGCCAATAACTATCGCGAGTATTTGGAGCTTCATGGTCTTTCTGTACAGTTAACTGAGAGTCTTGCTGAACACTGGCATGCACGTATCCGCGAAGAGCTTGCTGTGAAGGGGGATGACTCCTCTGACCTGCAAGGCATTCTCGATCAAGGGTATAGAGGATCGCGATACTCATTTGGTTATCCTGCATGCCCTGATCTCGAGCAACAGGTTCAACTGTGCGAGCTGTTAGATCCATCCCGAATTGGTGTAGAACTTTCAGAGGAGTTCCAGTTACACCCTGAACAATCCACCTCTGCAATCATCGTCCATCACCCTGAAGCAAAGTACTTCAACGCAAATTGAGGGATAAATGAGTTTTTTTGAAGCGGTTTTCTTTGACATGGATGGCTTGATGGTTGACTCCGAGCCAGAGTGGCTTCAATCCGAAATCGAGGTTACTAAACCCTACGGATATACCTGGCTTGAAGAGGATCAGATTGCTTGTCTCGGTGGACCGTTGTCACGGGTCGGCGAGTACATGCATGAAAAGTGCAATAACGCCGAATCTCCCCAGTTCTTCACACAGGCGATCATCGATACCCAAGCAGCAAAGATGCGAGGGAATACACCAACTATGCCTGGTGCTGTTGAACTCGTGCGTCAACTGCAATTTCATGGAGTTAAAACAGCATTAGTTTCAGCAAGTCCTCGTAATATCGTGGACGCGGTCTTGGACAATCTCGGCCACGATCT
>JBIKXW010000023.1:0-20254 GCA_044355565.1 Candidatus Planktophila sp. | reverse complement strand
CGCTTGTAGGAGGGTCGTAATGCCAAGTCTACCGCTCACAACCACTAAGGTTTCATCCCATGGCTGAGTTCATTTATACGATGAAGAAGGCGCGTAAAGCGCACGGTGACAAGGTCATCCTTGATGATGTCACGATCATGTTTTATCCAGGCGCCAAGATCGGCGTGGTCGGTCCCAATGGAGCGGGTAAGTCCACCGTTTTGCAGATTATGGCCGGCTTACAACAACCTTCAAATGGTGAGGCCTATCTAACCCCTGGTTACACAGTGGGAATCCTGTTGCAGGAGCCACATCTTGATGAAACCAAAAATGTTATTGATAACGTCAAAGAGGGTGTGGCGGAAACCGTTGCCATGCTTGCCCGCTTTGATGAGATTAGCGCAGAGATGGCTAACCCAGATGCCGATTACGACAAGTTGTTATCTGAGATGGGAAATCTTCAAGAGCAGCTGGATCATCGCAATGCGTGGGAATTAGATTCACAGTTAGAACAGGCGATGGATGCACTTCGTTGCCCACCACCCGATGCAGATGTTTCTGTTTTGTCTGGTGGAGAAAAGCGCCGCGTAGCTTTATGTAAGTTGTTACTGCAAGCACCAGATCTTTTGCTTCTTGATGAGCCTACTAACCACTTGGATGCTGAATCTGTTTTGTGGCTAGAACAGCATCTCAATAAGTATGCCGGCGCTGTTGTAGCGATTACTCACGATAGATACTTCTTGGACAATGTTGCACAGTGGATTCTTGAGCTCGATCGCGGTCGTGCTTATCCATATGAAGGAAATTACTCGACCTATCTGGAAACAAAGGCAGCTCGTTTGAAGGTTGAAGGTCAAAAGGATGCAAAGCGCGCCAAGCGTTTAGCAGAAGAGCTTGATTGGGTTCGTCAAAATGCAAAGGGTCGCCAAGCAAAATCAAAGGCTCGTCTTGCACGATATGAAGAGATGGCAGCAGAAGCAGACAAGATGCGTAAGTTGGACTTTGAAGAGATTCAGATTCCACCTGGCCCACGTCTTGGAAATGTTGTTATTGAAGTCAATAACTTAACAAAGGGCTTTGGAGATCGTGTACTAATTGAAGATCTCTCATTTACGCTGCCACGTAATGGAATCGTTGGAATTATTGGTCCCAATGGTGCAGGTAAAACAACGCTGTTTAAGACTTTAATGGGTATGGAAGAGCCAGATTCAGGTGCAGTCAAAATCGGTGAGACAGTAAAGATTTCATATGTTGATCAGAGCCGCGGTGGCATCGATCCAAAGAAATCCTTATGGGAGGTTGTTTCAGATGGCAATGACTTTATTAAGGTCGGCCAAGTTGAAATGCCATCACGCGCCTATGTTTCCTGCTTTGGTTTCAAAGGTCCAGATCAACAAAAAGCAGCTGGCATCCTTTCAGGAGGAGAGCGCAACCGTTTGAACTTGGCGTTAACACTGAAGCAAGGTGGAAACCTACTGCTTCTTGATGAGCCAACAAACGATCTTGATGTTGAAACATTAGGTTCATTGGAAAACGCGCTACTTGAATTTCCGGGGTGTGCAGTTGTGATCTCTCACGATCGTTGGTTTCTCGACCGTGTAGCAACACACATCTTGGCCTACGAAGGTGATGCAAAGTGGTTCTGGTTTGAAGGAAACTTCGAGAGCTATGAGGCAAACAAAATTGAACGTTTGGGTTCTGAAGCAACTCGCCCTCACCGCATGACATACCGAAAGCTCACTCGCTAATGAGATATCAGAATAAGCAGTATGTGCGTTGGGGAGATCTCGATGCCTTTGGTCATGTAAACAATGCGACCTATCTTGTCTATGCACAAGAAGCCCGCTTTGCTTGGTCCAAGATGTTGGAAATGGTTGTAGCGCGAGCAGAAGTTGATTTCATCGCTCCGATTTACACTGGAGATATATACATCGATGTAGAAATTTGGGTTAATAAGGTTGGTAACTCTTCATTTGGAATCACATATGAGATGAAAAATGGTGATGAGTTATTGGCTCGTGTTAAAACAGTGCAGGTAACTGTCTCAATGGAAACAAAGAAATCAAGGCCCATCAATGATGCTGAGCGGGATTTCCTCACTAAATACCTTGAAGAGGAGAAATAAGAATGGCTCATATTGCCTCACGAGAAGAGCGTCCTTGGTGGAGAGATGCGGTTACCTATCAGATCTATCCTCGATCATTTGCTGATTCAAATGGCGACGGAATCGGAGATGTAGAAGGAATTCGTTCACGTCTTCCATACTTGAAGTCACTGGGCATTGATGCAATCTGGATTTCTCCTTGGTATCCATCTCCACAACATGATCATGGTTATGACGTATCTGATTACATGGATATCGAACCTGATTATGGAACTTTGGCCCAAGCAGAGCAGTTAATTAAAGAGACTCATGATTTTGGAATGAAGCTAATTGTGGACATTGTTCCCAATCACACATCAAGTGATCACAAATGGTTCCAGGAAGCGCTAGCCGCTAAACCAGGATCAAAGGAACGCGATCGCTACATGTTCCGTGACGGAAAAGGCGAAAATGGAGATCTGCCTCCTAACAACTGGGAAGCTGTTTTTGGCGGACCTGCATGGGAACGTGTTATTGAAGCTGATGGAAAACCAGGTCAGTGGTACTTACACCTTTTTGCAGTTGAGCAACCAGATCTCAATTGGGAGAACCCAGAGATTCGTACACACCTAGAAGATGTACTGAAGTTTTGGTTAGATCGAGGCGTCGATGGATTCCGTATCGATGTTGCACATGGAATGATCAAAGAAGCAGGATTACCTGATATTAGAAAAGATCCTGCGGCAACGATGCTTGGCACTGAACATAAGCCATTCTGGGATCAAGAAGGTGTCCACGATATTTATCGTTCATGGCGCAAAATCTTTGACTCTTATCCTGGAGATCGTATGGCGGTTGCAGAAGCATGGGTAAGTCCAGCTTCACGTATCGCTCGATATGTACGTCCAGATGAGCTTCAGAACTCATTTAACTTTGAAATGTTAACAACTCTCTGGGATGCAGAAGAGATCAAGAAGAAGATTGATAACTCAATCGATGCTTTGGCCGAAGTTGGCGCACCGACATCATGGGTATTTAACAACCACGACGTTGTTCGTTCTGTCGATCGTCTAGATCTTGGACTTACAAATCACGGAGACACAACTTTTTCACGTCAGGGAGATCCAAAGAAGCTCAATATTGCCCGCGGAACATTGCGAGCACGAAGTGCAACTTTGATGACTCTTGCACTTCCTGGCGGAACGTATTTGTACCAAGGTGAAGAGTTAGCAGTTCCAGAAGTTCGCGATATTCCAGAGGATCGCTTAACTGATCCTCGTTGGAAGATGAGTGGATACCAAGATCGCGGCCGCGATGGTTGCCGAGTTCCAATTCCATGGTCATCAGATCCAGCGGGCGCATTTGGTTTTTCATCTAATGAAGCATTGAAACCTGAACAGGCGTGGTTGCCACAATCATCATGGTGGGGCAATTACTCCGTTGATAGCCAAGATGGTGTCGAAGGTTCAACTCTCTCTATGTACCGAGAAGCTTTAGCTCTGCGAAAGCAAGAGTCAGGTCTTGGTGATGGACCGATGGAGTGGATTGAAGCGGGCAAAGATGTTGTTGCATTTGAACGTCCCGGAGATTTTGCTTGCTACATCAACTTTGGTGCAGCGATACAACTTCCGAGCAACAGTCAGATTTTGGTTGCAAGTGGTCCGGTTACAGGACATACATTGCCGACCGACACAGCTGTTTGGTTGCGACTGGTTCCTTAATGCCAAATTCAGTGGTGCAGCGAAGGGTCGTTAAGACCCTTGCTGCAGCGCAGGTTTTAAGTGGCGTCGGAGTTGCAGGGACTGTTGCTGCTGGCTCGCTGCTTGTCTCTTCAATTACAGATTCCGAAACCTTAGCTGGGTTGGCGCAAACTAGCGCTGTACTGGGAGCAGCTGCATTGGCACTTCCTCTCGCACGGCTTACATCTAAAGGTGGACGTCGACTTGCTTTATCAGTTGGCTATACCTCGGGTGCTATTGGTTCACTCTTCGCAATTCTTGGTGGCTCCCTAAGCAATATCTTTTTAATGTTGACTGGCACATTTTTGGTAGGTGCGGCTGCAGCGGCTGGATACCAAGCACGTTTTGCGGCAATCGATTTAGCCACGGATCAGACACGTGCAAAGCAACTTTCCTTTGTTGTATGGGGTTCAACTATTGGTGCGGTGACCGGCCCAAACCTCATGCAGCCTGCAGGTAATCTTGCAGAAAACTTTGGGCTACCTCGTTTAGTCGGACCATATTTAATTTCAGCTGTAACGCTGACGTTGGCGACCGTAGTGATCTTTTTATTCCTAAAGCCAGATCCATACTTAGTTGCAAATAAAGAGTCGGTGACCACCAGAGAGAAGGGTTCAACAAAGAAAGCCCTTGCTCATATCAGCAGCAACCCGAGTGCGCTTTTTGCAATTCTTTCAATTGCAATTGGTCACGTTGCAATGGTTTCGGTAATGGTGATGACACCCGTACACATGGCACATGTTGATGTCACCTTAACAATTATTGGTTTGGTAATCAGCATCCATGTTTTAGGTATGTACGCATTTTCCCCATTGGTTGGTTCGCTCAGCGATCGCTTAGGTCGGGTTCGAGTTATTCAAATAGGACTTGTAATTCTTTTACTTTCAACCGTTATTTCAGGTTTTGCACGTGCCGATGATGCTTACACACTTGGTGTTGGATTGTTCTTACTTGGCTTGGGTTGGTCTTGCACATTGATCGCAGGATCCGCCTTGCTTTCAGAAAGCGTAGAACCAGCCTTTAAAGCATCTTCACAAGGTGCAAGTGATTTAGTAATGAACCTTTCTGGCGCTGGTGGTGGCGCACTTGCCGGTGTGATTATTGGAACACTGAGTTACGGATGGCTTTGCTTCTTTGCAGCGATTCCAGTACTGGTACTTGGAGTTCGTTCTCTTAAAATCCGCTAGCCTTTAGCCATGAGCAACTTCTATGAGCAAGTTGGCGGAGAAAAGTTCTTCGCAGATCTTGTCTCACAATTTTACGCTGTAGTTGCTACCGATCCAATTTTGCGTCCGATGTATCCTGAAATAGATATGAAAGGTGCTGCCCAACGTTTGCAATGGTTTTTAGAACAGTACTGGGGCGGACCAAGCACATATCAAGAAAATCGGGGCCATCCACGCTTGCGAATGCGTCACGCTGAGTTTCCAATTACGCAGGATGCTCGAGATGCTTGGCTCAATGCAATGCACAAAGCTGTAGATGGTGTGGAGATCGATGCGGTGCTTAAAGGCGAGCTGTGGAGTTATCTAGAGATGGCCGCAAATTCTTTAGTAAATCAACCTGATTGAGATTGATTTCCAACCTTTAAAATTTCTCCATTGCGCAAGTACCACAAAGTTCCTTGACCATCGCGAACAGTTGTAACACGTAATCCGACCTTTTCGACAACACCTTCAACATCTAGAACTGATATTGAATCTCCGACACCGTACTGATCTTCAATCAACATAAAGATTCCAGACAAGATATCGCGAACCAAAGTTTGCGCACCAAGACCCAAGGCAACGCCGACAATTCCGGCAGATGCAATAAGTGGACCTAGATCAAAACCAAACTCTCCAAGCGCCATTGCGCTTGCGACGATCCATGTAGTTGCTTTGAGCGATGCGGTCAGAACTCCACCTATCGTGCTTGCACGTTCCTTTTGGCGGGCAACGATGTTGCGCGGGCCTGGAACCAGATCGACTGAGGCTAATTTCTGCATAGCTCGAACTATTGCTCTCGAGCCAAAACCTTGGATCAGGACTGCGGCCACGATGATGGTCAGTACTCGAAGGGGGGTTCCCGCCATCCAGTCTAAGAAATTACGCATAGTTTCATTCATGATGGCAAAACTTTATCCAAAATGTCACCTAAATACCGCTCTTCAATACCCACGAGGTCGGGTGTTTTGGTGCAAGATAAACCAATCGGCGCGAGCCACGCGCCAGATCGGGAGCGATTTATGTCGCGCACACTTGTTCTCAATGCCACATATGAACCATTGGGTGTCATTACGGATCGTCGCGCGCTCATTTTAGTTCTCAATCACAGAGCAACAATGGTTGAAGATTCCGGCGATGTTTTGCGTTTTGCAGGTGGCGAGATTTCATTGCCATCAGTTGTTCGCCTCAACAAATTTGTTCGTATTCCATACCGTCACTCAGTTCCGCTGTCTCGCCGTGCAATATTTGCTCGCGATGGCGGACGGTGCGTTTACTGTTCAGCGCCTGCAACATCGATTGACCATGTGATCCCTCGCAGTCGAGGCGGTGGACACAATTGGGAGAATGTCGTTTCTGCTTGCCATAAATGCAATCACGCGAAGGCAGATAAGCAGTTGAAGGAGTTAGGGTGGAGATTGCGAACCCTTCCGCGTGAACCAGTAGGGGCGGCATGGAGAATTCTGGGAACTGGTCGCACAGATCACAGATGGCTGCAGTATCTAGAGCCATTTGGCGTGGCTGCAGCTACCGCATAAGTAAATTACACTTCCACCATGCGCAGAAATGAAGGCCCAATCGTAGAGATTCCAGAAATCTCAGTGATCGAAACTGTTATTACTTTTTTTATCGTTCCGACAGTCATGTTTGTAGTTATCTCAGTTCTTGCATATGCGATGTCAAAGCCTCGAAAGGCTAAGACATCAGCACTTACAACAATTGAGTAATTAGCGATCTAAGGCTTGAACCTTAAGCGCGCGGATTAATCCATCCTGTGACTCTTTAACAAGTTTGCGAAGCACCGCTGGTGAATCTTTTCCAGCACCGTTTAGCCACGCATTGGTTGCATCAACAGTTGATTGCTTCACAATCCAGTTGGGATAGAAACCAGTTACATATTTAGCAGCACCTTCATATGATTTTGATTCCCAGGCACTGATGAGGTTGTCGAAGTAGAGAGTCACAAATGGCTCCAGTAGATCGCGCTGAATTGGACGCTGGAATCCAGCGATCAACGCACTTCTCATCGATGTAACGATGTCTTCATGAAGAACCTTGTTGAATGCATACGCCTTCGCCTCATTGTTTGGCATAGCTGCTAAACATGTCTCGTAAGCAATATTTCCACTAGTTGTATTGTCCTTAGCTAGCTCTGCATCAAGCTCAGCCTTGGTTGTGGCACCACGCTCGGTTAATGCAATAAGGAAGTACCAGCGAAGATCAGTATCAACCTTGAGTCCCGGCGCACTTCCGTTAAGAAGCTCACGAATCTTTGCACTCTGATCCGCTGTGTGCGCATTGATTGCAAATGCACGCGAGATCAATAGTTGAAGATCGCTTCCTGGCGCAGAGCTTTGAGTAAGTGCCCACAAACCAGCTGCCAACTTCTCGCGGTATGCATCACGGCTTGAATCCTTTGCATACGCCTCAACTGATGTTCCCAGCTGAGCTAAGACAATATTGACGATCGCATCATCTGTCTCACCAGAAAGTCCGTTAAGTGCTATTTCAATGAAATCCGCGGATGAAATCTCTGCATCTCTATGCATGTCCCAGATAGAAGCCCAGCACAGCGCACGGGCCAACGCATCATCAAACTTTCCTAGATGGGTCTTAAGCGTTGCAATTGAACGATCATCAAAACGTAGCTTTGCGTATGAAAGATCGCGATCATTGATCAGCAATAGATCAGCAACCTTCTCGCCCGCAAGCTCTGTCACAACTGTGGAAGATCCGGCAACATCAAGCTCTACGCTCTTGCGAAGTTTCAATGAATCTTCGCTGATGTCATACAAACCAACTGCAAGGCGGTGTGGACGCAGCTCCTTAGAATCGGCTGGAACTAATGGCGCTTCTTGCGTGATTGTGATGGACTTGTAAATATCTCCTTCAATTTCTAGTGAAGGACGAAGTGTGTTGACACCAGCTGTTTGAAGCCATGTATTTACCCAGCTATCAAGCTTGCGACCACTTGATGCCTCTAGTTCAACCAAGAGATCTTCAAGGGTTGTATTTCCCCATGCATGCTTTGCAAAGTACTTTTGAAGACCAGCAATAAATTGTGGGCGTCCAACGTGGGCAACTAATTGGTGCAGAACAGATGCTCCCTTTGCATATGTAATTCCATCAAAGTTTGCATTAACCGCTTCCATATCAACCATGTCGGCGATGATTGGGTGGGTCGATGACAACTGATCTTGACGGTATGCCCAGTTCTTTCGCGCGGAGTTGAACTCAGACCAAGCGCCTTTGAAACGTGTTGATTCGGCGAGAGCTAAGTATGAAGACCATTCAGCAAATGATTCGTTAAGCCATAGGTCATCCCACCATGACATGGTGACCATGTCACCAAACCACATGTGTGCCATCTCGTGCAGGATTGTGTTTGCACGTGACAGGTATGCCTTATCTGGCATGTGGCTGCGGAATACAAGTACATCTTCGCGGAAAGTAACCGCTCCAGCGTTTTCCATCGCGCCAAAGTTAAAGTCAACAACTGCTATTTGGTCATACTTTTCAAATGGGTATGCCAAACCAAATGTCTTTTCAAAGTATTCAAAACCCTGCTTAGTAATCAAGAAGATATCTTCTGGATCTAGGTACTGCATCATCGACTTTCGGCAGTAAATTCCTAGAGGGATCTCTTTTTGACCCTTGTACACATCGTGAACAGAAGAGTATGGACCAGCGATTAACGCATCAAGGTAAGTTGCAATACGAGGCGTTGTTGAGAACTTCCACTCAACGAGATCGCCCTTAGCAACCTTTGACTCAACAGGGTTGTTGGAAACAGCTTCCCAATGTCCCGGAGTTGTAACTGTTAAAGAGAACGTCGCCTTCAACGCGGGCTGATCAAAACAAGGGAACATGTTTCGGATATGCGCAGTCTCGCCTTGTGAGTACAGATAAATCTCTCCATCTGAAGGATCAACTGAACGTTGTAGACCTTCACCTGACTTGGAGTACTCAGCTTCAATCTCAATCACCAAGAGATTGTCAGCAGCTAGGTTAGTTAGGAAGATGCTCTCGCCATCAAAGTTGCTGGTGTCTACCGCTGCACCATTAAGGGTTGCGCTTATTACTTTGCGACCTACGGCATCGATGAAGGTAGAGAAACCAGGCGTATTGCATGTAAATGAAACCTCAGATTTTGAGTAAAAGGTTTCTTCGCCCTTTGTTACATCAAGGGTTACGACATAGCTGTTTACATATAAATGGTCGGCACGCTCTTTTGCTTCGGCACGGCTCAAATTCAGACCTGGCACTTGTTGCTCCTTCGGTGATTTTGTAGGTTCTTATCCAACCATGACAGAGTTGCCCCATGGAACGCCCATCGGTACGTAGCTACAGTATCCGCGGCTCCCGAATTACAGATGCTCAGCGAACGGCCAAGGATGCCCTGCAAAAGGTTCATGGAATCGAGTTTAAGCAGGAGCAGATAAATATCCCTGCGACATTTCCCCAAAGCGACAAGGTCATCATGGAGATTGGCTTTGGAATGGGGGAGGCAACAGCGATTATCGCCAAGAATCACCCCAATAACGGATACATCGCCGTTGATGTACATCCGCCCGGAATAGGGAAGCTATTAGCCCGTATCGTTGAAAATGAGTTAACAAACTTAAAAGTTATTGAGGAAGATGTTCATGTTGTTTTACAACACATGATTGCTGATGAATCACTAGATGGAATTCATCTTTTCTTTCCAGATCCATGGCCTAAAAAGAAACACAACAAACGTCGAATTGTTAATGGAGGTTTTCTGTCTTTGATTCACCCGAAAATAAAGAAAGGTGGATTCATTCATATCGCGACTGATTGGGTTCCCTACGCAGTTAGCATTCAAGATGTATTTGCGGGATCAAGATTGTTTGTCGGGGGAGTGATCGATAAACCTGAATGGCGACCAGTTACCCGTTTTGAAGGCCAAGGAATTGATAAGGATCATGCCGTTAACGACATGATGTACACAAAGGTTTAAAGAGAACCTTCATTTTCATACTTCGCAATCTTGTTGATTCTGCGAACATGTCGTTCATCATTTGAAAAAGGCGTCTCAATAAAAGCATCGATAATCGCCTTGCAATCCTCTATGGAATGCATGCGTCCGCCAATTCCAACAACATTGGCATTGTTGTGGTCACGGCCCAACTTTGCTGTTTCTACGCTCCAAGCAAGAACTGCGCGTACGCCCTTCACCTTGTTAGCTGCGATCTGCTCACCATTTCCAGAACCGCCTAAAACAATTCCAAGAGAGGATGGATCTGCAACCGTTGCGATCGCTGCTGGAATACAGAAATCTGGATAATCATCAACTGCGTCATACTCGTGTGGACCGTGGTCATTTACATCATGTCCTTTGCTTTGTAAGTACTCAACAAGGGCTGCCTTTAACTCTAAACCAGCATGATCACTACCAATATGTATGCGCATGAGCGCATCTTCCCATGGGAAGAGAAAAACCCACCAAGTGATTGCTCACGTGGCGGGTTTTTCCACTACATATGTAGTTTAGAAATTAGTGGCGTGGGCCCTTGCCCTTGCCTTTTCCATCTTTATGTCCCTTGTCACCCTTAGGGCCTTTTCCATCCTTAGGTCCCATTCCCTTAGCTCCCTTAACAGAATCAACCATCTTTGTTACATGATCTGTCAGGTTTGCCTTCATAGCTGTTGCCTGAGCTGCAGTTAATGAACCAGCTGTTACACGGGCTTCAATTTCCTTTGTCTCAAGTGCAACAAGAGCTGTAATAAGTGCAGCCTTCTTATCGCCAGCAATTGCTCCTAGAGTTTCTCCTGCAACTAAACGTGCCTCAATTGCTGCTCCATCAATTCCAAGCGTTGAAGCAACCAGGGCCTTTACAGCTGCATGGTGTGCATCACGAGCCGCTTTGTCAGCAGCATGGTTCGCATCCTTTGCTGCTTTCATTTCATCAAACTTCTTTGCAATCGCATCAGCTTGTGCCTGTGTGATTGTTCCTGCCTTTACTAGTTCAGCAATTGCTGTCGCCTTTGCTGCACCTTTTCCTGCCGCATCATGTGCTGATGCGACTCCAACGGTTCCTGCAGTTAGCGCTGCGATTGTAATTGCAATGGCAGCCATTCTCTTCTTTGATGACATATACATGTCCTCTCGTTAGTAACTCGTGTCTTGACGCCTCGTCATCGACTACTCGTAATAAACACGGTGATGCTGAGGATTTTAGCCACCCAACCTGAATAAATCGACAGAGTTGCAAAAACTTTTAAGTAGGGATTTCCGTATCTTCACGCTGAAATCCTCTTCCGAAACCCTTATTCGCTCGGCCTATTCACAGGTTCACACTGAGATCCCCACACAGAAATTCTCGGTGAACTATGAAAGCTAGCAAATCTCTTATCGCGGCAACCCTTGCAATTCTGGTAGCGATGCTTCCGTCAGCAACCGCAGCTGGAAAAACAAGTACCAAAGCAGCGGGACCAACTACAAAAACTGTAGTAAACACAATCCTTAGCGGCGCAGGTAATCCATCTAAAAGCCTTGGTATCAATGGAGATTTCTATATTGATACCAAGAATTTAAATCTTTATGGACCGAAAACAAAAGGTATTTGGAAAGTTACGACTTCTCTACGTGCAAATGAAGTGCCAGTCGCATCAAATATTGTTGGTGAAACCGGACCCGTAGGACAAACGGGAGCAAAAGGCGACAAGGGCGAAAAAGGTGCTACTGGGGCAAAAGGTGACACAGGCGCTACGGGTGAAACAGGTCTGCAAGGTCTGCAGGGACTACAAGGTTTACAGGGACTTCAAGGGCTACAAGGCGTTCAAGGTGTGCAAGGAGTCCAAGGCGCAAAAGGTGAAATAGGTGCGACCGGTGCTAATGGATTAACTGGTGCAACAGGTTCACAAGGTGCAAAGGGCGATACAGGTTCACAAGGTGCAAAGGGCGATACAGGTTCACAAGGTGCAACTGGATTAACTGGCGCACAAGGTATTAAAGGTGAAACAGGATTAACTGGATTAACCGGTGCAACAGGAGCACAAGGCGTTCAAGGAATTAAAGGTGATACAGGTGCAACAGGACCACAAGGCGCTAAAGGGGAAACAGGAATAACTGGATTAACAGGTGCAACAGGTGCACAAGGTGTTCAAGGGATTAAAGGCGATACAGGTTTAACAGGTGCGCAAGGTGCAACTGGTTTAACAGGTGCGCAAGGCATTCAAGGAATCAAAGGCGATACAGGTTTAACTGGCGCAACTGGTGCGCAGGGTCCAACCGGATTAACTGGTGCAACAGGATCGCAAGGTATTCAGGGAGTGAAAGGGGATACAGGTGACACCGGATCGCAAGGACCTCAAGGTGTTAGAGGTGACACCGGTTTAACTGGAGAAGCAGGAGTTTCGGTTTCTAAGTTTGTAACTATCCCACTTACAACATTAGCAACTGGTTCAGATGGAAGCACTTCTTCAAATGTTTTCTTTACAGCTGATACAAATGGAAACTATACGTTTGAAATTTTGCTGTCTGGCGTTGTTTCAATCTTAAACCCACTGAAACTTAATGCTGAAATAATTACAGGGAATGCACCAATCGGAAATCAATTTGCTGTAGCCAGCGATTCAACTTCGGCTGTAAATGGAATGTCAGGAAGGCACTACGGGTTCCGGATTTTAGGAGCAGCTGCGAATGTGAGCACTGGTACTTCGTTCTCCATCAGGATTGGCATAATTACTGCCGTTGACTCCATCAACATCATTTTCATGGGTAGGGGCCTCGTAAACAAGGTGGGGTCCATCGGATAAACAATCTGGAGCGGGTGACCGGGATCGAACCGGCATGGCCAGCTTGGAAGGCTGGGGCTCTACCATTGAGCTACACCCGCGGGTGCATGGGCTAAAGGTACTGGGTCGGTAATCAGAGTGCGAAATCTGGTTTAGACTCCATCCTTGCGCCTCGGGGCGTAGCGTAGTGGCTAGCGCGCCTGCTTTGGGAGCAGGAGATCGGGAGTTCGAATCTCCCCGCCCCGACCAGTTTGTCTCGGTAATCACCACATCCACCTAGGAGCAATCAGTGAAAAGTTCAGTAGAAGTTCTATCTCCAACTCGCGTTCGTCTTGATGTTGAAGTTGCTTACTCTGAGCTTGAGCCCCATGTAGCTGTTGCTTATAAGAAGGTAGCTGCACAGGTAAACATCCCTGGATTCCGTAAGGGAAAAATTCCAGCATCAATGATCGATCAGCGCGTAGGTCGCGGGACTGTCATCGATGAAGCAATCAACTCAGCACTTCCAGAGTTTTATGGTCAAGCAGCTCGCGAGCACAAGGTTGCAGTTATTGGTCGACCAGAAGTTGATGTCAAAGAGTTTGTCGATAAGGACAAACTTGTTTTCTCTGTTGAGGTTGATGTTCGCCCAGAGGTAAAGCTTCCAGATTTCTCAAAAATAACTGTCGAAGTTGATGATGTGAAGGTTGAAGACTCAGATGTTGATGAGCAGATTGAATCATTGCGCACACGTTTTGGAACACTCACAACTGTTGAACGTGAAATCAAGATGGGTGACTTTGCAACATTAGATATGACTGCGTTTATTGATGGTGCAGAGGTTGATGGCGGACAAGCAAATGATATTTCTTACGAAGTTGGTTCAGACAAGATGATCGATGGTCTCGATGAGATCTTGGTTGGAATGAAGACTGGCGATGTAAAGCAGTTTGAAACTCAACTTGTTGGACAACAAGAAGGAGAAAAGGGCGAGGTAAAGGCAACAGTTAAAGCTGTTAAGGAGCGCGAGCTTCCACCAGTTGATGATGCTTTTGCAAAGCTTGCTTCTGAGTTCGACACACTTGCAGAGTTGAAGGCGGATTTTGTTGTTCGCCTAGAGCGCGTCAAGAAGATGGAACAAGGCGCACAAGCACGCGACCGTCTAGTTGAGAAGTTGCTTGCAGACAATGAGATTCCTGTTCCAGATAATCTGGTCGAGCTAGAGGTGAATGATCACCTCGAGGGCGAAGGCCGTATGGAGGATGCAGAGCACCGTGCTGAGGTTGAGGGCCAGGTTCGCTCATCCCTGAAGTCAGATTTCTTGCTTGATGCGATTGTTCAGGCTGAAGATGTTCAGATTACTGAGATTGAATTGACCGAGTATTTGGTTCGCACATCCCAGCGTTATGGAATGGCACCACAGCAGTTTGCTGAGGAGCTTCAGAAGGCGGGACAGATTCAGCAGCTTGTTGCAGAGGTAACCCGTGCAAAAGCGCTCGCATCTGTGTTGGGTCGCGTCACAGTTAAGGATGCATCTGGCAATGTGATTGATCTCGAGGCGCTGGCACCAAAGCCTGCCAACCCTGCAGATTTAGTCGAAGAGGCGTAAAAACCTTCCTTCCGCTCCGCCTACAGCGAACACGGCACAGTTCACGTATCTATTTCTCATAATCGGGAAGCAATTGCCCTCCTTAATTGTTAGGGTCACTACAGGTAAAAATTACGGGAGGCCCATCGGTGGACACAGAAAGCAAAATGAAGGACCAGATTTACAACCGCCTGCTTGAAGAGCGGATTGTTTTCTTGTCAGGCGAAGTCCGCGATGACATGGCCAACATGGTGTGTGCTCAATTACTTCTACTTTCTTCACTTGATACCAAGAAAGATATTTTCTTGTACATCAACTCTCCAGGTGGATCTGTTACAGCTGGAATGGCAATTTACGACACCATGGAACTCATCCCAAATGATGTTGCAACTGTAACTTTTGGAATGGCTGCTTCAATGGGTCAGTTCCTTCTTACTTCAGGAACTAAGGGAAAGCGTTACGCGACAAAGAGCTCACGTATTTTGATGCACCAACCACTTGGTGGAATTGGTGGAACAGCAATTGATATTCGTATCCAGGCAGAACAAATGGCGATTACCAAGCAGACTCTTTCAGAGTTGAACGCTTTGCACACAGGCCAGAGCTTGGAAAAGATTCTTGCAGATTCAGATCGCGACAACTGGTTCAACGCTAATGATGCTAAGGATTATGGCTTTGTTGATCACGTTGTATCGTCAATGGGACAAATCACGGGAGGAAAAGCGTAATGAAAAACATTCAAGAGATTACTTCTCGTTACGTACTTCCAACGGTAGAAGAAAAGACGGCCTACGGATACAAGCGTCAAGATCCTTACACAAAGCTTTTTGAAGAGCGCATCATTTTCATGGGTCAGCCAATAGATGACACAGTTGCAAATGATGTTATGGCCCAGCTTCTGACCTTAGAATCAATGGATCCAGATCGCGACATCATGATTTACATCAACTCACCTGGTGGATCATTTACCGCGTTAACAGCTATTTACGACACCATGCAGTTTGTTCGCCCAGATATCAGCACTATTTGCTTGGGTCAGGCAGCATCTGCAGCAGCGGTGATTCTTGCTGGTGGAGCAAAGGGCAAGCGTTATGCACTTGAGCACTCACGTATTTTGATTCACCAACCTTCATCAGAAGGTGGCGGACAAGCATCTGATATCGAAATTCAAGCTCGCGAAATCGATCGAATCACTCGCTTGCAGGAAGATTTGTTATCTCGCCACGTAGTTAAGTCTGCAGAAGAGATTCGTAAAGATATTGAGCGTGACAAGATTCTTACAGCTACCGAAGCTGTTGAATACGGAATCATCGATCAAGTTCTTGCTTCACGAAAGGCAAAGAAGTAACCACTTCTATCATTGCGTGAAACTATTTGAGCCGGGCTCCCTTTGGTCATACAAGGGGTACCGGCTCTTTTGGTTTTCTAATGCAATCTTTGTTTTAGGCGCATCAGCCTTTCCAATTGCACTAGCTGTCACAGTTTTGGATGCAGGGGGCACAGCTAGTTCATTGGGTTTAATCCTTGGTGCTCGAGTTCTATCTGGTGTTGTCTTTGCCCCTTTTGCTGGAGTCTGGGCCGATCGTTTGCCACGTCGAAATGTCATGATTGGTGCAGATCTATTCAGATCAGCTCTTGTTATTGCAATGGTCTTTGTTTCTGCTCCATCAATGCCTCATTACTTATTGGGCCTTGCTGTTTTTCTGATGGGTGTTGGAGATGCATTTGGAGCAGCCGCTGCAGGCGCGATAATTCCTAGCCTTGTTCCTGATGAAAAACTTCCTGCGGCAAATGTTGCACGAAATATCATGACTAAAGGTTCAACAATTGTTGGCCCCGGAATCGGAGGAGCAGCAGTCTTTTTCGTAGGCGGCAGACTCACCTTTATATTTACCGCTTTTGCTTTTGCTTTGGGAACCTACTTCCTGTTCAAGGTCAAGGAAGATATCAATGGCAAAGAGCGGGACCGCGAACCATTCTTAACGGAACTACGTGAGGGTCTTCGCACCGTGCGAGATATTCCATGGATCGGCGCCATGATCGCAATGGCATCACTGCAACTTATGGTTGTAATCGCTGCAGAGGTTGTTTTGCTACCCGTGATAACGAGAAGAGAGTTTGATTCCAATACTCCCTTCGCCTTATCAGCGGCAGCTTTTTCATTAGGCTCAATTATCTCAGCGATTCTTTGCGTGAAGATAAAGGTCAAACATGAAGGTTATGTATCCATCTTTGTCTGGATGTTTATCGTTATTGCACCGTTGTCATTAGCTTTTCCAATTTCAGAAACATTTGTCGTTCTTGCCTATCTGTTTGCAGGGTTTTCAGTTGGTCCATGGGAAGCGTGGTGGTCATCTGCTGTGCAGCGAGAAGTGCCACCACATCTGCAAGGTCGAGTTTTCTCCATCGATCACATGGGTTCAGCTGGTCTCATGCCAATTGGCATGGCACTAATCGGTCCAGCGGTTGCATTGTTTGGCGAGAAAGAGCTTTTGATTGGTGCCTCGATATTCCACGTTTTGATTGGCTTAGCAATCCTTCGTGTACCTGGTGTTAAGGATATGAAGATGCCAAAGAAAGAAAATGAAGCTGATTATTCTCACGGCGAACAGAAGTAAGCGCAAAAACCCAAGCGCAAAACCCGCACAGAATCTAAACTTCAGCCATGACAAGAATCGGTGAAACTAGCGATCTGCTGAAGTGTTCCTTCTGCGGCAAGACCCAGAAGCAGGTTAAGAAGCTCATCGCCGGTCCTGGCGTTTATATCTGCGATGAATGTATTGAACTCTGTAATGAGATCATCGTTGAAGAGCTCAGCGAGGCAAACTCACTCGGCTTATCAGAGCTTCCAAAGCCACAGGCAATCTTTGAATTCCTCGATCAGTATGTAATTGGGCAAGAGCGCGCAAAGAAGTCATTATCTGTTGCGGTCTATAACCATTACAAGCGCGTACAAAGCGGAGACAGCGGACGCGAAGATGCAATCGAATTAGCTAAGTCAAACATCCTGATGCTCGGACCAACAGGTTGTGGCAAGACACTTATGGCACAAACTTTGGCACGCATGCTCAATGTTCCCTTCGCGATTGCAGATGCAACAGCGTTAACAGAGGCTGGTTATGTTGGCGAAGATGTAGAAAACATCTTGCTGAAACTTTTGCAGGCTGCAGATTACGATGTGAAGAAGGCTGAAACCGGAATCATCTACATCGATGAAATCGATAAGGTTGCTCGCAAATCTGAAAACCCATCAATCACCCGCGATGTTTCTGGTGAAGGTGTCCAGCAAGCGCTTTTGAAGATTCTTGAAGGAACTGTTGCATCTGTTCCACCACAAGGTGGCCGTAAGCACCCACACCAAGAGTTCATTCAAATTGATACTACAAATGTTTTGTTTATCGTTGGCGGCGCTTTTGCAGGGCTAGAAAAGATCATCGAATCTCGCGTTGGTAAATCAGGTGTTGGTTTCAATGCGACATTGCAAGATGCTGCGGATAAGAATCGCAAGGATATTTTCGCCGATGTTATGCCAGAGGATCTTTTGAAGTTCGGAATGATCCCTGAATTCATTGGCCGACTTCCAGTTCTTACAAGTGTTGAGAACCTTGATAAGCCTGCGTTAATGCAGATTCTGACTGAGCCAAAGAACGCTTTAGTCAAGCAGTATCAACGCCTCTTTGATTTAGACCATGTTCAGCTGGAATTTGATGCTGAAGCACTTGATGCGATCGCAGATCTTGCACAAGAGCGTGGCACTGGTGCTCGTGGGCTTCGCGCAATTATGGAATCAGTCCTATTGACAGTTATGTATGAAGTTCCAAGCCGTACCGATGTAGAAAAGGTGATTATCACCAAGGAATGCATCACATCTGGGGGAGCGCCAACATTGATTAACCACACCGGTCCAAAACGCTCACGAGCTCAAAAAGGTCAAGAGGAGAAGAGCGCATAATCTAGACTGCGCACTATGTCTTCTAGCCGTGAATTAGCCTCGACCTTTTCTCCTCAGGAGATCGAAGCCCCGTTGTATCAAAAGTGGGTTGACGCTGGATATTTCACCGCTGATGCGGCTTCTTCAAAGGAAGCCTTTTCAATTGTTTTACCTCCTCCTAATGTGACTGGTGTTTTGCACATTGGTCACGCCTTGGATCAAACCCTGCAAGATTGCTTGTCGCGTATGAAACGAATGCAAGGCTTTGAAGTTCTATGGCTTCCAGGAATGGATCACGCCGGTATCGCAACACAAAACGTTGTTGAAAAGCAGTTAGCTGCTTCAGGTAAATCCCGTCATGATCTAGGACGTGAAGAGTTTGTTAAAAAAGTGTGGGAGTGGAAAGAGGAATCAGGCGGTGCGATTCTTGAACAGATGAAGCGCCTAGGTTCATCTGTTGACTGGACTCGTGAACGTTTCACTATGGATGAAGGAATGTCCAAGGCTGTAGTAACAATTTTTAAGCGCATGTATGACGCAGGTTTGATTTATCGCGCTGAACGAATCATTAATTGGTGCCCACGTTGCTTAACCGCTTTGTCTGATATTGAAGTCGAACACAATGATGATGCGGGCGAGTTGGTTTCGATTCGCTACGGCGAAGGTGACAACGCGATCATCGTTGCAACCACACGTGCAGAAACAATGCTGGGTGATACGGCAGTTGCAGTTAATCCCGAAGATGAACGTTACTCACACATGATCGGTAAGACTGTAAAGGTTCCTTTGATCGATCGTGAGATTCCGATTATCGCCGACCAACATGTTGATCCAGCATTTGGAACAGGCGCGGTAAAGGTGACACCTGCGCACGATGTAAATGATTTTGAAATCGGCGTGCGCCATAACCTGCCAAATATTGTGATCCTGGATGCAGATGCAAAGGTTGTTAACACCAACAGTGCATTTGATGGCCTGGATCGATTTGATGCACGCAAGGCTGTTGTTGAAGCGCTACGCGCAGAAGGCAGAATCGTTGCTGAAAAGCGTCCATACATCCACGCAGTGGGGCATTGCTCACGCTGCGATACAACTGTTGAGCCACGTTTATCAAAGCAGTGGTTTGTAAAGGTTGAGCCAATGGCTAAAGCATCTGCTGATGCTGTTCGCAGCGGTGCGGTAAAGATTGAACCTGAAGCACTTGCTCCTCGATATTTCGAGTGGGTCGACAACATGCATGACTGGTGTATTTCGCGTCAGTTGTGGTGGGGTCACCGAATTCCTGTTTGGTATGGACCAAATGGTGAGGTTGTAGTTGTAGGCCCCGATGAAACCGCACCTGTCGGATGGACACAAGATTCCGATGTTCTCGATACCTGGTTCTCATCTGGCCAGTGGGCATTTTCTACCTTTGGTTGGCCTGAAAAATCAGCAGATCTTGCAAAGTTCTATCCAACATCAGTTCTTGTAACTGGTTATGACATTTTGTTCTTCTGGGTTGTTCGTATGATGATGATGTCAACCTTTGCAATGGATGGTGTTCCACCATTTAAAACAATCATGTTGCACGGTTTAGTTCGCGATCAATTTGGCAAGAAGATGTCTAAGAGCCGCGGAAATGTTATTGATCCAATTGAGTTTATGGATAAGTATGGAGCAGATGCACTTCGTTTCACATTAGCCCGTGGCGCAAATCCTGGAACCGATCAGGCACTTGCTGAAGATTGGATCGGTGGATCACGTAACTTTGCAACCAAATTGTGGAACGCTACTCGTTTTGCGATGATGAACGGTGCAACAGTCGAAGGTGATCTTCCGGCGGTTGACTCATTGAATGCGATTGATAAGTGGATCCTGAGCAGATTGTCAGAGACTGTTTCTGAGACAACGGAACTTCTTGAAAAGTATGAGTTCGCACGTGCCTGCGAGTTGATGTACCACTTTGCTTGGGATGACTTGTGTGACTGGTACCTAGAGCTTTCAAAGGAA
>JBIKXW010000022.1:0-20385 GCA_044355565.1 Candidatus Planktophila sp. | reverse complement strand
AACAGGTGCGGTTTTTTTCGCAGGTGCGGCTTTTTTTACAACAGCTTTAATCGCCGGTGCTTCCTTCTTCGATGAAGTTTTTGCTTTCACCTTGTTTTTGAGCGCACTAAATACAGCCACAATTGTCCTTTGATTTATTTCAGCGAAGCCGCTGAAGCGATAGGTATATTATAATTTGTCCACAGGGGTAAATGCACATCCAAAAGGCCTATTTGGCCAGATTTAAAGCCTCTCGGACCACATTTCCCACACTTTCAACCTCTACTAGAAAGCCATCATGGCCAAATGGGCTTGAAATGGTCACTAAAGGGGCGGCTGCGGGGGCTAATTCGGCGATCTCAGCTTGTAGGCGCACCGGAAAGAGGCGATCGGTGTCGATCGATACAGCCACCACTGGGACCTTAATTGTGGCAAGAGCGGCGGCCACACCCCCTCTATCGCGGCCAATATCGTGGCTATTCATCGCCTCAGTCAGAGCGATATAGGTATTGGCATCAAAACGCTTGGCTAACTTGTCGGCTTGATGGTCAAGGTATGACTCAACGGCGTAGCGCCCTGTGTCATCTCCCTGCATCTGGCGACCAAAACGAATATCCATTTCAGCTTCTGTTCTATATGTCAGATGAGCAATCCGCCGTGCAATGCCCATCCCCTCATCTGGGCCGATCTCTTGATCGTAGTAATCACCCTTGTTGAAATGTGGATCAGATTTAATCGCACGAACTTGAATTGATGCGGTGCCGATTTGATCCCCAGTTGCAACAGCAGATGATCCGATTGTGCAGATAGCGCCTACGCGATCTGGCAACTGCACCGCCCATTCTAAAGCGCGCATTCCACCTAAAGATGGACCAACAGCAAGTTTGTACCTTTGGATTCCGATTGCATCTGTAAATGCAATCTCGGCCTTGACCATGTCGCGAATAGTTACTGCCGGAAAACGAGATCCCCAACGTTTTCCATCACCTGCTATCGATGATGGACCTGTAGAACCCTGACATCCACCAATCACATTGGGGCAGACTACAAAGTATTTGTCGGTATCAAATGGCAATCCTGGACCAACCATCGATGGCCACCATCCTGGAACATCTGACCAACCTGTCATTGCATGGTTAACTAAAATCGCATTGTCTTTGGCGGCGTTTAACTCGCCCCATGTTTGATATGCAATAGTGACATCAGGAAGTGTTTCGCCATTTTCAAGAAGGAGAAAACCGATCTTGATGAACTTTCGTTCACCCGGATCATCTGTCTCGAGCCATGCACCTGTTGCGGTCAATTGAAATCCTTCACCTGCGCTTGTCGCATTAGCGACCTGTTCGTCACCCGGAGCACCCCGCCGCGGTGGAGGGTTGCCGCCTACTAAGCCGGGGCTAATACGTAGGACTCGTGAACGGTGTAATTCTAGCGACTAGCCCTCAAAAATCCCAGCGGTTACCTTGGGGTGCAGCTCTACCCGCATCGCAGCAAATGCAGCGGCGGGCCAGCCTGAACCAAAGACTCTGCGTAACAAAATGGTTAATGAGTACTGTGGCTCATCCTGTGTTGCACGATCTAATGCACGGTATGCCAGTTCATTATCTCCACGTTCATACGCCAAGGTTGCAAATAGACAAGCAACGGGTGCTACAAAACCAGCTGGAGCAACCCGTAATAAGTACAGCCACATATTCCAGTAGATATCAAAGGTTTTTGCATTATGGGTACCCAAGGCAAAATCTCGTACTTGAATATCCAGAAGCCGTCCTAAAACCTGTGAGATTAGTTCGATGTCACATTGATAGCCACGATCTGCAAACTGCATCGATAGATCTATCACCGCGGTGGCTCCATCTCTTTGCAGCAGATTGAGATCATCCATGTCAGGGCGTAAAGCAAAGGAGTTAACACTTTCAATAAATTCAGGATCTGTTGAAAGTGGAAGTGATGTGATGCTGACATACATGTTTTCAGTGGTCATGGTTTTATCCTTTGCGTGTAATGAAGCGAGTAGGTGCTTGAACAACTGTTACTTGCGCGATCGAAATCTTTTTTACCGTTCCTGTTACAGCTCGAACTTGGGCGTTATGAGTGAAGCTGCCATTCCAAGTTGTCAGTAAAGAAATGACATAACTGCCAGGTCGTGAATATGTATGCCGGATGTTGCCTGTTGGATAAGGGGCGCCATTTTCTGTTGTCGAATAAAAAGAGCCATCTCCAAAACTCCATGTAAATGATGGACGTAAGGCAACGTCGACAACCTCGCCAATAATGTGGACTCGGCTATTAAAGAAAGATGGAAGGTCGCACCAGAAATACACTGGGACATTGACCAATGGTTCATATTCAGGTTGATACGCAACACCTGCGGTGGGGACTAACTGTGTTAATCGATCGCTGAGATTGACTGTTGTAGTTTTCTTCTTAATGCGGGGTTTATAGCTGCTCTTTGCCGAAGGCTTTACTACAGCAACTTTTGGCGTTACCGGTGGAAAAAACAAGGGCCGGACCGTGGGCTTTGGCGAAGGCTTGACCTTTGTTTTCTTAGGTGCCTGGGTGATGGTTTTCTTTGTGGTGGTGCTGCCCTTTCGGGCCTCGATAATGATTTGGTTGCTATCGGTATAGACATTGATGCATGCTTTTTCTGAGCATTGATCAGCTACCGCCGGTGCAGGAAGAGCAAAGAGAAGTACAAATATGACAATGATGGCGACCATGTGCGGCACCATAAATTGCCGCGCAGAGGGTGCTTCAAACTACTGCGCCAACTGTGGATAGGTGTGACAGGCTAGGAGCATGGCAGCGCGCGATGGTGATGGTTGGGTCCAATGCGCCTGCGGAAATAAGCACTGGGGTCTTAATGGTGCAGCGGGGCTCTTGATTGTGCGTGGCCGAGAAATCCTTTTGCAACACCGCGCACCGTGGGTGCACAACGGCGATACCTGGGGAATCCCCGGTGGTGCACGTGATTCTCATGAAACAACTATTGAAGCTGCTTTTCGGGAAGCGGTCGAGGAAACCGGAATCGACACAGAGTTATTGAGCCCGTTACATACCTTTACCGATGATCATGGTGATTGGAAGTACGAAACCGTTATTGCTCGCGGATCAGAGGGCTTAATCGCTCATGAAGTAAATGATGAATCCCATGAACTTCGCTGGGTGGATATTGGTGATGTCAATGAACTGCCTTTGCATCCCAGCTTTGCTAAATCCTGGCCTGAATTAGTGAAACTGCTTAATAACTTTATCGGCCCACGCTAATTCGGTTTCGGTGCTGTGCGCCACCACGACTACGGTGGTTCCATCATCAGCTAGCTGTTGCAAATGTTCAATAATCTTTTTGCGACTAGAAGGATCTTGGGCAGCCAACGGTTCATCCAACAAAAGAACTGGTGTCTTTTGCGCTATCGCTTGAGCGATAGCAACACGTTGGGACTCGCCTCCAGACAAGGTTGTCACTAAACGATCTGCGATTGCCGTCAGCCCCAGTGCTTGTAGAACATTGGTTGAATCTCCGCCCATTTCTACAATCTCGCGTACGGTAAATCCCAAGGTAAAGCTTTGATTTTGAATCGCCATAGCGCGCATACCCGCTAATGTGCCGGCGGAAGTCAGTATCGGATGGAGCTCATCAATCGTGATCGTTCCTTTATCTGGTGCGATATCTCCAGCAATTGCCGCGAGCAATGTTGATTTACCGCAACCGTTAGGGCCAATAATGACGGTGATTGAACCAGCGGGAATCTGTTCTGAATAATCATAAATAATTTCGCGGCCATCCCGCACAATGGTGATCTCATCAATGGTAATCATTGAGTTCTCCAGACATTGTTCTTAAAGGCTACAAGTGCAATCAGTACCGGTGCGCCTAATAAAGCTGTAGCAAGGCCAATCGGAAGCTCATTGGGTTGGGCTATCGTTCGCGACAAGGTGTCGGCTACTAGAACGATTAATCCGCCGATGATTGCGCTATGCATAACTAGTTTGCGATGTGATGGGCCGAAGATAAAACGTGCAATATGAGGTGCAGCTAAACCAATAAAGGCAATGGAACCAACTGTGCTCACCGCTCCGCCTGCCAAGATCGACAGGGCGATCAATGCAATCAAGCGGATCCAAGCGACATTGACTCCTAAGTGGAAAGCGGTTGCATCACCCAATGAAAGTCGATCTAAAGATGGGGCAATCTTCCAGGCAATTGCGATACCGACCACTGTAGTAATTGCGATACCGATCAAATTTTCCGATGTGATTAACGCAAGGGAACCAAAGCTCCAGAAGGATATTGAACGAGCATCGGCGCGAGAAGCCATGGCAGATGCAATTCCGACAAATGAGGTAAAGATTGCAGATACTGCGATTCCAACAATGATTAATGCAAAGGATGAAAGTGAACCGCGAATAGCGGCCAACTTAAAGGTCAGCGATGTTGTCAGAAGTGCACCAACGGTGCCGCATGCAATTGCACCAATTGTTCCGACTTCAACGAGCCCTGAACTAATCGCAAGGACCGCGCCAAATGAGGCACCTGCAGCGGTTCCCAGGATTGCGGGCTCTGCGACCGCGTTATTGCAGGCACCTTGCGCCAATAAACCAGCAACACCTAGCGCAGCACCAACAATGACGGCAGCGGTTACTCGAGGAAATCTGATCTGCCACAAAATCTCATTGCTACCTGGGTTGATTAAAGCTGACCAAAAATCATCGATCTGCGTAGCGCCAACATTTAAAGCGGTTATGAATGCAGCCGCTAATAGCAATGCTGGAAGCCCTCTTTTCATGGAGCAACCTTACTTAAGGCGATAGCTAGAGCTTCAACCAGTGATGGTGTTCGCGGCCCAAAAGACAACAACAGCGAGTCATCTACATCGATTACCGCTGAATTCTTTCCGGCATTGGTTTGCGCAACGCCCGGAAGTTTCAACAAACCTTGTACTCCCCCAACAGATTCCAGGCCTTTACTCATGACAAGAATGACATCGGGATTAAGGGCGGCAAGACTTTCAGCGGTCAAGGTATTAAATGGTCGATCTAAACTTTGTGCACCAACATCAATCGCGCCAATTGCTTGTAGCAATGAATCAGCACCCGATCCTTGGCCTCCGATTAAATAGATTGAAGAAGTTCCTCGAAGATAAAGAAATGCCACGCGTGGAGAACTCTTGAGCGAAGAAATCTCCAATGATTTGTTCAGCTCTTGTATCAACTGCTCAGCTTGATCTTGTGCACCAATTGCACGACCTACGGCACGAACCTTCATGGGTAGCTCTTTAAGGCTCCAGCTTTCTGGCGTTTCAATAACTGAGATACCAGCAGATTTAATGGTTTCAATTGCAGATCTTGGCCCAGTAGATGCATCGATCAATACAAGATCGGGTTTTAAAGCTATGACCTTCTCTGGCAGCACCTGATGACCTGATGAAACAATCGGAACATCGGCCAGGGATTTTTCAGTACTTGAAATATCTCGACCAACAATGATTGATTGGGCGTTAAGTGATTGCATAATCTCTGCAACGCCATTTGCCAAGACAACCACCCTTGATGCTCTAAAGCTGCCGACGGTATCCAGTGAAATCGATCTCACTTGATCCTGAGAAATTGTGATGGAGCGCGCACTGGGGTTCTGTGAACACCCAGAAAGTGCAATCGCAAGCGCGATTATCAACAGTTTTCTCACGGGGGTAGTCTCTCAAAACTTTCCACGACAGTTATCTGTGTCCTGTCGGATAAGGCTAGAAAGCCTTCAATTTACAGTTTGGCCATGAGGAAAGTACTGGTAATTGCTGTGGCAATACTTGTTGCAGCCATGCCATCCTCTCATGCAACCTCAATCAAGGGATCTCAAGATCAAGTTCTTTCGGTTTCAAAGACCACGGTAAAGAGCGGTTCAACTGTGACCGTCAATGGAAAGTACTTTGATGAAACCGTTGGCATTTATCTAGCCTTTTGCGTCATTCCACCCAAGGGAAAAGCGCCGACTCCATGTGGTGGCGGAGTAAACAAAGCTGGATCAAGTGAAGCTTCATTCTGGATCTCCTCAAACCCGCCACCATATGCAATTGGTTTAACCGAAGAGTATTTACCTGGAGGGCGCTTTACTCAAAAGGTAAAGATCTCGAAGAAAATTGGAAGGTTCGATTGCACCAAGGTTAAGTGTGCGATCACAGTTCGTGCCGATCATCTGCGCAGCAATGATCGAAGCTCAGATCTATTTATTCCCATCATCGTAAAATAAGGAGAAACATGAAGAAGTTAGTTTTTGTTGCCGTCTTGATCGCCTCATTAATGACACCTATATCAGCACAAGCTGCTGAAACAAAGTTTGTGGGAGGACCACTAACTAACCTTGAAACTCAGGGTGCAACTATCAATCTAACCCTTTCAAATGTTCCAGCAAAAGGTGGCCTTTATCTGATGCAGTGTGTTGAAGGTCTTGCAGGTGCACGTCCAACATTGTGCAACAAAGCGGTGGAGCTATGGATCTCAGCTGCCCGCGGTGCATCATTTCTCCCCACAGATGCCATTAAGTTCAAGCCGACCGGAGGTTTCGTCTCAGGCGCTACGACCGTTGATTGCACTGTAGATAAGTGCGGCATTTTCATTAGATTTGATCACACCGTTGCATCTGACCTTTCAGAGGATCAATTCATCCCGCTCACCTTCAAGGCGGCGACGACAGCTACTGTTGCGCTACCTAATGATGAGATCACTGCAACTATCAATGGAGTTGTAGTAAGTACTCGTTCTCCAATTACTTTGACCTACCGCCAGTTTGCGGTGATATCGGCGACCTCTAAAGCCGGGGCCACGATCAGCTTGGCGTCATTGGCTCCAGCGTGCGCTCTAAATGGTTCTGAGATCACACCGCTTACAGGAGTCGGTGAATGTGCAATCTCAGTGACATCTGCAGGCAATGACAAGTTCGCTGGCGCTACAGCAATTCTGCCGATTCGTCTGGCACTGGGAGCTCAAAACGTTGGTGAGTTCACAGCTCCCAAGAGCATTAAAGTCGGCAAGAGATTAGATCTTCCGACCTTGAGCAACTTTGGCGAAAAGATCAGTTACAAATCATCGGGTGCCTGCTCTGTATCTAAGGCAAGGGTCACATTTAAAAAGGGTAAGTGCACAATCACTGCAACCGCACCTGCAAAGGCAAATAGTTACAAGGCCCTGAATATCAGATACACCATTACAGGTAAGTAAGGCTTATTGAGCGGTTAGGCCATTAATGCAGAAGGTAGTTGCGTAAGCGATCTCATCTTCTGCATTGTGGCCTGATTCAATTCTCTTTGTTGATGCATCGGTTATCGCCTGAATAAAGAGCAGAGCGCGTTGTGAATCGCCTACCCCTAACTCTTCAACCGCTTTTACTAGGGGTGCCATTAAGGCACGGTGAGCTATGCCAATCTGTTGTGAGCGTGATTGCGGCATTGCCGTTGCATTGAGCGCTTTAGCTAACAAGTGGCGACCATCTGCAATGTATGTGAGTGCTCCCTTAATCCAGCATGTGACCGTGCATTGAGCATCTGCGCACTCTGAAACCGCGGTATTAAGAGTTGTTGCAAAACTTTTGAGCTCATCAATTACTAAATCGGCAACTAGCTCTGAGCTGCTACCAAAGTATTCATAGACAGATGTTCGAGATAGACCCGCACGTTGCGCCACAGCGGCCACAGAGATTGCAGCTCCGCCAGATTCCAAAGCGATACTGGCCGCGGCTTCAATCAATTGATTACGGCGCCAATCACGATGAGAGGCTAGATCGGGGGTTTGAATCCTCGGCATAGTGACACCACTCTCACATCGTTGAAAAGCATCTGTATTGTTGCTCGAATCAAAACCTTACAGTACTTTTCATTTATGACAACTTTTATTGAGCCTACATGGCTCTCTAATTGTCCATAGAATTCGCTGTGTTTAATACCGTCGCCCCAAGGAAGTAGCTAATTTATCGTGAGTTCCTTTATTGAGAGCCAAATCGGCGGTCTCGGTCCAGCAATCTTTTATCTCACGCTTTTTCTTATCATTTATCTTGAGACGGCTGTAATCCTCGCCTTTTTTATTCCTGGCGACACATTGTTGTTTACTGCAGGTCTCATCGTCGCAACAAGCTCAGATCTCAATATTGTTACCACCGCAACAATTGTTGCATTGGCTGCATTTTTGGGAGATCAAACCGCCTATCGTTTAGGTAGAAGGTTTGGTTATGGATATATCACCAATAAAAATAAGGCGAGCCTCAATCAACTCGTAACAAGAGCTGAGTCGTTCTATGAAAAGCATGGAATCTCATCAATGTTCTTGGCCCGCTTTTATCCTTGGTTTAGAACGTTGATTCCATTTTTGGCGGGTGTAGCCAAGATGAATGCAGCAAAGTTTGGCGTGGTTAATTTATTAAGTGCAGTTACATGGGGTTTTGGAATTACATGTCTTGGATACTTTGCTAACTCAAATCCAAGTTTGAAGGATGCTTCTCGCTATGTTGCTGCATTTTTCATTGTGCTCAGCATCCTGCTCGCTATCAAAAACTACCGATCTAGAAACTCTGAGAAAGTCGCTTAAGCGAATCCCGTACAACCGCAGGATCTGATGTTCGCCATAGGGGTGGCATTGAGTTAAGCAAGACATTTCCATATCGCTTGGTGACAATGCGAGAGTCCAATATCGCAACAACTCCTCGATCATCGACTGAACGAATCAAGCGGCCCGTTCCTTGAGCCAGTAAAAGAGCGGCTCGTGGCAGGGACACCTGCATAAATCCGCTACCTCCAGCTGCATCTGCTTGAGATGCTCGTGCGCTCATTACAGGTTCATCGGGACGTGGGAATGGAATTCGGTCAATGGCTACCAATATGCAGCTATTTCCAGGCACATCTACCCCTTGCCACAAGGACATAGTCCCGATCAGAATCGAACTCTCATCCTTTGCAAAACGTGAAACCAATGGCCCAACGGCATCACCTCGCTTTTGCGTGATGATCTTGATCGGAAGTTCAGCTAAAACTTTGCGCAAATGCAGATCAGCAGCTTCCACCCCACGCCACGAAGAAAAGAGTGCGAGGGTGCGACCGCCAGCGGCATCAATGAGCTCGCCAAGTTCTGTGAGCACCTCTTGAGATGGTCCATCTCGCCCTGGCTCTGGTAAATGCTTGGGTAGATATAAAACACCTTGATTAGCAAAATCAAAGGGAGAACCAACATCTAGCATTTGAAGATTAGCGGGATCTACTTCTCCATCCTTGAGTTCTGCGCTCATTTCTTCATTGATTAAAAAGCCGATGCTCTTTGCCATCGAATCAAAACCCTTGCCCACGGTTAAAGTCGCAGATGTCGCGATCACTGGAGTCTTGGTTAAAAGATTTTCACGTAAGACATCTGAAACTGAAAGTGGCGCCAGATACAGGGTTGAAAATGTTGGCTCATACCAGAGCACTAAGCCATCACCCATTTTTAGCAAGGTAGTAGCCGTCGTTGCAATCTCATTGACCGCACCCTTAACTCGGGCACGCTCGGCTAATGCATCTGTATCAATGATCTCGTCATCTGCAGATAGAAATTGAATAATTGCCTTAGAACTTTCCATAACCTTACGGATTGAAAACTCAAGAGATTGCGGAATCTCTTGAAGGCGGCCCTGTGAATTGATTTCTCCCTTGATATCTTCGCCGTAATCAACCATAGATTCATGAAAATCATTAGCCGCTTTATGAAAGGCATCTGAAAGCTTGCCCGGCATGAACTTACGGGCCATTGCTGCGGCTCGTAAAACTCGATTAGATGTGAGTTCATCGGTGACCGCTTGAGTTGCTCGATCCATAAACTCGTGCGCTTCATCTAAAATCACGCAATCTCTTTCAGGCAGAATCGGATGTGAATCCACAATCTCGATAGCAAGCAAGGTGTGATTTGTAATGACGATGTCAGCTGTTTGCGCCTTAGCTTTAGCATTTGCTGCAAAGCATTGAGAGCCGAAGGCGCAGACATCGGCACCTACACACTCGCGACCTGAAGTGCTATTTGCCGCCCACACACGGCGATCTACCTCTGGTGCATCATCTCGATCTCCGCTAACACCAGGAGTTTTAGCCCAGGCGATTAAACGCTTGGCATCTTTTTCTAAAGAGGAAACCTCCATGACCAATTCAGTATCTGGATCAACATCCTCGCTGTTCATCTTTTGCAAGCAAACATAATTTCCGACGCCCTTGTAAATCGCGTAAGAGATATCTCGGCCGAGTTCCTTTTCAAGGGCTGGAACAACTGCAGGTAAGTCACGATCTACCAGCTGACGCTGCAAAGCAATGGTGGCGGTAGCAACCAAGACCTTGCGGCCATGAACAATTCCTGGAATTAAGTAGGCAAGTGATTTACCGGTACCGGTACCTGCCTGCACCATTAAGTGATGACGATCAGTTAAGGCGTTTGCAACCGCTTCTGCCATTTCAATCTGGCCTTCACGGGCTGAACCACCAATTGCTTCTACAGCAACATCGAGTGCGCGACGCACCTGTGCTGACATATCGCTCATTAAAGAGCCATCAAATCCATAAACTCATTTACTGGCGTCGACGATAGCTTGTCGTAATCTAGACACAGATCAATAATCTGCTTTTGCTTATCGCCGTCGTAAATTCGAGCAAGGTTGGTCTTGTATTTTTCAATTAGTAGCGGAATACCCTCGGTGCGACGACGAGCATGGCCTATTGGGTATTCAACGGCAACCTCTTCAAAGATGGTGCCATCTGTAAATTCAACGGTAATTGCGTTGGCAATCGATCGTTTTTCCGGGTTGTGATAATCAGCTGTGTACGCAGGATCTTCAACACACACAATCTTTTCACGCAGCGCATCGATGCGAGGGTCTGCAGCAATATCTTCTTCATAATCACGAGCGGTTAGGCGACCAAAGATAAATGGAACAGCAACCATGTACTGAATACAGTGATCACGATCTGCAGGATTGTTCAGCGGACCCTTCTTATCGATGATGCGGATACACGCCTCGTGGGTACGGATCGTTACCTTTGCAATCTCATCTGAACTCTTACCGGCAGCTTGCATCTGGTGGTAAATCGTCATTGCAGCTTCAACACCTGTTTGCGAGTGGAACTCTGCTGGAAATGAGATCTTGAACAAGATATTTTCCATTACATATGAACCATAAGGACGTTGGAACTTAAACTCATTTCCCTTAAATGAGACATCGTAGAAGCCCCATGTTTTTGCAGTAAGTGCTGATGGATAACCCATCTCCCCCGTCTTAGCGATTAATGCAAGACGCACCGCGCGAGATGTCGCATCCCCCGCCGCCCATGACTTACGTGAACCTGCATTTGGAAAGTGTCGGTAGGTACGTAGTGACTGTCCATCGACCCATGCCAAGGAAACGGCAGCCAACGCTTGATCACGAGTAAGCCCCATCATCTGTGCAACTACAGCTGTTGATGCGACCTTGACAAGAATGACATGGTCTAGGCCCACCTTGTTAAATGAGTTTTCTAGCGCGATACAACCTTGAATTTCATGTGCCTTGATCATTGCGGTCAAAACATCTTTGACTGTGAACTTCTTATCTGAAGTGCGTGACAACCAATCGGCGGTTGCAAGGATTGCTCCTAAATTATCTGAAGGATGTCCCCATTCAGCAGCCAACCAGGTGTCATTGAAATCTAACCAGCGAATCATCGCGCCAATATTGAAAGCGCCTTGAACAGGATCCAAAACATGCTTAGTACCGGGGACCTTGACGCCATTTGCAACGGTGACACCTGCAGCAACTGGGCCTAAAAGCTTGGTGCAGGCTTCATATTCAAGTGCTTCTAGGCCACATCCAAGTGTGTCCATAAAACAGTTCCATGCAGTCTCGTAAGCAGCCGGTGACTTAATCTCGTAATTAAGTGCGTAATCGACGATATCGATAATCGCTTGATCGTATGGCTGGTTCCCTTGACTTACATGGCTAGACATTAATTAGCGCTTTTCGATAGGAATAAAGGCAAGATCTTCTGGACCAACATAGGTAGCTGTTGGGCGAATAATCTTTCCATCGTTGCGCTGCTCGATAACGTGAGCTGTCCATCCTGAAATACGAGCCATTACAAACAATGGAGTGAAGTAGTTAACTGGAATCTTCATCGCATCATATGCAACCGCTGAGAACCAGTCGACGTTAGGGAACATCTTCTTAACTTCCCACATCACAGATTCGATGCGCTCTGCAACGTTGTAGAGATTCTCCTTGCCAGCAGCATCTGCAAGCTCCTTGGTAAGGACCTTGACGATCTCGTTGCGAGGATCTGAAACTGTGTAGACAGGGTGTCCGAAACCAATAACAACTTCCTTGTTCTCTACACGCTGGCGAATATCTGTTTCAGCCTGATCTGGTGTTGAGTAACGAAGCTGGATCTCAAGTGCGACCTCATTGGCACCACCATGCTTTGGACCGCTGAGCGCTCCGATTGATCCTGTAACGCATGAGTAAATATCTGCGCCGGTTCCTGCGATAACGCGACCGGTAAATGTTGACGCGTTGAACTCGTGCTCTGCATAAAGAACTAGAGATGCATGCATCGCCTTTTCCCAGAGAGCACTTGGCTTTTCTCCATGAAGTAGGTGTAGGAAGTGCGCGCCGATTGAATCATCATCTGTTTCAACCTCGATGCGCTTTCCGCTATTTGCAAAGTGATGCCAGTAACCAAGCAAAGAACCAGTCTTTGCAAGCATTGAATCTGCGATATCGCGTGCTTCTGCTTCAGTGTGTGTAGTTGACTCTGGTGTGACCGCACCAATGGCAGAAAATCCTGTACGCAACACATCCATCGCATGGGCAGATGCTGGAAGTTGTTCTAGAACTGTTTTGACCTGAGGTGAAAGCCCGCGTAGACCCTTGAGCTTTGCCTTGTAGGTATCTAGCTGTGCCTGTGTTGGTAGCGCGCCGTGAACTAGAAGATATGCAACCTCTTCAAACTGGCAGTTAGCAGCCAAGTCCTTGATTGAGTATCCGCGGTAGTGAAGATCTGCTCCACCTACTGCGCTCAGCGCTGTATTTCCCGCTGGAACTCCAGAGAGTGCAACTGACTTCTTTACTTTGATTTCTGTCATGGTCCCTACCCGTTGTCTTTGCCTAGTGTTTGGTCAAGTGCTTTTTCATATTCATAGTAATTAATAGCCTGGTACAACTCTTCACGTGTCTGCATTGTGTCGATCACATTTGCCTGGGATCCATCGCGACGGATCGCTGTGTAGACATTTTCAGCCGCCTTGTTCATGGCGCGGAAGGCAGATAATGGATTGAGGATCATTTTGACGCCGTTGGCCGCTAGCTCTTCACGGCTAAACAATGGGGTCATTCCAAATTCAGTGATGTTGGCCAAGATTGGCTTTGAAACCGCAGATGAGAACTTCTTGTAATCCTCCAGGGTGCGGATAGCTTCTGGGAAAATCAAATCTGCGCCAGCTTCAATATAGGCATGCACACGATCAAGGGCTGATTCGACACCCTCATTGGCAATCGCATCAGTGCGTGCCATGATCTGAAAGTTATCATCGGTACGAGCATCAACTGCAGCCTTGATGCGATCGACCATTTCAGCCTTTGAAACAATCTCTTTATTTGGGCGGTGACCACAACGCTTTGCACCAGCTTGATCTTCGATATGCATCGCAGCTGCGCCAGCTTTGATTAAATCCTTAACGGTGCGACCGATATTGAAAGCAGAAGCGCCAAATCCTGTGTCGGCATCAACCAACAACGGTGTATCGCAGACATTGGTAATGCGGCGAACATCGATCAAAACATCTTCAAGGGTTGTTATACCTAGATCTGGAATACCTAATGAACCTGCAGCGACGCCGCCACCTGAAAGATAGATTGCGCGAAAACCTGCGCGCTTGGCTAAAAGAGCATGGTTAGCGTTGATGGTTCCAATGATTTGAAGCGGGGATTCTTCAACCAAAGCCTTCTTAAAGGCTGCTCCTGCGCTGGTTACGCTCACAATGTGAGTCTATCTAGCGGCTCTTTAAACGCAAAAGCTCTAGCGCCGCCACTGCACTGTCAAAGCCTTTGTCCTCTTTGCTGTGAGGCCGACCACATCGAGCGATCGCTTGATCAAGATCGTTACACATCAATACGCCATATCCGATTGGCTTTCCGTACTTCAGCGAGACATCAATAACGCCTTGGGTGACGCCTTGGCAGACATAATGAAAGTGTGGGGTTTCACCCTTGAGAACTAAACCAACGGCAACAACCGCATCAAAGCCAGCCTCAAATGCATATTGAGCGGCAAGCGGGATCTCAAATGAGCCCGGAACATATTGAACTTCAACGGTTTTGAGCTGTGCTTGTTCAAAGGCGCGTTGAGCACCAGCGATCAGATCATTACAAATATCTAGGTGCCATGATGAGGAGATAATCGCAACCTTGGCGTTGGGAAGTGGATTAATAGAAAGTTGCGGTGCATGTCCTGCCATTTACTTGCCTCCTCGTAAGTGACCAAGTTTTTCTTCCTTGGTAGCTAGATACTTTTCATTAAAGCTGTTTGGTGTAACTGTTAAATTAACTTGAACTACCTCTACACCTGCATCACGCAGGGCCTGAACCTTGTTGGGGTTGTTGGTCAAAAGGGTGAGCTCCTTAAGCCCTAGAGCTTTAACAATTGCGATCGCATCAGACCAATCACGGGCATCGATCTCATGTCCTAAATGCAGGTTGGCATCGATGGTGTCCATGCCTGCATCTTGTAATTGATACGCCTTGATCTTTTCAGTCAGCCCAATGCCGCGACCTTCGTGATCGCGCAGATAGATAATGTATCCATGACCATGGCTTTGAATCATTGAAATTGATTTTTCTAACTGCTCACCACAATCGCACCGTTGTGAATGAACAACATCGCCGGTAAAGCACTCGCTGTGAATACGAACCATAGGTGCAGCACCTGCTTCGCCATATGCGATTACTGCATGTTCGCGTTGGCGAAGGCCTGGAAAGGTTGCAATTGACCACAAACCTGTACGCAGCGGCAACTGTGCCCATGCAAACTCAAATGAGGATTCAACTACAGGTGCAACTGGAGCAACGCCTTTGAGCTCTTCTACGGAGATCATCGGGATTGAATGCTGCTGCGCAAATGCAACCAGAGAAGCACCCCGTGCCATTGATCCATCATCATTGACGATTTCAGATAACAAACACAGAGGTTGTGCGCCAACCAGCATCGACAAAGCAACCCCAGCTTCGGTGTGACCACCACGTGCGGCCAATCCTCCAGCATCTGCAATGAGAGGAAAGATGTGGCCAGGACGGATGAAATCACTGTGAGTTACTGAGTTATCAGCCAATGCGCGAACGGTATTGGAACGCTCTGTTGCGCTAACCCCTGTTGTGATTCCAACCTTGTAATCCACGCTGACAGTAAACGCCGTCTTCTTTGAATCCTGATTTTCTTCAACCATTAATGGCAAGCGCAATGTGCGTGCGCGCTCTGCGGTCATTGCTACGCACAAGATTCCGGTTGTATGGCGCACCATGAAAGCTACTTTTTCAGGTGTGGCCTTTTCTGCCAGCACCATCAAATCGCCTTCATTTTCACGATCGGCATCATCGGTAACGATAATCAGATCGCCATTCCTGTAAGCATCTAAAGCTTTCTGGAGATTACTCATTACTTGTCTCCTTTAGCCAATAGTCGCTCTACATACTTGGCAAGAACATCAACTTCAACGTTGATCAAATCTCCCGGCTGCTTGCTCGATAAGTTGGTGCGCTCCAGCGTTTCTGGGATCAACCAAACCGTGACGACATTGTTTGCATCATTGATTTCGCCAACAGTTAATGAGACTCCATCGAGACAGATTGAACCTTGATTGACGATGTACTTTGCAAGTTTTTCAGGCACGGTGATATCAAACTGTGCCCATTTTTCTCCAAGCGTTAATCCGACAACAGTTGCAACGCCATCCACATGACCCTGCACCATGTGGCCACCCATACGGGTATTAAGCAAGGCTGCTAATTCAAGGTTTACTGGACTGCCTACTGTTAGCTGCGACAGGGATGTAACCGCCAAAGTTTGGACCATGACATCTGCAGTAAAGGCATCGCCCGCAATCGATGTTGCCGTTAGACAGACACCGTTAACCGCAACTGAATCTCCTACTGCAATCTGTGAAATCAATGCAGGGGCTGCAATAGTAAACACCGCTGAGCTTTCACCCTTTTCAATCGCGGTGATAGCTCCAAGTTCTGCAATAAGTCCGGTAAACATCACTCACCGTTCCGAATGCGATAGACCGATTTAACATCGCCATCAAATACCTGTGTACCTAAATGATCCATACGCATTTGATCGGTAATGGTTGTTGGGTAATCAAAAGCAAACCAGTGCTTTCCGGTACCTAGCAAAGAAGGTGCCTGATACATGATTAATTCATCGAGCAGGCAACCATCTAGCATCGCACTGCCTAGCGTTGGCCCGGCTTCTACAAAGACGTGATTGACGCCTAATTCATTGAGTTTTTCAACCAGCACATCTAGATCCTTTGATTTAACAACCACAGTTTGTGCAGCATCATCAAAAACCTGTGCACCCTGAGGCAGATCTTGTTCACCACAAACAATGCGGATTGGGTTATGTGTAAAGCCAGCAAAATCACCACGTGGAATTAAATGTGGGTCATCTGCAATAACAGTATTTGTTCCCACCAGAATCGCATCTGCTTGGCGACGTAATGCCTGCACATCGGCACGGGATGCCTCGTTGGTAATCCACTTGGATGTGCCATCTGCGGCTGCAACCTTGCCATCAAGGGTTGCTGCAACCTTCCAGGTAAAGAATGGTCGGTTCTTGCGAATCTTCATCAGCCACGCACGGTTTGAAAAGGCTGCTTCATCTCTTAATACACCTTCAACAACGGCGATCCCAGCCGCGCGAAGAGCTGCTGCTCCCCCTGTCGCTTTTTCATTGGGATCAATGACCGCAAAGACCACCGTCGAAATTCCCGCATCGATAATTGCTTGAACACATGGGTCGGTACTGCCGGTGTGATTACATGGTTCAAGGGTTACAACAATTGTTGAACCCTTTGCTTTTTCGCCAGCTGCCTTAATCGCAACAACTTCTGCATGGTCTGGCGAATTCATACGATCATGGAAACCTTCGGCGATGATCGCTCCGGTGGTATCAATAATTACTGCGCCAACAATTGGATTGGGCGCTGTCTTTCCTAAGCCTTTTTCGGCAAGGGCGATGGCACGTTGCATTGCAACTGTGTAATCCATATGTAAGCCCCTAACTCTAGAAACGAGTTATCGGGGTGGGTGTGCCAAAGAAAGCACAAAGAAGGTAGGCGCAAGCCCACCTTTGTTTGTTTTCTCTCATCCGGACTTTAACCGTCGGTCTCAGAGTTTCACTGAGTCAACCGATACCTGGCGGGTATCGGGTCGCGGACTTTAACCGCCGGTTCGAAATTACATCGACCCCGAAAACAACGTCGTAATTCTAGCCCCTTATCTGACCTGCACAGAACAGTAAAAAACCCCGCCAATCGCAGTGATTGACGGGGTTTTTAACGGGGTTGGTTAAAAAGTATTACTTATTGCTTAGCTGCAACCAGATGTGTTTCCGCAACCTTCGCATACGAAACATGCACCTGACATACGCATCTTTACTCCACATGTCATACATAGCGGTGCATCAGATTTGATTCCCATTGATTCCAGTAGATCAGATGATGATCCGATTGTTTGAGCAAGCGGTGCTGGCTCAATTTTTACCGAAACCGGCTTTACCTCTGCTTGATTACTTGGAGCAGCTACAGGAGCCGCCACAGCAACCGGAGCCGCTGGAGCTTTTGGGGTATCGGTTTCCTTTGCGATCTCTGTGTACTCGCCACCGTTATCTAACGCTGCTGCACGCTCTGCTGCTGTGTAGAGACCCATCGCCGAACGTTGTTCAAATGGTAAGTAATCAAGTGCAAGGCGACGGAAGATGTAATCCATCATGGACTGTGCCATGCGAATATCCTGATCATCAGTCATACCTGCTGGCTCGAAGCGAAGGTTTGTGAACTTCTCTACAAATGTCTCTAGTGGAACTCCATACTGAAGTCCGATAGATACTGCGATTGAGAAGGCATCCATCACACCTGCAAGGGTTGAACCCTGCTTGCCTAGCTTCAAGAACACTTCACCAAGTGCGCCATCTGCGTAAGCACCAGCGGTCATGTAACCCTCTGCGCCACCTACTGAGAATGATGTTGTTGTTGCTGGACGTGACTTTGGAAGACGGTTACGAACTGGAGTTGCGATTGTCTCTTCGACAACGATCTCCTTCTTCTTCGCCTTTCCATCAGATAAAGGCTGACCAACTTTGCAGTTGTCACGGTAAACCGCGAGCGCTTTAATTCCTAGCTTCCATCCCTGGAAGTACACATCTTCAACCTCTTCAACAGTTGCATCCTCTGGGAGGTTAACTGTCTTTGAGATCGCACCGGAAAGGAATGGCTGGCATGCAGCCATCATGCGTACGTGACCCATTGGAGCGATTGAACGTGCACCTAGCGCACAGTCAAATACGTCATAGTGCTCAAGCTTGAGGCCTGGTGCATCAATAACATGACCATTTGCTGCGATGAACTCAACGATCGCTTCGATTGTCTCTTGTGCGTATCCAAGCTTTACAAGCGCTGCTGGGACTGTCTGGTTAACGATCTGCATAGATCCGCCACCGACAAGCTTCTTGAACTTCACCAATGAGAAGTCAGGCTCGATACCAGTTGTATCGCAATCCATCATCAAACCGATTGTTCCTGTTGGAGCAAGAACTGAGATCTGCGCGTTGCGCCATCCATTCTTATCTCCTGTTGCAAGACATGCATCCCACGCCTTGTTCGCCTCGGTCCATACATCGCGGTCAAGAGTTGTCTCTGACTTTGCAGATGATGATGCAGATGCATGCTTGCGCATTACACGTGCATGTGGCTTAGCGTTTTGTGCAAAGCCTGCGTATGGTCCAACGATTCCAGCAAGCTCTGCTGAACGCTTGTAGGTAATACCTGACATCAATGATGTGATCGCACCAGCAAGAGCGCGTCCACCGTCAGAATCGTAAGCAAGACCTGATGCCATAAGAAGGGCTCCAAGGTTTGCATAACCGATACCGAGCTGACGGTAAGCCTTTGTTGTGTCACCGATCGCCTCTGTTGGGAAATCAGCGAAGCAGATTGAGATATCCATCGCTGTGATGATCAGCTCTGCTGCCTTCCCAAATGACTTTGCATCAAATGAGCCATCAGCCTTGAGGAACTTCATCAAGTTCAGTGAAGCCAAGTTACATGATGAGTTATCTAGAGACATGTACTCAGAGCAAGGGTTGGACGCATTGATGCGACCTGTCTCTGGGTTTGTGTGCCAATCATTGATTGTGTCGTCGTACTGAATTCCTGGATCAGCACATGCCCATGCAGCTTCAGCCATCTTTGTAAATAGCTTGCGTGCATCAACGGTTTCAATAACTTCGCCAGTTGAGCGAGCTGTTAAACCAAACTGCTCTCCCTTTTCAACTGCGCGCATGAAGTCATCTGAAACGCGAACTGAGTTGTTTGCATTCTGGTACTGAACAGAGATGATGTCTTTTCCACCTAGGTCCATGTCGAAGCCAGCATCGCGTAGTGCGCGAATCTTGTCCTCTTCCTTAACCTTGGTCTCAATAAACTCTTCAATATCTGGGTGTGAAACATCAAGAACAACCATCTTTGCAGCGCGACGGGTTGCGCCTCCTGATTTGATTGTTCCTGCTGACGCGTCCGCTCCGCGCATAAATGAGACTGGGCCAGATGCTGTTCCGCCGGACTTGAGAAGCTCCTTTGATGAACGGATGCGTGACAAGTTAAGTCCTGCTCCTGATCCACCCTTGAAGATCATTCCCTCTTCGCGGTACCAGTTAAGGATGCTGTCCATAGTGTCATCAACTGACAGGATGAAACATGCTGAAACCTGCTGTGGCTCCTGTGTTCCAACGTTGAACCACACAGGTGAGTTGAATGAAAAGATCTGATGCAAGAGCATGTGTGTTAGCTCGTGCTCGAAAACTAGTGCGTCATTATCTGTTGCAAAGTAACCGTGCTCTTTTCCAGCCTTTGTGTAGGTAAGAACTACGCGATCAATTACCTGCTTCAAAGACCATTCACGATTTTCTGCACCGACTGCACCGCGGAAGTACTTTGTAGTAACGATTGTTGATGCGTTAACAGACCATGTATCTGGATACTCAACACCGCGTTGTTCGAAAACAGTCTCGCCCGTTCGCCAGTTCTGCTGCACCACATCGCGGCGCTCCCACTTCACTTCATCGTATGGGTGCACACCTTCATTTGTGTAGATGCGTTCGATCGTCA
>JBIKXW010000059.1:0-7055 GCA_044355565.1 Candidatus Planktophila sp. | reverse complement strand
GCTGCTTATCCAAATCTGCTTGTAAATGGCGGCTCTGGAATTGCTGTTGGTATGGCCACAAATATGGCTCCCCACAACTTAAGCGAAGTTATCGCTGCCACTAAGTTTCTGATCGAAAACCCCACCGCAACTGTTAAGCAGTTAATGAAGTTTGTTCCTGGTCCAGATTTCCCCACAGGTGGCGAGATTGTTGGACTCGATGGTGTTCGTGAGGCTTACTCAACCGGCAAGGGATCCTTTAAGGTTCGCGCTACAGTTGAAATTGAAAAGGTGACATCTCGCAAGATGGGAATTGTCATCAAGGAGCTTCCATACACAATTGGACCTGAGAAGGTTGTAGAGCGTATTGCCGCCCTAGTTAAGGCAAAGAAGATTCAAGGAATCAGCGACATCATCGATCTATCTGATGGCCAGACCGGTACAAATGTTGTTATCGAGATTAAAAATGGCTTTGAACCTGAGGAGATTCTTGAAAAGTTATATGCATTGACTCCGATGGAGGATGCATTTGCAATTAACGCTGTCGCTTTGGTGAAGGGTCGTCCACAAACTCTTGGCCTTAAAGAACTTCTGCGAGTGTTCATTGATCACCGCATTGAAGTTGTACGTCGACGTTCTGAGTTCCGCAAGGCAAAGGCTGAAGCGCGTCTTGGCTTAGTTGATGGATTGCTCAAGGCGATTATCGATATCGACAAGGTCATCAAGATTATTCGCGCCAGTGATGATGCAGCGGCGGCAAAAGATAAGTTGATCAAGGACTTTAAACTCAATGATGAGCAAGCAACCTATATCTTGGATATGCCACTTCGTCGTTTGACCAAAATGAGCAAGATTGAACTCGAAACTGAGCAAAAGGAACTTAAGAGCACAATCGCAGAGCTGACAAAGTTGCTCAAGAGCGAAGATGCAATCAGGGCTCAAGTTTCTGCAGAGTTAACTGCGGTCGGAAAGTCATATGCAACACCTCGTCGAACACGAATTGGTGCTGCTTAACCTCTCCCGATAGAGTTCGGTGTGATTTCAACCCAAGCGCTCGAACTTCGTGCAGGTGCTCGCCTTCTTGTTAAGGGCGTTACCGTTCGTATTAACAGTGGTGACCGCATTGGTTTTGTTGGTCGAAATGGTGCTGGTAAATCAACCCTTGCAAAGGTTTTGGCTGGTGAAACAATGCCTGCAGGTGGTGCGGTTAATCGCACCGGAAAGATTGGTTACCTGCCCCAGGATCCCCGTACTGGAGATGAACCAGGAACCGTGATTGATCGAATTTTATCTGCTCGCGCATTAGATCAAATCGCGGCGCGAATGCGTTCAGTTGAAGAAGAGATGGCAACAGCCCAGGGTGAAGCTTTAGAAAAAGCGATGGATCGTTACACACGTGTTGAGGCAGAGTTTTCTGCAGCAGGTGGTTATGCAGCAACAGCTGAAGCTGAAGCTATTGCTACATCGCTAGGAGTATCTGAAGCGGTCTTTGGCAATGAGCTTTCAACCCTTTCTGGTGGTCAGCGTCGTCGAATCGAACTAGCTCGCATTCTCTTTAGCGGCGCTGAAACCCTTTTGCTAGATGAGCCGACAAACCACTTGGATGCTGACTCCATTATGTGGTTGCGCGAATTTTTATCTAAGTACTCAGGTGGTCTGGTCATCATCTCTCACGATGTGAACTTGATCGAAACCGTTGTTAACAAGGTGTTCTACTTAGATGCCAATCGTAACTGCATCGATGTGTACAACCTTGGGTGGAAGGCCTACCTGTTACAGCGTGAACAGGATGAGCACCGCCGTAAGAAGGAGCGCGCAAACGCAGAGAAGCGTGCAGAGATTTTGCAGAAGCAGGGCGAGAAGATGCGTGCAAAGGCGTCGAAGGCAACAGCTGCTCAAGGCATGTTACGTCGCGCTGAAAAACTACGCAGCGGTCTGGATGATGTTCGAGTCGCGGACAAGGTTGCAAAGCTGCGCTTTCCTACCCCAGCCCCTTGTGGCAAGACTCCGCTTTCTGGAGAAGAGCTTTCAAAGAATTACGGATCACTTGAAATCTTTACCGATGTTTCATGTGTAATCGATAAGGGTTCTCGTGTTGTAATTCTTGGACTCAACGGTGCTGGAAAGACAACTCTGCTACGCATTTTGGCTGGAGAACTTGAATCAGATACAGGCAAGGTTGAACATGGCCATGGCTTAAAGATTGGTTACTACGCCCAGGAGCATGAGTCACTAGATTTCGAGCGAACCATTTTAGAAAACATGATGTCTGCAACGCCTGATATTCGTGAACCTGAAGCACGCAATACCTTGGGTTCATTCCTATTTGTTGGCGATGATGTTCATAAACCAGTAAAAGTTCTCTCTGGTGGTGAAAGAACTCGTTTGGCTTTAGCTGTACTAGTTGTGTCCGCGGCAAATGTTTTGCTATTGGATGAGCCAACTAACAACTTAGATCCAGCATCTCGCGCTGAAATCCTTGGCGCGCTTGCCGAATACCAAGGCTCGGTCATCATGGTTTCTCACGATGAAGGCGCGGTTCAAGCACTTAAGCCTGAGCGTGTGATTTTGTTGCCAGATGGCGATGAGGATTTGTGGAAAGAGGAGTACTTCGACCTAGTTGCTATCGACTAAGCGTCGATGTGATCGCGGTCAATTTCGGCATTAGCAATGAATTCCTTGCGTGGTGCAACGTCGCTACCCATCAAAAGCTCAAACATCGCCTCTGATGCCGCTGCATCTGAAACGGTGATTCGACGCAAGGTGCGAGCATCTGGATCCATTGTGGTTTCACGGAGCTGATCAGCATCCATCTCGCCAAGGCCTTTGTAGCGCTGAATAGGCTCCTTCCAGCGCTTTCCTTCCTTCTTTAATTCTGCAGTTACCTTCTTCATCTCATCATCACTGTAGGTGTAGATGTAATTGCCCTTCTTGCCTCCCCCGCCAACAACTTCGATGCGGTGCAAAGGAGGGATCGCAGCAAATACGCGACCTGAATCAATCAGTGGGCGCATGTAGCGATACATCAGGGTAAGAAGCAAACAACGAATGTGCGCACCATCAACATCAGCATCTGACATCAAAATAATACGGCCATAGCGTGCTTCATCTAATTCAAAGGACTTTCCAGAACCAGCACCGATTACCTGGATGATCGATCCACACTCTTTATCCTCAAGCATCTGAGAAAGTGATGCCTTCTGAACATTTAAGATCTTTCCACGAATAGGTAAAATCGCTTGGAACTCGCTATTACGGGCAGCCTTTGTTGTACCAAGGGCAGAGTCACCTTCTACGATAAACAATTCTGTACGTGTTACATCCTCTGAGCGGCAATCTGAGAGCTTTGTAGGAAGCGATGATGACTCAAGAGCGTTCTTACGGCGCTGAAGATCCTTGTGAGCACGTGCACTGATGCGTGTACGTGATGCAGCTGCGATCTTTTCAAGAACTAAACGACCATTTGCTTTATCGATGCGCTTAGAAGTATTGAAGTACTCCTTCATCTTTTCTGCGACAACGGCTGAAACAATGCGAGTTGCAGCCGCTGTTCCTAGAACTTCCTTGGTCTGGCCTTCAAACTGTGGCTCTGACATACGAACAGTTACGACCGCCGTCAAACCTTCGAGAACGTCATCTTTAATTACATCGATCTCTTTGTTAGCTAATGTCTTGGTTGAACGCAGAGCTTCATTGACAACCTTGATCAACGCTCTTTCAAAACCTAAAACGTGGGTTCCGCCCTTAGGTGTTGCAATGATGTTTACAAATGAGCGCTGGGTGGTCTCGAAACCATTGCCCCACTTCATCGCGATATCAACCTCCATATCGCGCTCTACCTCAGTTGAAACCATATGGCCCTTGTCATCGAGAACAGGAACTGTTTCTTGGTAGTGACCGGTGCCGTAGATACGAATAACATCGCCAACAGGCTCATCAGGCTGCAGATAATTACAGTATTCGGTAATTCCGCTCTTATGGAAGAAGGTTTCACTTGTCTTGGTCTTTGTGCGATTGTCATTAACTATCAGTGTTAGCCCTGGAACAAGGTATGAGGTCTGGCGTGCGCGTGCGTAAATCTCCTCTAGATCAAGCTCTGCTTCCTTAAGGAAGATCTGACGATCGCTCCACCATTTAATGCGGGTACCAGTGATCTTTGATGAAATCTTTCCAATTACTCGCAACCCTGATTTTGGTTCAAATGGTGCCTTGGGACCATCACCATCAAAGATTCCTGCAGTTCCACGTTGGAATGACATCCAATAAATCTTTCCATCACGATCAACTTCGACATCAAGGCGTGATGCAAGAGCGTTTACAACAGATGCACCAACACCGTGCAGACCGCCAGAGGCAGCGTATGAACCTCCACCAAACTTTCCGCCTGCATGCAGTTTGGTGAGAACAACTTCAACACCTGTTAAACCTGTCTTTGGTTCTTTATCAACTGGAATTCCGCGGCCATCATCATGGACTTCAACAGAGCCATCAGATTCAAGATTGATTTCGATCTTCTTGCAATGTCCGGCAAGTGACTCATCAACTGAGTTATCAATAATTTCCCACAAGCAGTGCATGAGGCCACGTGAATCTGTTGAACCGATGTACATACCTGGTCGTTTACGAACGGCATCTAGGCCCTCGAGGACTGCGAGATCTTTTGCGGTATAGCTATCTTGCAAAGGGGTCGCAGTTCCATCTTTCTCGGCCATGGGGCGAAAGATTATCCGTCTCACCCTATTTTTCAGCGTAAGCGCGCCGAAAGGGTCTCAGATATTGGAATTTGTCGACTCTCAGTGTTAATTCAGCGTTAATTAGTGAAATAAAATGAAATTTAACGAGCGGGGAATAAATATATGTGGTTTCCTGTTCCATAGAAGTACACGGAAACGGAGAGAGAAATGACAGAACAGTTGTTGCTTGAATCAGTACCTCTTAACGCCCTTGATCGTTGCGATCGATGCGGCGCGCAGGCTTATGTCCGTGCAGTGCTTCTTAACGGCGGAGAATTGATGTTCTGCGCTCATCACGGCAAGGAATATGCTGAAAAGTTAAAGACCGTTGCCGCAAAGATTCAGGATGAATCAGAAAAGCTGATTGAATCTAAAAACTAATCTTTTTTATCGAGAAAGCCCTTATGCGAACCATCGCAGAAGGGCTTTTCTTGTGAGTGGCCACAGCCACAAAACTTTGGGTTTTCAATTGTTTCAATGACATTGCCTTCGGAATCAACAATGTCAATCGTTCCAGTTAAACGGATAGATCCGCTCTTTGGATTAATGAAAACCTTATTGTTCTCCACCGATTTCTAGCTCTCTTAATCTAGATAATCGCGAAGAACCTGGCTACGTGATGGGTGACGAAGCTTTGACATTGTCTTTGATTCGATCTGACGAATACGTTCACGAGTTACTCCGTAAACCTTTCCGATTTCATCAAGTGTCTTAGGTTGTCCATCAGTTAAACCAAATCGCATTGCAACTACTCCAGCTTCGCGCTCTGACAATGTGTCAAGAACTGAGTGCAGCTGCTCTTGCAGCAATGTGAATGAAACCGCATCAGCTGGAACAACCGCTTCAGAGTCTTCGATCAAATCACCAAACTCTGAATCTCCTTCTTCACCTAGTGGTGTGTGAAGCGAGATTGGTTCACGACCGTACTTCTGAACTTCGACAACCTTTTCAGGTGTCATGTCGAGTTCCTTGGCTAGCTCTTCAGGGGTCGGTTCACGACCAAGATCCTGAAGCATCTGGCGCTGTACGCGTGCCAACTTATTAATAACTTCAACCATGTGTACCGGAATACGGATCGTACGAGCCTGGTCAGCCATCGCACGGGTAATAGCCTGACGGATCCACCACGTTGCATATGTAGAGAACTTGTAACCCTTTGTGTAGTCGAACTTCTCAACCGCACGGATCAGACCCAAGTTACCTTCTTGGATCAAATCTAGGAACAACATTCCGCGGCCGGTGTAACGCTTTGCAAGCGATACAACCAGACGAAGGTTTGCCTCTAGCAAGTGATTCTTCGCGCGCTTTCCATCTTCAACAAGCCACTCGAGTTCGCGCTTGTACTTCTTATCTAGCTTCTTCTCATGCTTTAACTTTTCTTCTGCAAAAAGGCCAACTTCTACGCGTGTAGCAAGCTCAACTTCAAGCTCTGCATTCAACAGCGCAACGCGACCGATCTGCTTCAAATAATCCTTTACCGGGTCAGCGGTAGCTCCTGCCGTCATAACTGTTTGAGCGGGTGCATCATCTTCTTCAGATGCCTTTAATGTAAATGCATTCTCTTCATTGCCTTGGGTTGTCTCATCAGATGCAAGATCTACAACACGTGGTTGATTTCCCTTGTCCTCTTCCTCGCTGTCGATAATTTCGACAACTTCCTTGATAAGAGTCTCAACATCCTCTAACTCAACCTCTTCTAACTCAACCTCTTCGCCATCAATCTTTGTAACTAACGCTTTGTCAGGCTTTGCATCGCTCTTTGGTGCCGGAGCAGCGGCCTTAACTGGTTCAGGCTTTGGTGCAATGAGATCGTATTCAGCTTTCTTTAAAATACGTGAAGGTGATCCAAGTCCACCCTTGCGCAATTTCTCAATTAGTACAGGAACCTCCGCTGCGAGCGCGCGAGCCTCATCCACTAAATCCTTGTCAGCTTTCTTAGGGATTCTGTTAATCGATGTAACGCCACGTGAATCTAATTCTGCAAGAACCTCATTTTGACGAAGTACCGCATTCTTGGCATCAACAATTTGCTGAACATCCTTAGCTGTTAAATCCTTTTTGAGTTCAATCTTCTTTGCAGGTGCTGCCTTCTTAACAGGTGCTGCCTTCTTAACAGGTGCTGCCTTCTTAACAGGTGCTGCCGCTTTCTTAACAGGTGCTGCCTTCTTAACAGGGGCTACGGCTTTCTTGACAGCTGCTTTTTTAACTGGCGCAGCAGCTTTCTTTGCAGGTGCGGCTTTCTTTGCGGCTACTTTTTTAATTGGCGCAGCATCTTGCTTAACCGGTGCATCTTTCTTGGATGAAGTTTTTGCTTTCACCTTGTTTTTGAGCGCACTAAATACA
>JBIKXW010000058.1:0-7586 GCA_044355565.1 Candidatus Planktophila sp. | reverse complement strand
ACGCTGCGGACATCGGCTAATAGGACTACTGGGCATTGCCAAATTTCGCGATCTAACCCAGCCAACTTTAACTCGGCTCTAGCAATTGCATCAGCTTCGCGCAGTAAATCTAAACGCTCTTGTGTGACAGCGCCGATGATGCGAATACCAAGCCCAGGACCTGGAAATGGCTGACGCCAAACGATCTCTTCAGGCAAGCCAAGTTCTAAGCCGACCTGTCGGACCTCATCTTTAAACAATGTACGAAGTGGTTCTACCAAAGTAAATTGAAGATCATCAGGTAAGCCACCAACATTGTGATGTGACTTAATGTTTGCTGTACCTGTTCCGCCACCAGATTCGACAACATCTGGATACAAGGTGCCCTGAACTAAGAACTCAACATCTCCACCTGCTGCAATCTCGCGCGCAGCTGATTCAAATGAACGGATGAATTCACGGCCAATTATCTTTCGTTTTTCTTCAGGATCGGTAACATCCTTAAGAGCGTTTAAAAATTGATCCTTCGCATCAATAACAACTAGTTGAACACCGGTAGAGGCAACAAAGTCGCGCTCGACTTGTTCTGCCTCACCTTTGCGCAACAAACCATGATCGACAAAAACGCAGGTTAATTGATTTCCAACCGCTTTTTGAATAATCGCTGCAGCTACCGCTGAGTCGACTCCTCCAGACAAACCACAAATTACCTTCTTCTCACCAATAACAGCTTTCGCCTTTGCGATTTCAGTGTCGGCGATATTTGCCGTAGTCCACGTTGCATCACACTGTGCAATATTGACTAACCAGTTCTGCAAAATCGCTTGCCCGTATTCGCTATGAAGAACTTCTGGGTGGAATTGAACTCCGGCAAATTGTGCAGATTCATTTTCAAAGGCTGCGATTGGCGTATCTGAGGTTGAAGCAGAGATAGAAAATCCTGTCGGCGGTTGTGAAACCGCATCTCCATGTGACATCCATACTTTTTGTTGTGCAGGCAATCCTGCAAACAACTTAGATGTTGTAACAACAGTCGTATCTGTGCGACCAAACTCTGATTTTCCAGTTTGGCTGACTACTCCGCCGAGCGCTGCAGCCATTGCTTGAAAGCCGTAACAGATTCCAAATACCGGGATGCCTAAAGCGAAAATACCTTCATCAACCTTGGGTGCTTGATCGGCATACACGCTAGAAGGACCGCCAGATAAAATGATTGCAGATGGATTTTTTGCAGCCACCTGTGCGGCAGTAATTGATGATGGAACAATCTCGGAAAAAACATTGGCTTCGCGAACACGTCGTGCAATTAGCTGTGCATACTGAGCACCAAAATCAACGACAAGTACTCCACGAACCTCAGCCACGGTGAATAAGAACCTCTACGCGCTGGAACTCCTTAACATCTGAGTAACCACATGTCGCCATTGCGCGACGTAGTGCGCCAAACAAGTTCATTGAACCATCTGATGTATGTGAAGGTCCGAGCAAAATCTCTTCCAGGCTTCCAACAGTTCCAACATTTACCCGCTCTCCACGTGGAAGAACTGGGTGATGTGCTTCTGATCCCCAGTGCCAACCAAGGCCTGGTGCTTCAACAGCCTTTGCCAATGGTGAACCCATCATTACCGCATCTGCTCCACATGCAATCGCCTTTGCAATATCTCCACTGCGACCGACTGAACCATCTGCAATGACATGAACATATCGTCCACCTGATTCATCAAGATATTCGCGGCGAGCTGCAGCTACTTCCGCAACAGCTGATGCCATAGGAACTTCGACACCTAAAACCTTGCGAGTTGTATGTGCTGCGCCGCCACCAAAACCAACGAGAACACCAGCTGCACCTGCGCGCATTAAGTGAAGAGCTGCGGTTGATGTTGCCACACCACCCACAATGACAGGGACATCTAATTCGTAAATAAACTTCTTGAGGTTAAGCGCTTCACTCTCTGCCCCAACATGCTCTGCCGAAACTGTGGTTCCACGAATAACAAAGATATCCACGCCAGCTGCGATTACCGCCTTATGGAACTCTGCAGTACGTGCTGGCGATAATGAAGCAGCAACAGTTATGCCCGCATCCCGAATCTGCTGAATTCGATCTTTAATTAACTCGGGGCGAATTGGTGCACTGTAAATTTCTTGCATGCGCTTTGTTGCATGCTTATCTGGCATCGATGCGATTTCACCCAATGGAATTCGAGGATCTTCATAACGAGTCCACAAACCTTCGAGGTTGAGAACTCCTAACCCACCAAGTTTTCCAATAGCTATAGCGGTTTCAGGTGAAACCACTGAATCCATAGGTGCTGCCAGCATCGGTAGATCAAACTTATAAGCATCAATCTGCCAGCTTGTAGAAACATTCTCGGGATCGCGTGTACGGCGACTAGGAACGATGGCTATGTCATCAAAGGAGTATGCGGTGCGAGCGCGCTTTCCTGGGGCGATTTCGATGTGATTCATGAGCGGCCCTTCTTTTGGTAGTTCGGTGCATCGGCGACATGTGCCACATCATGTGGGTGGCTCTCCTGCAATCCCGCTGCAGTAATTTGAATTAAGCGACCTTCACGTCGAAGGGTCTCGATATCTGGAGCACCTGCATAACCCATACCTGAACGAAGTCCACCTACTAGTTGGTGGACAACTTCAGCGACAGATCCACGGAATGCGACCTTGCCCTCAATGCCTTCAGGAACCAGTTTGTCTTCAGATAAAACATCATCCTGCATGTAACGATCCTTGGAATAAGACTTTTGTTCTCCGCGAGATTGCATCGCACCCAATGAACCCATGCCACGATATGCCTTGTACTTAACACCATTGATCTCAACCAACTCACCTGGAGACTCATCACATCCTGCTAGCAATGAACCGAGCATTACCGAGTTTGCACCCGCAACTAAGGCTTTTACGATGTCACCTGAATACTGCAAGCCACCATCTGCGATTAATGGAATACCTGCTTTGTTGCATGCCTTTGATGCTTCAAGGATTGCAGTTACTTGTGGAACTCCAACACCTGCAACAACACGGGTTGTACAGATTGAACCTGGCCCTACGCCAACCTTTACTGCATCTGCCCCAGCGTTGATCAATGCTTGAGCACCTGCTCGAGTTGCAACATTGCCACCGATGATTTCAGTGGTGGGAGAAAATTTCTTAATACGTGCGATTGCATCTAGTACTGCACGGTGATGACCATGTGCTGTATCGACAACAACAACATCCACACCTGCTTCGATCAAGGCCTGTGCGCGAGCAAAACCATCATCGCCAACACCAACTGCAGCCCCAGCTAAACCAACATTTTTAACGAGCTTTATATGTGTTACTTGAGCATCGATCGGAAGGTTGCGGTGGATGATTCCGATTCCACCAGCTTTTGCCATAGCGATCGCCATTTGAGATTCCGTGACCGTATCCATCGCCGATGAAACCAGCGGCACCGCAATTGAAATATTTCGTGTCAGCTGTGTAACTGTGCTGACCTCTGATGGGACCACATCGGATGCATCTGGAAGAAGAAGAACATCGTCGTAGGTCAGTCCAAGCATCGCGACCTTGTCTGTATCGCTCATGTGGCCTCCCCGATCAATGAAGACCCAAGTCTATCGGGGCTTTAGAGCCCTAAAGCACCCTCGATTTCGGCACAAGCATGCGTTAAATCCTGGGCAAGGATGACATCGGTGCAAAGATCGAGATCCCATCCTGGTCCGCCCAGAATCACACGTGGAGCTGGGCGAATAGCTGGAATTTCTCGGAAGAACTTTGCATCGCTATTTTGACTCAATTGAGCCCATAGAAATATTGCCGGTGGAGCAGATCGTCGCACCATCGCATCAATAGCTTCCAACGGAGTACGAGCACCGAGAAAGAAGCTCTCAATCTTTTTCTCGGCAAGTGCTGCGGCAAGTGCATGCAGGGCAAGGCAATGCATCTCTTCGCCAACAGCTGCGAGTAAAACAGGTTGCGCATTCTTTGGCTTTTTGATCTCCGGAACACCTTCGCGCATGATGCGCTTAAGAAGCTCTGAAAGCATGTGCTCTACTTCGATTCCAGAGCCATCTTCTTCCCATTCATTTCCAACTAAAAACAAAAGCGGAACAATGACTTCGGTCCATGTCGAAATAACACCGTTGTCTGCAATATCTTTTCTTAAGGCGGCTTCAATAAAGGTTTTATCTAGGATCTTTGCTGCCCTATGTATTGAATCCACCAACTCTTCGCGAACCTCAAAGTTATCGACTAACTTTTCAATCTTCATCGATCCTTTGTGTGCCTTCGCCTGCTCGGCTGCTTCGCAGGGTGAAACACCAGTTGTGATCAAACGGCGCATCAACGATAACTTGGCTAAATCATTGGGGCAGTAACGGCGATGGGAGCCCGCCTCATGGCTGGATGGGCCAAGGCCGTAGCGCCGATCCCAGGTTCGAAGGGTTGCTGGGGCCACGCCTATGCGCCTGGCAACCGCTGCGACGGTCAGTAGCTCCTCTTCCATGGGGCAATACTGGCTTGAAGTGGGCTAACTCACCACCCGAAAACGCCATTTGAACAACTTGTGGAGCGAAGGTACTTGAACAACTTATGGCGCGGTTGTACAGTATCGGCATGGCCGAAATATCACGCTTACCCCGCCCCGTTGCAGATGAATGGGAGTGGCAGTACCAAGGTTCATGCCGCGAACTTCCTTCTGAGATGTTTTTCCATCCAGATGGAGAGCGCGGTCCTCGTCGACGCAATCGCGAGAACACAGCGAAAGCTATCTGCGCATCATGCCCAGTATTGGCTGCATGCCGCGCACACGCATTAGCGGTTCAAGAGCCATATGGAATTTGGGGAGGTCTTTCAGAAGATGACCGCCTAGCACTTCTTGGCAAAGACAATACGCCAGATATTTCACACGCTTCATAAAGTTCCTTCTCATCGAGGATAAGAAAAAGCCCCGCAGAGTTATCTGCGGGGCTTTTTTTCTTTCTTCTTTTAGTGTGAGTGGCCACCTGGACCATGTGAGTGTCCATGTCCACCAGCGGCATCAGCAGCTGCTTGCTCTGCCGGCTTCTCGTAGACAACGGCTTCTGTTGTAATAAACATTGCTGCGATTGATGCAGCGTTTGCTAGTGCGGAACGAGTTACCTTAACTGGATCGATAACACCATCAGCGGCTAGATCGCCGTATACATCTGTTGCAGCGTTGAAACCTTCGTTGTGCTTCATTGCGCGAACCTTTGCAACTACTACGTAGCCTTCAAGTCCAGCATTTTCTGCGATCCAACGAAGTGGTTCATCACAAGCCTTGCGAACTAAACGAACTCCAACAGCTTTATCGCCAGTGAATCCGAGATCGCCTTCAAGGGCATCTGCAGCATGCACAAGTGCCGCGCCTCCACCAACAACGATTCCTTCTTCAACAGCGGCACGGGTTGCAGAGATTGCATCCTCTAGACGGTGCTTCTTTTCATTCAATTCAACTTCGGTATGTGCGCCTACCTTGATTACACATACTCCGCCTGCAAGCTTTGCAAGACGCTCTTGTAGCTTTTCCTTGTCCCATGAAGAGTCACTGTTCTCGATCTCCTTGCGAAGTTCAGAAACACGTGCAGCAACCGCAGCCTTATCGCCTGCACCATCAACGATGGTCGTTGCATCCTTTGAAACAACGATGCGACGAGCCTTACCTAGATCTTCAAGAGTTACTCCTTCAAGCTTCATTCCAAGCTCTGAAGAGATTACCTGTCCACCCGTAAGCACTGCGATGTCCTGAAGGGTTGCCTTACGGCGATCTCCAAAACCAGGTGCCTTAACAGCAACTGATGCGAATACTCCACGCATACGGTTAACAACCAGCGTAGAAAGAGCTTCACCTTCGATGTCTTCAGCGATGATCAATAGTGGCTTTGATGCCTGAGCAACCTTTTCAAGCAATGGCAGAAGATCTGACAGCGCTGAAATCTTGTTTGCTGAGATCAAAACATATGCATCCTCAAGGATTGCTTCCATGCGATCTTGATCTGTTACGAAGTATGGAGAGATGTAGCCCTTGTCGAACTGCATTCCTTCTGTGAACTCAAGATCAAGTCCAGTTGTAGATGCTTCTTCAACTGTAATAACTCCATCTTTACCAACACGGTCCATCGCTTCTGCGATGAGTTCGCCAATTGCACGATCCTGAGCTGAAATCGTTGCAACATCTGCGATCTGTGGCTTTCCATTAACTGGAGTTGCCTGCTCGCGAAGCTTCTCTGAAACCGCTGCTACGGCTGCTTCAATACCCTGCTTGATATCCATTGGCTGCGCGCCTGCTGCAAGGTTACGAAGTCCTTCTTTAACCATTGCTTGAGCAAGAACAGTTGCTGTTGTAGTTCCATCACCTGCGACATCATTTGTCTTTGTCGCTACTTCCTTAACTAGCTGAGCTCCCATGTTTTCTGCAGGATCTGAAAGTTCAATCTCCTTTGCAATTGTCACACCATCATTTGTGATGATTGGTGCGCCAAAGGATTTAGCGATTACAACGTTACGACCCTTAGGTCCAAGAGTTACCTTTACTGTGTCAGCAAGAATGTTGACACCGCGCTCCATCGCACGGCGTGCTTGCTCATCAAATTGAAGGTTCTTTCCCATTTACTTCTCGATTACAGCGAGAATGTCGCGAGCTGAAAGTACAAGTAGATCTTCTCCACCGTGCTTGATTTCAGTTCCGCCGTACTTGCTGTAAAGAACAACATCGCCAACCTTGACATCCATTGGAACGCGTACGCCATCATCAAAGCGACCTGGGCCTACTGCGATAACAGTGCCTTCCTGTGGCTTCTCTTTTGCTGTATCTGGGATAACAAGACCTGATGCTGTTGTTGTCTCAGCCTCATTTGTCTTGATAACGATGCGATCTTCTAGTGGCTTTACTGCCATGGTCTGACTCCTTCTAAGTTTTACCTTGTGGTTTCCTCATGTGACCCGAATTAGCAGACTCGGGCCGTGAGTGCTAACGCAAACTCTAGGGTCGCTATTCCCCGCGGGCAAATCGGGATTAAAGGCTTACGGTCGTTACAGGCAGGCTGGAATCAGCGTCAAAGGCCACTGGGCTGGGCGTGCGGCCCGCTGAAACCATCAATGAGCCAAGGGCGGCGACCATCGCCCCGTTATCAGTGCAAAGCCCTGGGCTTGGAACCCGCAGTTGGATGCCCGCCTTGTCGCACCGCTCTTGGGCCACGGCGCGAAGTCTTGAATTGGCTGCTACCCCACCTGCGATAACCAGCGAATCAATTCCAGATTGTTTGCAGGCAGCCAAAGCCTTTAACAAAAGCACATCAACGATCGCTTCCTGGAAGGAGGCTGCAACATCAGCCTTTGCATAATCAGGTGTTGCTTCAAGATAGCGAGCAACTGCGGTTTTTAAACCAGAAAATGAGAAATCAAATGGTCGAGTCTGCCAATCATTTGAAGTTGTTAAGCCGCGTGGAAAATCAATAGCGCTCGCATTTCCTTCACGGGCTAACTTGTCGATGGCGGGTCCCCCGGGGAAACCTAACTTCATTACTCGCGCAATTTTATCGAAAGCTTCACCTGCGGCATCATCCATCGTTTCGCCAAGCTTTGAGATT
>JBIKXW010000021.1:0-22029 GCA_044355565.1 Candidatus Planktophila sp. | reverse complement strand
GGCCCACCCGTTCTAATACGGGGACCTAGCTCAATTGGTAGAGCACCGCCTTTGCAAGGCGGGGGTTAGGGGTTCGATTCCCCTGGTCTCCACACAGTTTGTTTGGATATGTAGTTCTAGCTTCACTAATAGAAATGAGAAAACCATGTCATCAACCGCGACCCTTCACACATCACTAGGTGACATCGTCATCGAACTTTTTCCAAACCATGCACCAAAGACAGTTGCAAACTTTGTTGAGTTAGCAACGGGCGCAAAGGAATGGACAGATCCACGCAACGGCGAGAAGACAACTGCGAAGTTGTACGACGGAACAATCTTCCACCGTGTCATTGATGGTTTCATGATTCAAGGTGGAGACCCACTAGGTCGCGGTACAGGTGGACCTGGATACCGTTTCGCTGATGAATTCCATGGAGAGTTAGTTTTTGATCGCCCTTACATTCTTGCAATGGCAAACTCAGGACCTGGAACAAATGGTTCACAATTCTTTATCACCGTTGCACCAACAACTTGGTTAAACCGCAAACACAGCATTTTTGGTGAGGTTAAGGATGCAGCTAGCCAAGCTGTTGTTGATGCGATTGCAACTGCAAAGACTGGCCCCCAGGACAAACCAGCAACCGACATAACAATTAACAGCGTTACAGTTGCTTAAACGTTCTGCCACATATTCTTTAATCGCAGTTATCTGCGGTGCTTACTTGTTGCAATTGTTAGTACCATCTTTACAACAACAGTTGTGGCTTCCAAGTTTTGAGTATTTACAGTTCAGCAATGAGTGGTATCGATTGTTTACCGTTGCACTTACACATGGCGGATTCCTTCACCTAGGTTTCAATATGTACTCGCTTATGGTTTTGGGTAATCCACTTGAAGATGCATTTGGAAAACAAAAGTTTTTAACTGTTTTCTTTTTCTCACTCTTAACCGGATCACTTACCTCTGCATACTTTGCATCTACTTACAGTGCATCAGTTGGCGCTTCGGGTGCCATCTTTGGGCTCTTTGGAGCGCTTGCAATTGTTGGAAAGCGTATTGGCGCAGATATCCGCTCCATTGTTGTCATTATCGGAATCAACTTCGCCTTTGGTTTTGCTATGGGCGGGGTCGATTGGAAGGCACACCTGGGTGGATTGGTTGGCGGGGTAGTAGCGGCGCAACTAGTTATGGTTCGAAGATAAGTTATCCACAGGCTTTACCCACAGTGTGGATTGAATTACAAGGGTGTAATTAGAACCGTTATCGCCAGCGGGTAGCGAGGGTAAAGCCCACGCCAATAAAGCCAAAACCAATAATCATGTTCCAAGCGCCAATTCCTGAGATCGGGTATTGGGTCTGGGTTACATAAAAGACCACAATCCAAAACAAACCAATTAAGAAGGCGGCGACCATAGTTGGAGCGAGCCAGCGTGGGCTCTCCAATGGCGCATGAGGGGTTTCAATAACAACCTCTTGATTATGAGCGCGCTGCTCAGCGACCTTTTTACGTAGCTTTGATTTAGGCATACGCGAAAGATACACCATGAGACACAATGCTCCTATGGCCACCAAGATTCTCGTAATAGATAACTACGACTCCTTTGTCTTTAACTTGGTGCAGTACCTGCAGCAGTTAGGCGCAGAGTGCACGGTGGTTCGAAATGATGCGGTTGCGGCTGAAGAGGCTGCCAATTACGACGGCGTCCTTATCTCACCGGGTCCCGGAACCCCAGAAAAGGCTGGGATTTCCGTAGAGATGATCAAGTACTGCGCCGAGCACTCCATTCCATTATTTGGGGTTTGTTTAGGACACCAGGCAATCGGTGTTGCATTTGGCGCAACAGTTTCACGCGCGCCCGAGTTGCTACATGGAAAGACATCGCTTGTGTACCACAAACAAGAAGGCGTGTTGAAAGATCTTCCATCACCATTTACCGCAACCCGTTATCACTCACTGTGTGTTGAAAAGGATTCAGTTCCAAACACATTACACATAACAGGTGCAACAGATTCAGGATTAGTAATGTCCATGGAGCACACCACCCTTCCAATACAAGGAGTGCAGTTTCATCCAGAATCTGTCTTAACGGAACACGGTCATCACATGCTTGCTAACTGGTTAGTGATGTGCGGTGATAAAAGCGCTCGCGAAAAAGCCGTTGGCTTATCGCCTGTAGTTTCCAGATAAGTTACGGTGCTTTATTTATCGTAATAGTTACTGACTTACCAATAGTTTGTGTACTTCCACCATCTGGTGCTTGACGAATAACAACACCGATTGGAAGGTTCGCATCATATCCTTCAACTTCTCGCACTAAGAAACCTTCTTGAACTAAAAGTGTTTTAGCTTGTAAAGCATCGGTACCAATCAATAATGGAACAGTAACTTCACCGCTAGCAATTTGAAGAACCACACCACTACCTGCGGTAATTGTTGAACCAGGTTCTGGGGTTACCTTCAATACAGTTCCTTGTGGTTCATCAGATGGAACAGCTTCAGTTGAGGCAATCAGTAGACCAACCGCTGCCAGAGACCCACGAGCATCAATGAGGGACATCCCAATTAAATCAATTGGAACTATTGAATTACCAGGTCCATCTGAAATTGTTAAAACCACACCAGAACCCTTTTGAACCCTTGTTGTTGCTAAAGGAATTTGGCTAGCAACACGATCTTTAGGAATTCTTCCATCATATGCACGAGAGATAGTTACAACGTAATCCGTCAATAATGCTTGAGCCTCTGCCTGGGTTAAGCCAACAACATTAGGAAGTTGAGGAAGGTTGGTTGTTGCTGTATCTGGCCTTGCAAGAAACACACCAGCGATAATGGTTGCGGTCGCAACAACACCGCTAATCGCACCAATTAATAACTTACGGCGAGAGATGGGTTGCCGTGCAATTTTGGTAGTTACTACCTGGCCAGCCTGAATCTTGTAAAGATCATCCAACATCAATCCGGCAGATTGGTATCGGTCTTCCGGGTTTTTCGCCAACGCCACAGTTAACAAGGTGTCGATTCCAGCTGGAAGTCCAGGAACTATCGAACTTGGAAGAGTTAAAACTCCGGACACATGTTGATACGCGATTGAAACAGGGGTTTCACCAGTAAATGGCGGTTTACCTGCCAACATTTCATATAACAAGCAACCAGTGGAGTAAATATCACTTCTTAAATCCGCAACTTCACCTAAAGCTTGTTCCGGTGAAAGGTACTGCGCAGTTCCGACAACATTCCAAGTACTTGTCAGAGTTGCACCTAAATCAGCTAAAGCCCTAGCAATACCAAAATCCATCACCTTGACATCACCATTGTCGGTGATCATGATGTTTGCAGGTTTGATATCGCGGTGAACAATTCCGCTGTGATGAGAGTATTCAAGTGCAGCGAGAATTCCTTCACCTATTTCGAGTGCTCTATTTAAAGGAACACGCTCACCCTTGTGAATTAATTCGCGAAGAGTATTTCCTGAAATCAACTCCATAACTATGTACGGTTCTGGAACTTCTCCCGAATCGTAAACAGCGACAATCCCTGGATGATTTAATCCCGCAGCCGCTAAAGCCTCTTTACGAAAACGTGCAACAAAGGATGGATCGCGGGCCAAATCACTTCTCAATATTTTGACAGCAACCTGTCGCGCTAAACGCGTATCCTCCGCGATATAAACATCGGCCATTCCGCCAGTGCCTATCATCTCGCCAAGTTTGTAACGATCACCAAGCAGCGGTTTACTCATGAGCTGCTCCCAACAATGTGGCTTGAGCGGTGGATGAATCTGAAATATCGGCGATAAGTACAGTGACATTATCAGGTGCACCATTTATATAGGTTGCATCAACTAAAAACTTAACAGCTTCATCCCTGTCAGATTTCTTTAACCCAACCTTTATCTCTTTCTCTGTTAAAACCCCCGATAAGCCATCGGAACACAGCAGGTATCGGTCACCTCCCTTAATCTCGTACATTTGAAGTACAGGAGTTACATCGCCATCGCCACGAAGCGCTTGTGTGAGCATGGATCTCTGCGGATGCTCAACTGCTTCTGCTGCTGTAATCGCACCTTGATCTAAAAGCTCTTGAATAACGGTGTGATCATTACTGAGTTGTTCTAAGGTATTTCCACGCAATCGGTAACACCGCGAATCTCCCACATGCAGTAAAGAAATGAATTTATCGCGAATCAACAAAGCGGTAAGGGTTGTTCCCATTCCACGTTTTTCATTCTCTTCTTCAGTAACTACAGATATTTCTAAATCAATACTGTGAAGCGAGTGCATCAATAGGTCTTCGACTGAGTCCTCATCAATCTCTTCTGAGGTAAGGAAAGGGGTTAAAGATTGCAAAACCTCAACTGCGATGCGGGATGCAACTTCTCCAGCGGCGTGCCCACCCATGCCATCGGCAACAGCAATTAGTTGAGGAGATACAAAACCAGAGTCCTCATTTCCTTGCCGGACCAAACCAATAGCTGAACGCCCAGTTGTATTAAAGAAGTGAGCGCTCATAGTTCTAAGAGTAACGGTGTAACCTTCAAAGGTGAAGATTTACGCCCACCGCGGATCCTCGTTACAGCATCCAGAGTTAACAATGGATGCTTACAAGGCAGCCATTGATGATGGGGCGGATGGTTTTGAATGTGATGTTCGCATAACCAAGGACAATCAATTGGTTTTATGGCATGACGCCGATATGCAACGTGTGGCTGGTCATTCCGCACAGATAGCTAACTCAACATTTTCTGAGATTAAAGGGTTGTACCCACAAGCGATCACATTGGAAGAGTTACTAGAACTAGCGCGCGATAACAAAAAAGAGTTAGCAATTGAAACCAAACACCCAGTACCAACCGGAAGTTTGGTGGAGAGAAAAGTTGTAGAGCTTTTAGCCCAAGAAAAAGCTGTTGCAGATATTCATATAATGTCTTTTTCCTGGCTTGCTCTTGAAAAGGTAAGAATGCTTTCTCCAGAACAGAGCACTGTTGCCTTGCTACATGACACCTTTAGTTTTGCAATGCGCAGATTCACTTCAGCATCCAATATCGGTCCAGGGATATCAGCCCTTCGAAAAAGAGCTCAATTGTTTGATGATCCACGTGACCTCTTTGTTTGGACCGTTGATAATGCTGAAGATATGCGTTTTTGTGCTGACAATGGTGTCGATGTTCTGATTACAAATACCCCGTCATATGCAAGGTCGGTACTCGGGTATCATTAGCAAGTGAGTACATACGCCTATCTCGGTCCCAAGGGAACATTTACAGAGGCGGCTCTTAAAAAGATCACTTCTTCAAATGATCGCCTCATGCCTTATGCAAATGTTACCGCTGCGCTGGATGCGGTCCGTTTGGGCAAGGCCCACTTTGCATTAGTTCCAATTGAAAACTCGGTCGAAGGTGTTGTTGCACGCACTCTTGATGAGTTAGCAACTGGTGAACCATTAGCAATTGTTGGTGAGGTAACACTGCCAGTTTCTTTTGCTTTGATGATTAAAGGTGATGAGAAAGAAATTTTGCGCATCGCTACACACCCACATGCAGAGGCACAGTGCCGCAATTATGTAGCTACTCATTACCCGGATGCAGAACTAATCGCCACAGCATCAACCGCAGCCGCAGCCGAGGCTATTTCTCGTGGTGAATTTGATGCAGCGATTGCAGCGCCGGTTGCCGCTGCCCATTACGGACTTCGCGTAATTGCTGACAATATCGGCGACAATATCGGTGCGATCACCCGCTTTATTTTGGTTTCGAAGCCAGGTTCAATCCCAAAGAGCACAGGTTGGGATCGAACATCTCTTGCCGTGTTTATCGGAATCGACCACGCTGGTGCGCTGCTTGATATCTTGACCGAGTTCGCTAAGCGCGATGTAAACCTTACTTTTATTCAGTCACGTCCAACCGGTTTAGAACTTGGCCATTACCATTTCATTATTGATGCTGAGGGTCATATCGCAGATACACCGGTGAAGGAGGCAGTAGAAAGCCTTCGAGCGATCTGCGAAGACATCAGATTCCTTGGCTCATACCCACGAGAAAAGGCAAGTAAATGATTGATATTAAGTATCTACGCGAAAACCCAGATGCAGTCCGTGCATCACAAAAAAGTCGCGGCGAGGATTCATCAATCGTTGATAAGGCTTTAGCAATAGATGAACTTCGCCGAGCTGCGATTGAAAAGTTTGAAACTTTGCGTGCAGAACAAAACCTTCTGTCGAAGTCAGTTGGTGCTGCAAAAGGTGATGAAAAAATAGCGTTGTTGGAGAATGCAAAAGAGCTTGCCACAAAGGTAAAAGAGGCGGATTCAAGGCGCGCAGAGGTTGAAGAAGAGAGCAAGCAGTTAATCATGCAACTCTCCAACATCCTTGATCCAGAAGCTCCTATTGGTGGAGAAGCAGATTTTGTTGTTATTGAGCACGTTGGAACACCGCGAACATTTGATTTCCAACCAAAGGACCATGTTGAGCTCGGTAAATTGCTCGGCGCAATTGACACCGAACGTGGTGCAAAGGTTGCTGGCTCTCGTTCATATTACTTAACTGGTGTTGGCGCGATGCTTGAGTTCGCACTCGTTAACTATGCGATCTCATCTGCACTTAAGGCCGGGTTTACCCCTGTGATTCCTCCAGTGCTTGTTAATCCTGCAGCAATGGAAGGAACAGGCTTTCTTGGACAAGCTGCAGAGAATGTTTATCATCTTGAAAAGGATGATGTTTATCTAGTTGGTACTTCAGAGGTTCCGTTAGCTGCAATGCACATGGATGAAGTTCTTCCCGCTGACAAACTCCCAATGCGTTATGCCGGTTACTCATCATGTTTCCGTCGCGAAGCTGGAACATATGGAAAGGACACTCGAGGAATTATTCGAGTGCATCAATTCGATAAGGTCGAAATGTTCTCTTTCTGTCATCCAGATCAAGCTAAAGAAGAGCACAAGCGTTTATTGCAATGGGAGAAGGATTTCCTCAACGCGATGGAGATTCCATACCGAGTTATTGATGTCGCCTCGGGTGATCTTGGATCTAGCGCTAACCGCAAATTTGATATTGAAGCCTGGATCCCTACACAAGAGGCGTATCGCGAGGTTACAAGTACCTCTAACTGCACTGAATTCCAAGCCCGCCGCTTAAATATTCGCTTTAAAGATGCAGATGGCACCAAAGCTGTTGCAACTCTAAATGGCACATTAGTTGCAATTCCCCGCATGATTGTTGCGATTTTAGAAAATCATCAAAATGCCGATGGTTCAGTAAATGTTCCTGCAGCGCTACAACCTTTCTTAGGAACACAACGATTTGAGTTGGTGTGAGTAAGCGCCCAAAGTTAATCGCGACAGATTTAGATGGAACGATCGTTTCGCACAAAGGTGTAATTTCTCAGCGAACTATTGATGTTTTTACCCGCGCTAAAGATCTTGGCGTTCATGTTTTCTTTGTAACTGGTCGCCCTCCGCGATGGATGGGAGAAATCCGGGACGCTTTTGGTTTTGGTGAAGCTATTTGTTGTAACGGCGCGATGTTGTATGACTTGATTAATGACAAGGTTTTAGAAGAGTGGATGATTTCCATAGATGATCAACTGGAACTTGTACGACGTATGCGTATTGCAATGCCCGAGATGTCATTTGCGGTCGAATCAAACGATCATTACCACCGCGAGATTGCCTATATTCCAAAGTGGGATGTTGGTTTAGATGATGTAGGGGTAAGCAAGATCGAGGATGCAATCAATCGTCCAGCACTTAAAGTTTTAGGTCGTTGCAGCAATCATGAGTTCACCTCAGATGAAATGGTAGAGGTCGCACATCGCGAGTTACAAGATTTAGTAACTGTTACTCACTCAACATCAAGAGACTCTCTGATTGAAATCTCTGCGCTCAATATTTCAAAAGGTGCGACCTTGGCGATGGTGGCAGGTCGACTTGGATTGACCGCGGAAGATTGCGTCTCTTTTGGCGATAACCCCAATGATTTTTCAATGCTGAAGTGGGCTTCACGTTCATATGCAATGGCAGATGGGCACCCTGATGCCCCACGATTTGCAAAAGCAATCGCCGAACCGTGCCAAGCCGATGGTGTCGCAAAGATAATCGAACAACTCTTGGATCTACCCGCCTAAACCCTGGCTCGATTTTTAGCCTGAGCGATATTCAGGTAATCTCTCCCACGGAGGGCTCGCATAGCGGCCGAGTGCACCGGTCTTGAAAACCGGCAAACGAAAGTTTCGTGGGTTCAAATCCCACGCCCTCCGCCATTTTTCTTAGCTCTTCAGCCTCACTTTTTTGTGGCTGAGTTCATAGCCAGTAAGCGCTCTTACGCCTAGCCACTTTTAAGGCAAAAGAGGAGACTAATCCCAGTTGTTTTGCAGCGCCTTTTAAATAAACCATTAGGGGAGTCGTCAATGTCAGGTGTCTTTTCACCAACGCGCGCCAAGATTAAAGAGCGCACACTTCGCACAGATAAATGGTGGTTGGAACCGCTATTAACATTTAGCGTTCTTATCTCCTTTGTCATCTACGCAACTTTTCGCGCCTTCGAAAACAAGTACTACTTTGTAAAAGAGAGCCACCTAATCTCTCCTTTCTACTCTCCATGTTTATCTGATAGTTGTGAACCAGGTGCAACCATCGCGAACTTCACCCCGGTGAGTTCAACAATTTTTGATTTTGCGCTATCTCCAGCGCTGATCATTTTGATCTTCCCACTTGGTTTCCGCATGACTTGTTACTACTACCGCAAGGCCTATTACCGTTCATTCTGGATGTCACCACCAGCATGTGGTGTTGCAGAGCCTCACAAGACATACACAGGTGAAACACGTGCACCGTTGGTTGGACAAAATATCCACCGCTACTTCTTCTACGCAGGCTTAGTATTCAATGTAATTCTCACTTATGACGCGATCATTTCTTACAGAAATGCTCAGGGTGAATGGGGACACATGAGTGTTGGTTCACTCGTTCTTACTGTTAGCACCGCAATGTTGTGGTTCTACTCATTGTCTTGCCACACATGCCGTCACACAATCGGTGGACGTTTGAAGCACTTCTCAAAACATCCAGTGCGTTACAAGTTATGGACAAAAGTCTCTGTTCTTAATACAAAACACCAACAGTTTGCATGGTACTCATTAGCAGCTGTTGCATTCGCCGATATCTATGTTCGCCAAGTTGCATCTGGCGCATGGACTAACTTCTACTTCTTCTAAAGGGAAAATCGACTATGACACTAGAACGCCATAAATACGATGTCCTTGTAATCGGTGCCGGAGGCGCTGGATTACGTGCTGCTGTTGAAGCGCGCGAAGCAGGTTTACGTGTAGCGATCATCTGTAAATCCCTATTTGGTAAGGCCCACACAGTTATGGCTGAGGGTGGCGCTGCGGCATCAATGGGAAATGTGAATGACAAGGATTCTTGGATGGTCCACTTCCGCGACACTATGCGCGGTGGAAAGTTCCTTAATCACTATCGCATGGCAGAGCTTCACGCCAAGGAGTCACCAGATCGCATCTGGGAGCTAGAAACATGGGGCGCACTTTTTGATCGCACCAAAGAAGGAAAGATTTCACAACGTAACTTCGGTGGACATGAGTATCCGCGCCTTGCACACGTTGGTGACCGCACAGGTCTAGAACTTATTCGCACAATGCAGCAGAAGATTGTTCAACTGCAGCAAAAGGATGGTCGCGAAACTGGCGACATGGAGAGCGGAATCAAGGTTTTCGCGGAGCTAACTATCACCGATATTCTGAAGGAGAATGGCAAAGTTTCTGGTGCTTATGGTTACTGGCGCGAAAGCGGCGAAGAGGTTTTGTTTGAAGCACCTGCAGTTGTAATTGCAACTGGTGGAGTTGGAAAAACTTTTAAGATTACCTCTAACTCGTGGGAAGGTACTGGCGACGGACATGCACTTGCATTGAAGGCTGGTGCAAACCTCGTTGATATGGAGTTTTTGCAGTTCCACCCAACAGGAATGGTGTGGCCACCATCTGTTCGCGGAATTTTGGTAACTGAATCTGTTCGTGGTGAAGGTGGAGTTCTTACCAACAACCTTGGTGAGCGTTTCATGTTCAAATACATCCCAGATGTTTTCAAGGACAAGTACGCAGATAATGAAGCAGAAGCAGATCGTTGGTACACAGATCAGGATAACAATCGTCGTCCACCAGAGCTACTGCCACGCGATGAGGTTGCTCGCGCAATTAACAGCGAGGTAAAGGCTGGTCGCGGAACTGAACATGGCGGAGTATTCCTCGATGTTTCAAAGCGCATTCCAGCAGATGTTATTAAGAAGCGTCTTCCATCTATGTGGCACCAGTTCTATGAACTAGCTGGCGTAGATATCACCAAAGAAGCAATGGAAGTTGGCCCAACCTGTCACTACGTGATGGGTGGTGTTGAGGTAGAGCCAGATACTGCAGCTGCAGTAGGTGTTCCAGGCTTGTTTGCCGCTGGTGAAGTTGCCGGAGGAATGCATGGTTCAAACCGTCTTGGTGGAAACTCTTTGTCAGATCTTTTGGTCTTTGGTCGCCGTGCAGGAATGGGCGCGGTTGAGTACCTCAAGAAGAATGGCGCTAATCCGGTAAGTGACGAAGCAATTCACGCCGCAGCTGCAAAGATTCAAGCGCCTTTTGATCGTCAAGGTGGAGAAAACTCTTACTCGCTTCACGCAGAACTTCAAGAGGTTACACATAACCTTGTCGGAATCATTCGCACAGGTGCGGAACTAAAGGATGCAATTGCAAAGATTGCAGATATTAGAAAGCGCAGTGCAAATGTTGCTGTTGCTGGTGGACGTAAGTTCAACCCAGGTTTCCACTTAGCATTTGATCTAGACAATATGTTGTTGGTTGCAGAATCAACCGCGAAATCTGCTGATTCTCGTGAAGAGTCACGCGGTGGTCACACCCGTGACGACTTCCCAGGAATGAGTAATGAGTGGCGTCAGGTTAACCACATCTCATCATTTGATGGCGAAAAGGTAAATGTTCGTAAGCAAGCATTGCCACCAATGCCAAAGGAACTCTTTGAACTCTTTGATGTTCACGAGTTGGAGAAATACATGACACCGGAAGAAGTTGCGAAAGGCGGTTCCAAATAATGGCGCGCAATATTAAGCTTCGCATTTGGCGTGGGGATTCCACTGATGGCGGTCTCAAAGATGTTGTTGTTGAGGCTAACGAAGGTGAAGTAGTCCTCGATGTAATTCACCGTGTTCAAGCAACACAGATGGGTGATTTGGCGGTTCGTTGGAACTGTAAGGCTGGCAAGTGCGGATCTTGTTCTATGGAGATCAACGGAAAGCCACGTCTTGCATGTATGACACAAGTTGCATCATTTGGTGAAGAAGAAACAATCACCGTTACACCTTTGCGTGCATTCCCAATCATTAAAGATCTCGTTACAGATGTCTCTTTTAACTACAAAAAGGCTATGGAAGTACCTGCGTACTCACACCCAGAGAACCTTGCCCCAGGTGAGGCTCGTATGGAGCAGATCGATGTGGAGCGTTCACAAGAGTTCCGTAAGTGCATCGAGTGCTTCCTTTGCCAAGATGTTTGTCACGTTGTTCGTGATCACGAAGAGAACAAGAAGTCATTTGCTGGTCCTCGATTCTTTATCCGAATCGCAGAGCTAGATATGCACCCATTGGATACTTTGAAGAATCGCAAGAAGATGGCACAGGAAGAGCACGGTCTCGGAATGTGTAACATCACCAAGTGTTGTACTGAGGTCTGCCCAGAACACATCAAAATCACCGATAACGCAATCATTCCTATGAAGGAGCGCGTTGCTGACATTAAATACGATCCAGTTCGTTGGTTAGGATCAAAGATTCGCAAGCGCGAGGGCATATAATTTCTTTATGAAGTTATTAGTTCGTTGGGGTGCGCTTGCCCTATCTTTTTGGGTAGCAACCGCCTTGATTCCTGGAATCGATGTCAAAGGTGGCTTCACAACCTATTTATGGGTAGCGCTTCTATTTGGTTTGCTTAATGCAACCCTCGGCTCGCTACTGAAACTTCTTACACTTCCCGCGGTGATACTGACACTTGGTTTGTTTCTCGTTGTAGTTAATGCAGCGATCTTGATGCTGGTTGCTCGTTGGAGCGACAGTTTAGATGTGAACAACTTTTGGTCAGCGGTCTTTGCAGCGATTGTAATTTCTCTGGTTACCAAAGTCGTTACAAGCATCAATAAGAAAGCGTTACCCAACTGAACTCCTTAGCGCTAGTTTCACTCGGCGGTATAGCCGGGACTCTGGCGCGGTATGGCATCGGTGCATTTTTCCCCGATGATCGCCAAGGCACACTCATTGCAAATGTGGCAGGTGTGGCATTGGCATCTGCCCTTCTAGTCTTGATGGAACGCCGTGGAATCAGCCAATTACGCCTACTTTTGCTACCTGGATTTTGTGCGGGATTTACTACCTTTTCAGCGGTAACTGCAAACTCTCTTGAGCCAATCGAAGGTGGGATGCAATTTCTTGCGCTAAACGTTTTCCTCTCACTTATCGCGGTAATTGTTGTTCTTCCATTAGCCCGTAAGTTGATTCCGGTGCGTTCATGAAAATGGCGCTCATAGTTCTAGGTGCTGCAGTAGGTGGTCCTATGCGTTTTGTGATTGATCAAAAGATCCGCACATACACAACCAAACCATATGGAATCTTCACGGTAAACATTGTTGGATCTTTTCTCCTCGGCTTTACCTTTGGCAGAGCTGAAGAAGGATTTGATCTATTTGCAATTGGTTTTGCAGGTGCATTTACAACCTGGTCTACCTTTATGTTGGATATCTACCTTGCCTACGAGTTAAAGCGTCACAAAGAGGCAGCCATCAACCTGATTATGTCTTTGGGTATTGGTTTACTTGCTGCCTGGATCGGATTGCAGTTAGCGCAGTGAAGCCATCCAAGCTTCAATCTCATCTGGGTGATGAGGAATATGCTCACTTAAGTTCAAGCAGCCATCTTCGGTAACAACAACATCATCTTCGATACGGATACCAATCCCGCGGTATTCAGCAGGGAATAGTTCATCATCAGGCTGGATATATAAACCAGGCTCAACTGTTAAACACATTCCTACTTCAAGGATTCCATCACGGTACTGCTCTGCACGTGCGTGCGCACAGTCGTGAACATCCATTCCCAACATGTGGCTGACACCGTGAAGAGTCCAACGCTTATGTAAGCCAACAGCTGGATCCATGATTTCATCCAAACTCATTGTAAGAATTCCCATATCAATTAAACCTTGTGCCAAAACAGTATGGCTTGCCTTATTAATAGCTAAAAACTTTTCACCAGGCTTTACCGCTTCAATTCCAGCCTTTTGAGCCTCATAAACCAGCATATAAAGCGCTCTTTGGGCAGGTGTGAACTTTCCATCAATTGGCAGAGTTCTGGTGATATCAGCTGTGTAGTACGAATCAACCTCTACACCTGCATCTAGAAGTAGTAAATCACCATTTTTTACATCACCATCATTGCGGTTCCAGTGAAGAACGCATGCATGTGAACCCGAAGCTGCAATTGTGTTGTATCCAAGATCATTTCCTTCAATACGCGCACGACCGAAGAAGGCTGCTTCAATTACTCGTTCTCCACGTGGCGTGGCAACAGCTGCAGGAAGCGCGCGGATAACATCACTAAATCCTCGATGTGTGGCATCAACAGCCTTTTGCATCTCTGCAACTTCATACTCATCTTTAATCAGACGTGCCACAGAAACAAACTCAAGTAATTCAGCATCACGTGGATGCTCCTTTACTGTTGCATCAACAAGAGCATCAAAACCGTGCAACGCTGCAGATTTCTTACCCTTAAGGAACTTTCCTAAATCTGCTATTTCGCGAACTTCGATTCCGTAACGTTGTGATGCTTCATCTGTTGTAAAGCGACGACCGACCCAGAGCTCGCCATTTTTTGCATCTGTGTAGAAAGCAGATGTATCGCGAGTAGAACGGGGATTAATAAATAAAATTGGCGTATGTGCACCATCAGCCGGATCCATGACAAGTACTGAATCAGGGTGTGCTTCTACACCTTGAACTCCGGTGTAATACGCGAAAGCTGTGTGGGGACGATAGAGATAATCGGTGTCATTGCTGCGTTGTTTTGGTCCACCACTTGGAATTACTAAACGAACACCAGTGAAGGCCGCAGATAATTCAGCGCGACGGCGAACACAATGAGATACAACCTCATCTTGAGTGATTCCAGTTAAAGGCGTTGGCGCCCATCCGTTCTTCATGAACTCTGCGAACATCTCTGAAGGGGCTACGTCGTACACACGCTTTGCACCAGTATTTAGCGCTTTATCTGAATTCTCCATATATCTAGCCTACAAGGCGGGGATGGCGCAGCCAAAGGGTTGCGCTAAACTAGCGGTGTAACAAGGAGACGTCGCATAGCCCGGTCGAGTGCGCCTCACTGCTAACGAGGTAAGGGGTTAAACCCTTCAGGAGTTCAAATCTCCTCGTCTCCGCACTTATTTAACTTCAAACTCTTTGTCATCTATTGCAAAGAGCGAGCCATCTTCAGCTGAATACTCCAGAGCTTCGATTCTGTATTTTCCTGGGGCGAGATCTGCAAGGGTGATGCTCCAATCTCCACGTTCTGGACAACCAGAGCTAGCGGTGGTGAAACCCTCTTGCACAACCTTGCCATCTTGCGAAAGCTTCCAAACAACATTTGCTTCAAAGGTACAAGCTTGTCCCGAGATAGTTACAGGCGAAGTTAGCTCTGCACCCTGATTGATTGAGCTGATCTGTATCGGGTTAAGAACTTCGTAACCGATTGCTCTTTCAAAAGCCGCCGTTGTATCAACATGGCCCGCAAAGGATTCAACTGTTTTGCCATTTACTGTAAATGCAACAGATTTTACTTCAGGGGCAAACTCGGTAAGAGTCCAAACGATCTGATCAATCGCACGTTGTTCACCTTCAGCTCCTACATTTAATGAGATTTCTGCTAAATCAACCGTTGCTACCGAATCAGCAATACCAACTGAGTTGACGGTGTTGGTGCCACCCCAAAGATTTTCATACTCAGGATCCAGTGGAACTACTTTGCCTGTAACCAAATCTGACACCACCTGAAAATTCATATCATCTGCAGCGGTCCGGGATTGAACTTCGGAGAAAAGTTTGAACCCTCGTGGAGTATCGGAGACAAAGAAGAACTTAACAGGAATACCGTCTTCAACCGCATTCTCTGTTGTGCCTTGAGCGCAACCAGTAAGTATGAGCAATAAGGCAACAAGCGTTGCGATTTTCTTCATAAAGTGACGATAACACGGGTGTCTGAGAGTAAGAGATAGACTTCTCTCATTGGTGCAGATGATTAAAGGGGTAGTTTTGTTGAACTTCAAGGTTGCAATTGTTGGTGCAGGCCCAGCTGGTTACTTTGCAGCACAGGCTTTGCAAAACCTTGCCAACGATGCACGCACCTTTGAAATCGACATGATTGAACGATTACCAACCCCTTGGGGATTGGTACGAAGCGGTGTTGCACCAGATCACCCAAAGATTAAAACCGTTTCAAAGGTTTTTGAGAAGATTGCAAACCATGAAAACTTTAGGTTGTTTGCAAATATTGAGGTTGGAAGCGATGTGACTATTGCCCAGCTACAAGAAAAGTATGACGCGGTCATTATCGCGACAGGCTCTTCTCTAGGGAAAAAACTTGGGATACCAGGTGAAGAGCTACGAGGATCGCTGTCTGCTGCTGTCTTTGTGCCTTGGTACAACGCACACCCTGATTTTGTTGGTATAGATACACCATTAGACGCAGACACCGCGGTTGTGATTGGTGCTGGAAATGTTGCGATGGATGTTGCCCGTATGTTGGCGCTTGAGCCGAGCGAATTAGATCCAACAGATACTGCAGATCATGCAATTGAGAGCTTCAAGAAGAGCAACATTCGCAAGGTTTATATCAGTGCGCGACGTGGGCCAGAGCATGCAGCATTCACATCACCTGAACTACGCGAACTTCCTAAGTTAGAGCACACAAATGTTGTAATGCATAAAGAGGATATTGAAGGCGCAATTGTTCGTGCAGGAGCGGAACCCGAAAAAGATGTAAAGAGCAATTTGGATGCCATGTTGTTGATCGCTGAAAACCCAAAGAGTGAACATGAGCGTACGATGGAGTTTTTGTTTCAACACACACCAAAAGAGATTCTGGGAACAGATCAGGTTGAGGGCGTGGTTTATTCAACACCCATCGGGGATGTAACTATTAAGTGTGGCCTTGTGATCACCGCTATCGGGTATCAAGCCCAAAGCATCGAAGGAGTTCCATATGAGAATGGAAAAGTTGTAAACACAGACGGGCATGTACAAGGCAATATGTATGTAGTTGGTTGGGCAAAACGCGGTCCATCTGGGGTAATTGGAACCAATAAATCAGATGCAGCAGGGGTAATGGAACTTCTTGTCGCGGACTTAAAGGCACCCAAAAATGCCGGAGACATTTCAGAGCTACTGACTCATCAAATAATTGTTTCGCAGCAAGATTGGCAAAAGATCAACGAGGCTGAAGTTGCCGCAGGTGAGGCAAAGGGTAAACCTCGGGTTAAGAGTATTGAGCGCACAGAGCTTCTGAAACATGCAGGGTTGTAAGGCCGTTCACCCTTTCGAAACCATTTCGTAACTCAATCTGCCCTAACAAGAAATCTCATTCTTACTAAGATGCGCATATGAATAAAACCTCGAAATCTCGCTCACTCTTTAGCTGGGGCTCTCTCGCCCTTGCTACATCTCTTCTAGTTTCATTATTAGCTCCTGCAGCGCAGGCAAATACATACTCAGCGCCTAATGCTCCGACAAATGTAACCTCTTACCTAAGTTCACGTGGAGTAGTAGTTAAGTGGACTCCAGGTGCAGCGGTAGAGCCAGGCGTTATAGGCCATGTTGTTTCTGCTGGCGCTGGATCATGTCCTGTGTTTGTACCGGTTGGAAACCGTTCACTCATCACAATGCCTGTTGTTACAGGTCAACCTGCAGGAACTCCTGTAGTTCAAGCAGTCAATGCTTACGGTTTCTCAAAGCCAGCTGCATCAAGCAAGAGTTACACCAAAGAACAGCTCGCAACAGTTGCATCAACTGCACACAAGGCGGTTCAAGTTTTGCAACTCAGCGACCTTCATGGTGCTATCGAAGGCTCATCATTTGGTGCAGCGCTTCTAACAAGCAACTGGGCGGCAGATCGCACAGCAAATGCGGCAACGGTCTCAATTTCAGCAGGCGATAACATTGGTGCCGCTCCACCGATTTCAACTGAGTTTGAAGAGCTTCCAACAATTGAAGCCCTTAACCTTGCAAAGCTAGATGTTTCTGTCTTTGGAAATCATGAGCATGATCGCAACATCGATCACGTTAACAAGATTATTGGCGCATCAGAGTTCCAGTGGGTAGTTTCAAATTACAGCGCTGGCGCATTGGATGTTTTAAAGTCAGGCACAAAGCAGGCAAAGAACTACACAATCATTGATCGTGGTGGAGTAAAGATCGGTGTCGTAGGCTCAAATACACCTGAGACAATCGAGCAGGTATTCCCTGGAAACCTTGATTACAAGGATGCTTCCGGTGCGAAGCAGACAATTACCATCAATCCAGGAGTAGCTGGCGTTAACGCAGCTATCGCGGAAGCAAAGGCTGCAGGCGCAGAGCTTGTAATCGTTGCCCTTCACCAAGGTTGGTTGGAAAACGCTGATGGCGTTGCAAAGGGTCTCTTTAACCAGCTTGCTTCCCAGATCAAGGGTGCAGCAGCGATCTACGGTGGCCACAGCCACCAGACCTTCGCATCTGTCATCAAGAAGAATGGCGGAGCCACACCAGTTGTTCTAGGACAAACTCGTAACGCAGGTGTTGAGTACACACGTACACAAATCTGTCTACGTAATGGCACAGTTATTGGTCAATCAATCCAGCATGTACTAAGAGCAGCATCTGCGACGATTAACACAAGCGTTGTATCTTCTGTTTCGACACCAGATGTAGCAACAGCTGCAATGGTTAAGAAGTACAAGGATCAACTATCTGCAAAGCTTGATGTAAAGATCGGTCAAGTTTCAGGAGTATTCCCACGTGGTGGATCACCAGCTGTAGAGCGTTCAGGTGAAACCCCAATGGGTAACTACATGGCTGATCTATTGCGCGCAAAGTACAAGACTGATTTTGCAATTCAGAATGGTGGCGGTATCCGCGACACATTCCCTGCAAAGAACTACATTCCTGCAAATACAGCACTTGTTCGCACAGGTACTGGCGCACTAGATGTGACACTTGGTGATGCATTTACCGTGTTCCCATTTGGTAATCAGGTTGCAACAACAATCGTTACAGGTGCAAATCTTTGGAAGGCGCTTGAAAATAGTGTCGGCGGTAACTATCCAGGTGATGGTCGCTTCGCACAGGTCTCAGGACTGAAGTATTCATTTGATGCATCAAAGCCAATTGGTTCACGCATCGTCGAGGTCACAAAGCTTGACGGAACTGCAATCGCAAAGGATTCAAAGGAGTACACACTTACTACTCTTGACTTCCTTATCTACGGTGGAGATGGATATGTCAATGTATTTTCACCTGCACAAGCAAGTGTTAAGGGCGCTCTACTAGATGTATTTGTAGATGCACTTAAGGCAGATATGGCCGCTGGAAAGGTAACTCAGGTTCCTGTAGCAGATGGTCGTATTAAGAAAGTTGGATAATTCAAGTAAGTAAGTCAAAGGGCGCTCGAGCGATCGGGCGCCCTTTGACTTTTCTTCAAATTAAGTGGCCCTGTAATGCGCTTGATTTATAAGGGTTTGCGAGCATTTGGGTGATGAATAAAAAGCGGGTACTATTGCGTTTCACAAATAAATAAGCGTGCGTAGCTCAACGGATAGAGCATCTGACTACGGATCAGAAGGTTAGGGGTTCGAATCCCTTCGCGCGCACAAGTTAAGCCTCGAGTGCCTTTCACACTCGGGGCTTTTCTTCTTTCATTTTGTTAAGCAAACACTCAATCTCACCCTTTTTCGGGTGATCTTTACAGGTGAACATCACCCCATTTGGTGCTTTTCTCTTCTGACCTTCTCACCCCGCTTTTACGCTTAGGCCTCTCTCGTTTAATGCTAAATAAAGAGGTGAAAGTGATTCTTGATTTGGTGCGCATGAAAGGTAATGCCGCACGGTCAAAAATTGCAACGATAGTTTCAATAATCTTACTTACTAGCTTATTTGTCTCAATCCCTGTTCCAGCCAGTGCAAACAACTGTGTTCCAACTTCAACAACTGCATCTAATGGCGAAACAATTCTTACCTTTGCAAATGTCGGAAACTGTAATTGGACCGTTCCAACAGGAGTTTCATTTGTTAGTGTATTAGTTGTTGGTGGTGGAAGTAGCGGCGGTGCAGGTCTTGCAGGAGTTTGGTGGCCACAAGGCGGCGGCGGCGGAGCCGTGGTTAGTAATTCAAGTTTTACAACTACACCAGGGCAGTCAATACCGGTAGCCGTCGGCGGCGGCGGTAGTGCACTCTTGGTACAAAGCAGTTCATCAACTTCAGTTAACAACGGTGGTGAATCTAGTTTTTCAACTTTATCGGCACCGGGTGGAATTGCTCCAGTAACTCATGGTGCAGCAGGAGGTAGAAGTGGAAACGGCAATACTGGTGGAGGAAGTATTGGCGGATACGCGTCAGGTGGTGGTGCTGGAGCGGGTGGTAACGGAAGTGGAATGACTGGTGGTGTCGGTGTTAACTCCGATATCTCTGGTGCAACTGTTATGTACGGCAGCGGAGGCGCAGGTGCTAATGGAACTACCGGAACCGCATCCTCTGGTGGCGGAAGCAACGGCAACCCACCATTAGCAAATAGAGGTGGCGGTGGATCACAGCCTGCAGCAAATAGTGGACTGGCATCTGCAGGTGGATCGGGTGTTGTAATTGTTCGTTATTCAAGTGTTTGTAGTACCCCGACATCAACAACAGCATCAAATGGCGATGTGATTCTTAAGTACACCACTGTAGGAACATGTACAACTGTTTTCGGAGTTTCAAGTGCCTGGGTCGTTGCAGTTGGCGGCGGTGGCGCAGCTGGCGTCGGCGTTTCAAACAAATGGTGGGGCGCTGGTGGCGGTGGTGGTCAGGTTTCTTCTCAAACACTTTCAATTCCGACAGGCAGTCCTATTTCAATCACAGTAGGTGCAGGTGGTGTTACTGGTGATGGCGGAGCTTCATCTTTCGGAACTTTACTCACAGCAAATGGTGGAAAGACGCCAATAAATACAACGGCAGTTGGTGGTGTAAGTGGAAGCGGAGCCGCTGGTGGAACAGGCGGCGCTGGTACTACCGGTAATGGCGGCGGTGGTGCATGGAAGGCCGGCTCCGGAATTAGTGCAGGAGAAGGAATTTCTTCAAGTATTACGGGATCAGCAGTTGAGTATGGCGGCGGCGGAAATGGTTACAACTCTGTTGGTACTGCTGGAACTCCAAGACCTAGTGCTGGAAGTTACGGCATAGCAGCATCAGCAAACCTAGGTGGCGGCGGTTCTCAAATGGCTACTGGCCGTGGGTCAGGTGGATCAGGTGTTGTAATTGTTCGTTACACGCCACCAACAACGTGTGATCCTGTTGAAACAATTACAAGTGATTACGTAATCAAAACATTTTCTACTGTTGGTCCATGCGTTTGGAGCATTCCTGCTGGTGTTTCCGCGATTGATTATCTTGCAATCGGTGCCGGCGGCGGCGGCGCATCAGCACTTGGTGGTGGTGGTGGTGGTGGACAAGTTGTATCGCAAACAAATGTAAGTGTTAGTGGGTCAGTAACCATCAACGTGGGTATTGGTGGAATTGGTGGAAATGGTCAATATGACAGCACAACCAATAATGGAAAAACCGGTTCACGATCTTCAATAGTTGCAGGTGCTGTAAATGTTGTTGCACTTGGTGGTAGTGGTGGAACCGGTCGCTACAGCTCCATTTTTCGAGATACAACTGGCTACACAGGTGGTGGTGGCGCATACCCAAATGGAAGTAGCGTTGAAATTGGAACAACTGGAACAGGCGGCGCTGGCTTCAAAGGTGGAAATGGATCTGGAGCAGGTGGCGGTGGTGGTGGTGGAGCAGGTGGCCCAGGAACTCCCCGTGACAGCGCAAGCAATGGTTCATCTGGCGGTCCAGGTTTAAGTAATTCCTTTTCTGGAACTGCGAGATTTTATGGCGGCGGCGGCGGTGCATCTTGGTATTCATCAAGTGCTGGCTGGAGCGGATTAGGCGGCTCTGGTGGTGGTGGCAATGGTGCCAATGGAAACATTGGTTCAGCTTCTGGAAGTAACGGCGTTGCAAATACTGGCGGCGGCGGCGGTGGTGGATATGGCGGAACCGTTGGCGGAAATGGTGGTTCTGGTGTTGTAATCATTCGCTACGCGATTCCATCAGGCAGCATCGTTGTTTCTTTTAACGCAAACGGTGGAACCGGAGATAAATCAGCACTGATAGTTTCAAGTGGCGTTTCAACATCACTTCCAGATGGAACTGGATTTACAAATCAAGGATTTGAATTCAATGGCTGGAACACATTAGCTAATGGGACTGGAACACCTTACGCACTAGGTTCTTCAATAACAACAAGTACAGCAGTTGTTTTATTTGCCCAATGGGTTCGGTTGCCATCTCCGACATGTGTGGCAGGTGTTGGCCAAGGTGGTTCGGGCGCAGGTGCGACCGTTGCAACTACCAAGGCCGGTAATGGTTGCGTTGGAATTAGTTACAAAGTTGGAAATGTAACAACTGTCGCAACATTTAATTACACAGGATCAAATCAAAGTTGGACTGTTCCAACAGATGTTACAAATGTAACCTTTTATTTAATCGGTGCAGGTGGCGGCGGAGGCCGAACAGGCTTTGGTGGCGGCGGCGGTGGTTATGCAACAGGTTCTTATGCAGTAACAGCCGGACAGGTGTTGACAGTGATTGTCGGTGAAGGTGGCGGTGGAGTCGCTGACGCAGCAGTAGCTGGATTGACAGGAAAGTACACACCCCTTACATATGGTG
>JBIKXW010000057.1:0-7636 GCA_044355565.1 Candidatus Planktophila sp. | reverse complement strand
CACCAACTATGCCTGGTGCTGTTGAACTCGTGCGTCAACTGCAATTTCATGGAGTTAAAACAGCATTAGTTTCAGCAAGTCCTCGTAATATCGTGGACGCGGTCTTGGACAATCTCGGCCACGATCTTTTTCCATTCTCAATAAGCTCCGATGATGTAGAAAAAACCAAGCCTCATCCAGATTGCTACATCAAGGCTGCATCGATAAGTGGCGCTGATATCTCAAACTGTCTTATCTTCGAAGACTCATTAACGGGAATGAGGGCGGCAACTTCAAGCGGCGCATATCTCATTGCGGTTCCTCATCTGGTTGCGATCGATGAGTCTGCAAAGGTTAGGGTAATTCGTTCATTAGAGCAGATGAGTTTTGGTAAGTTGACCGAGCTTTACAGAGATTTCTCATTGTCCATCTAGTTGATGTGCGCTGGACAGATACTCTTGAAAAAACACCAGTCGCACAATCGTGATGGTTTAGGTGGCCAGTAATTCTTCTCGATGGATATGAAAATATCTTGTGCGACTCGATGCAGCGTTTTTTCCGCTGATTCAATATCCTTCATCGAAGGATTGCTCTTCACCACTCTTCCATCACCCAAATAGATCAGCTGTAGAAGTCGGGGAAGCACCCCTGTCGACTTCCAATAAAGCAACGCATAAACCCTTAGCTGGAATAGCGCTTTCTCTTCCCATCCCGGCTTTGGAGATTTACCGGTTTTGTAATCGACTATTCGCACCTCGCCGGTTGGAGCAATATCCAATCTGTCTACATAGCCATGCAAGTAAACATTTGTTTCAAAATCATTTTCCAAATGCATTTCTCGATGGGTTGCTTCAAATGTCGTCGGATTTTCGAGTGCGAAGTATGTCGTCAGAAGTGAGGTGGCCCGATCTAGCCACTCTTTTTCATTTGTGACCATATCTTTTAGCTCTGGTTTACCCTCAAGTTGGGCGCTCCATCTGGAGGGCAGTAGGTCGAAAGCTGTCTGTGGCACTCGCTCTGCACTAGGAAATTCAAAGAGGTCTTGCAAAATTGTGTGAACTAAGGTTCCACGTTCGGCATCTAACGAAGGTGGTTCAGGTAGTTTTTCAATTTTTCGGTATTTATACAGCTGGGGACAGTTCTCATACTCACTGACGGCGCTGGGGGATAGACGCAGTTTCTTTTCATCGCTCACCTGTCTGAAGATACTCGTACTTTCGCCATCAAATTCGCCTAAGATGCTCCCGTGTCTAATCTTGGGTATTTCGGAGCTGGCGATCGCATTCAATTGACCGATCCAAAAGGCAAGTTGTACAGCTTTACTATCACGCCTGGAAAAGAGTGGCATACCCACAAAGGCTGGATAACCCATGATGAATTGATCGGAATGCCAGAAGGCTCAGTTGTGAGCACTACCGCTGGTCTGAAGTTCACCGCCTTTAAACCATTACTCGCGGATTACGTATTAACAATGCCTCGTGGGGCAACCATTGTTTATCCAAAGGATGCGGCGATGATTATCGGTGTTGCTGACATCTACCCAGGTGCACGAGTCCTGGAAGCTGGAGTTGGAAGCGGAGCACTCACAATCTCTTTATTGCGCGCGGCAGGCCCTACCGGCAAGGTTCACTCTGTCGAGCGTAGATCAGATTTTGCAGATAACGCTCGCTCAAATGTAGATGCTTACTTTGAAGCCGCCCCTGAAAATTGGTCCCTTGTTGTTGGAGATCTTCAGGATCAAAACTTTGAATCAGAGTTTGATCGAGTTGTTTTAGACATGCTCGCCCCTTGGGAGTGTGTCGATATCGCAGCCCGTGCTCTGCGCCCGGGTGGAGTTTTCCTTGCCTATGTCGCAACAACAACACAGTTATCAGCCACCGCAGAAGCCTTAAAAGAGGATGGTCGCTTCACTGAACCAGAAAGCTCCGAGACCATAGTGCGCGGCTGGCATCATGAAGGGCTAGCTGTTCGTCCTCAACAGAGAATGATTGGACACACGGGCTTCCTTATTCAAAGTCGCAGAATGGCACCTGGCGTAGAGGTTTTGGCTCGACGTCGACGTCCAGCGAAGGGTGCATACGGTGTCTCGGAAGATTGAACGGTTAATTAACCTAACGATCGCACTTCTGGCAACAAAGAGATACCTAACAAAATCCGAGATTTTCTCCTCAGTTGAAGGATATGAGGGCAGCGCCGAAACTAAAGAGAGAATGTTCGAGCGCGATAAGGATGATTTGAGATCTCTTGGCATTGATATCGAAGTTGGTAGCTTTGATCCCTTATTCAATGATGAAGCTGGATATCGAATTAAGAAGGAGAAGTATCAATTTGAATTAAGTGACATTACTAGTACTGAAGTTTCACTCTTGTCATTGGCCGCGCAAGCGTGGCAAGAAGCTTCCTTTGGTGATGTAGCACAGAAAGCGTTATTGAAGTTGCGCTCCATCGGAGTTCCAAGTGATGAGTTAACGATTCCTGGAGCTGTTCACAAACTTAATGACGGTGGACAGGACTTGTCCTTAATCAGCAGAGCTATTGCACAACACCAACTTTTGAATTTTTCTTATGTAGATTCGTATCTGAACCACGACTTACGAGTGATCGTTCCCATAGCTCTCTCGGCACGGAGCAGTTACTGGTACTTGTCTGGCGTGGACCAAGATATTCAAGAGATACGTACCTTCCGAGTTGATCGAATCAAAGGCGAGATTTCAGCTAGCAAAGGACCAGCAGATTTTGAAGCTCCACACGGTTTCGATTTATCTACTTTGTTTTCTGAAACCAGCACACGCGATATTGCGCACATTGAAGTCCGCAAGGGAAAAGCGACAGCTCTACGAGTCATAGCGACATCAAGCCAATCATTAGGGGAGTGGGATAGTTTAAGAATCCCAATCTTCAACGCTGAATCATTGTGCTCAATGATTCTGTGGCATGGGGATGATGCATTTATCCAAGAACCTGATTACCTGCGAAACCTGGCTATCGAAAAGCTTGAAGCGCTGGTGAGAATTCATGGTTAAGAAGTTTTCAGCGCCTTTGGAACGTACGGCGCGCTTGCTTGATCTCGTTCCATACATTACTTCGCATCAGGGAGTTTCGCTGAAAGAGTTATCTGTGGTCTTTGGTGTTACTCAAACGCAGATGATCGATGATTTAACCACTTTATGGATGTGCGGATTACCTGGTTATACGCCTCTTGAACTCATGGATCTAGATTTTGAATCTGGTTTTGTCACCATTCATAACGCCGAAACTTTGGCCAAGCCTCGTTCTATCACCTTTGATGAAGGTACAGCGCTGTTGCTTGGGTTAGATTTATTGCGCTCTACAATTTCACCAGACAGAAATGATTTGCTGAAATTGATCGAACAATTGTCTTTACGTTTATCTACCTTAATCAATCTTCCTTCTGCTTTGTCGGCAACACCGGCCGCTAATCAACAACTTACTTCCGAGATTTTGCAGGCGATTAAATCAAAATCTGGAGTTGAAATCTCGTACCACTCAATTTATCGAGATGAGTTGAGTACGCGCAGAATTTATCCGATTGAAGTAATTGAAAGCGATGGTCATCAGTACCTCAGTTCCTACTGCTATACAGCATCTGATTTCAGGCAGTTTCGCATCGACCGGATTCAGAGCGCACAAAGTTTTGTGATTGATGCAGAAATTCCATCTCATAAATTTGAGGCAAACAGCTTTACATCTTCAATTCAGGTGATCGCTCCATCCCGAGAGATATCTGAACGTTTCAAAGTAGATGAACTGCAAGTGAACTCAACTTTCGAGTTCAAGTCATACTCGCAGCAATGGATTCAGAGGGCTGTCATCGCCTCAGGAGGGGGAGTCTCTTTGAACTCACCCTCAGATATTCGATCGGCAATTGCAACGGTGGCTCAATCGATGCTGGATCGTTACAAAGAGGGCTGATTCCGCCTACCCATTCAAAGGGAACTGATGTAACCTAGGCTCAAATATTAGCCAAGGAGTAACTGCTATGAATTTGGGTCCAAGAGAGATCGTCATCCTTCTGATTGTTGTTCTTGTTTTGTTCGGTGCTAAGCGTTTGCCGGATTCAGCCCGCTCACTTGGTCGCTCAATGCGTATCTTCAAGAGCGAAATGAAAGAAATGAAGGCTGATGATGTCGTTATCGAAGAAGACGGCAAAACCGAGAAGTAGATAAATGGCATCTGCAAATGAAGCACGGATGCCCCTTCTTGACCACTTACGCGAATTACGAAAGCGAGTCCTTCGCTCCGTTCTGGCGGTTTTGGTCGCCTTTGTCGGAGGATGGTATTTCTACAACCCAATTATTGCGACCCTAGCTAAACCTGTCTGCGATCTGAAAGCGGCACAAGAGTCTGGTGCAGCAAGTTGCGGGGCTCTATATATCAGCGGAGTTCTCGGGCCATTGGATCTTCAAATCAAGGTTGCGCTTCTCACTGGAATTATCATTTCTGGACCTTTTTGGTTGTATCAATTGTGGGCCTTTATAGCGCCAGCACTTCATCGAAAAGAAAAACGAACAAGCGTCCTCTTTGTCACGGCGGCAACACCATTTTTCGCTATGGGAGCAACCCTTGGTTATTACATTCTTCCGGTAGCAATTAAAGCTCTCTTTGGATTTACACCCGATTCAATTAGCAACCTTGTTCGGTTTGATGATTACTTAGATTTTGTATTGCGTTTGATTCTCTTTGTAGGTTTAGCCTTTGAACTCCCGATCTTTTTACTTACCTTTAATCTGATCGGCTTTCTTCGTGGAAAAACGATTTTGCGTCCATGGAGAATTTGGATCTTTGTAATCTTCTTCTTCGTTGCCGCACTCTCTCCAACAGCCGATCCTCTGAGTATGGTGCTACTTTCCGCCCCTCTGATTCTCTTTTATTTCATGGCGGGCATTATCGCTGTATTTGTAGACAAGAGACGTGACAAGAAACAGGAAATGGTCGAAACGGGCAGCATGACCATAGAGGCACCGACATCAATTAAGGAATAGCCGATAGGGTCATCCCATGTGGGCTTTAGTGATTAATCCTGTCGCAGGACAGGGAAAAGGCACCACCGTTGGAACATATGTTGCCGGTTGGCTTTCACAAAGAAAAATTCCTTACACAATCATTACTGGCAACTCATCAATAGCTCTTGCAGACCACTTAAGTGTGTTCATAGAAAAGAATCCTGACAGTAAAGGAGTTATTGCCGTTGGGGGAGATGGTCTACTACACATCATTTTGCAACGAGTTACCCCCGCTCAAATACCTTTCACTGTAATTCCAGCTGGAACTGGTAATGATTTTGTTCGAACATTGGGCTGGGATCTTGCGAATTTTGAGGCACAACTTACTGCGGTTACATCCAATGAACCAAGCTCGATTGATCTTGGATTGGTAGATGGAGAGTGGTTCGGTGCAATTTTGTCTACCGGCTTTGACTCGGTAGTGAACGAGAAAGCGAACACCATGCAATGGCCTAAAGGGCCGATGAAGTACAACGCTGCTATCGCTATTGAACTCCCACGCTTTAAACCTCGCCACTATGAGATAACTCTTGATGATCGCACTATTGCAACTGAAGCGATGCTCATTGCGGTATCAAATGGGCGTTCATATGGCGGAGGAATGCTTGTTTCTCCTAATGCCAGTATCATCGATGGTTTGTTTGATGTGATGATCCTGCATCCAGTTTCAAAGATCGAGTTCATTAAGGTTTTCCCAACTGTCTTTGCGGGTACTCATGTCTTACACCCGGCTGTAGAAATCGTCCGTAGCAAATCTGTGACCATAGAATCAAAGGCTGTGGCCTATGCAGATGGTGAACGAATAGGACAACTACCTGTATCAGCGGAGTGCATCCAGAGTGCGGCCAGGAGTTGGGTCGCATGACAACGCCAGCAGAACGTTATGCAGCCGCGAAATTACGGGGACAACATCCGATAACAACTGAATTTCTGCTGACCTTTGATTTTGAGTTTGATCCTTTTCAAATAACGGCATGTCACGCCGTTGAAGATGGCAAAGGAGTATTAGTTGCTGCTCCTACTGGTGCAGGAAAAACAGTGGTGGGAGAGTTTGCGGCCTACTTTGCCCTACAAGCGGGTAAGAAATGTTTCTACACGACGCCCATTAAAGCTTTATCCAATCAAAAGTATTCGGAGTTTGTAGCAAAGTTTGGCGAGGATCGAGTAGGTCTACTAACGGGCGATACCAGTATCAATGGCGAAGCCGATATTTTAGTAATGACCACTGAGGTTTTAAGAAACATGCTGTACGCAGGATCAAACATCTTGACCAATTTGGGGTGTGTTGTGATGGATGAGGTTCATTACCTGGCCGATAAGTTCCGTGGCGCAGTGTGGGAAGAGGTCCTGATCCACCTAATGGAAAGTGTTCAAGTTATTTCACTATCTGCAACGGTTTCAAACGCTGAAGAGTTTGGTGAATGGCTGGGAGAAGTTCGCGGCGAGACGGAAGTAATTGTCAGCGAAATACGACCTATTCCGCTCTTTCAACATGTTCTCATCGGTAATCGTCTGATGGATTTGTTTGAGCAACCAGGAAATATTAATCCCGAAATTCTGCAACGGGAGCGTGAGGCGATCAGGCGTTCAGCGTTGGGACGTAACCGCAGGGGACGTTTTACCGAACCTTCGGATCGTATGAGTCGAGCCGAGATCATTGAAAAGTTGCAGCGAGAAAACCTCTTGCCCGCCATTACCTTCATCTTTTCAAGGGTTGGCTGTGATGCCGCGGTCAAACAATGTTTACATGCTGGATTAAGACTCACCTCTCCTGAAGAACGCACTGAGATTCGACAGACCGCCCTTCGATATACGCAAAACATCGCTGAAGAGGATCTAGAGGTTCTCGGTTTTGATGAGTGGTTGACCGCCCTTGAGCGAGGAATCGCAGCACATCATGCGGGTTTGTTGCCAAGTTTCAAAGGAGCTGTTGAAGATTTATTCCAGCGAGGTTTGGTGAAAGCGGTTTTTGCTACAGAGACACTGGCGCTTGGAATTAACATGCCAGCTCGAACCGTAGTGTTAGAAAAACTCATCAAGTTTAATGGTGAAGCTCATGTTCCAATTACTCCGGGGGAGTACACACAGTTAACTGGTCGAGCTGGTCGACGAGGAATCGATATTGAGGGTAATGCGGTCATTCAATGGTCACCAACGGTTGATTCAGCCTCAGCTGCTGGACTTGCATCAACGCGTACATATCCTTTGCGCTCATCCTTTTCTCCAACGTACAACATGGCAATTAATCTCATTTCACGCTTTGGGCGGGAGACTGCTCGGAGATCGTTGGAGTCATCCTTTGCACAGTTCCAGGCAGATCGCGCAGTTGTCGGGCTAACCCGTCAGGTTAGAAAAAATGAGGCGCTCATTGAAGAGTTAATGCGAGATGGGCAATGTCATCTCGGTGACTTTGCCGAGTATGCGCGACTTCGTCGATCGATTAAAGAGGTTGAAGTTTTACTGAGCAGAAGAGACCAGAGAAAGACCTTTGATAACCGGCAAAGAGGGCATTTAGAGGGCGAACTATCAGATCTGCGCAAGAGTTTGAAAGCTCACTCGTGTCATGGCTGTGCAGATCGAGAGGAGCATGCACGTTTAGTTGAGAGGGCTGGTCGCCTTACTCGCGAGAATGA
>JBIKXW010000056.1:0-7677 GCA_044355565.1 Candidatus Planktophila sp. | reverse complement strand
GCCAAGCCCACATCGTTGAAGTTTTACAAAAGGCTGTTCAATCCACCCGCACAGGCGAAGAATCTCAAGAAATGACACATGCCTGGGTATTTACCGGCCCACCAGGATCAGGACGTTCATCGGCCGCGGTCGCATTTGCTCAAGCACTTGTTTGCGCACATGATGGTTGCGGAACATGCAATGAATGCAGATCTGCAGCAAATGGTGCACACCCGGATGTTGAAATCATCCGCACCGAAGCTCTTTCTATCAAGATCGATGAAGTTCGCGAGTTGTTAACTCGAGTTTCATGGGCACCATCCATGGGTGGTTGGCGTGTAGTTGTTATGGAGGATGCAGATCGTTTAACTGAATCTGCAGCGAATGCATTATTGAAAGCAATTGAAGAGCCAGGTAATAGAACAGTGTGGCTACTGTGTGCACCGACTCTCCATGATGTCTTGCCAACTATTCGCTCACGTTGTCGTCATCTACAACTTATTACACCATCAACAGAAGCGGTCGCGCAGGTATTACAAAGTAAAGATGGTATATCTCCAGTGATGGCAGATTTCGCAGCACGAGTTTCACAGGGCCACATAGGTCGTGCACGGTACTTAGCAAAAAATGAGGATGTTCGAAATACCCGCACAACAATTATGAAGCTACCAATTTCGCTTCAGGGAATTTCATCGGCCTTTGCTGCGGCACAAACGCTGGTTGATCTTGCAACTGAACAGGCAACAACAGCTGCCGAGTTAAGAAATGATAAAGAGGTCGATGATCTTTCACTTGCTTATGGCAAAGGAGCAACAGGTCGCGGCATGGCAACCGGCGGAAGCAAAGCGATTAAAGAGTTAGAAAAGGAGCAAAAAACCCGTCAAACCCGCATGATTCGAGATGGTTTAGATGCAGCGCTGTTAGATATTGCAACCTTCTACCGCGATGTCATGATGGTTCAAGCAGGTGCCGGCGATGCACTGATCAATAAAGAGTTAGAGGCGGAAATTAACGCTGTTGCCGCCAAAACTAAGCCACAGAATACGATTAAAAAGATCAACGCCATCATGGAGGCGCGCACTAACTTAGGCCACAACGCAGCGCCATTGCTGACCGTTGAAGCGCTGATGTGTGTTTTAGCTAGGTAGCGGGATTAATCGGCTTAGGCGGAAACTTGCCGTAAAAATTGAACCAAAATGAAAATGATCTACCAATCAAAACAGCGATGATGACTGTTCCGATACCTACCAAACCGCCTAAGAAGTAACCCATTACCAGGACAACAATTTCAATTAAGGCACGAACAACGGTAATCGGAAGTTTAGATTTTCCGAGAAAACCCAACATGATTCCATCGCGAGGGCCAGTACCAAGACCACAGGTAATATACAAAGCACCTCCTGCTCCTGAGATCCAAACTCCAGCGATCAACAAAATGTAGGCAACAACGAGATTTGAAGGCTCAGGAATGTACTCAATACCAATCTGTAAGCCAAAGGCAAAGAAGACGGTGTTTGCAATAGTTCCATACCCTGGTTTAAGTGAAAGTGGAATCCAAAGTAAGAGAACAACCAAGCTGACTAGAAAGAATGAGATACCTAAAGTCAATCCAGTCTGGATTGAAATACCTTGAGCCAAAACGGTCCATGGTGCGTTACCTAAACCAGATTGCACAGTGAAGGAGCTTCCGACGCCCAGCAAAACAATTCCTATTGTTAAAAACAGGACTCGGATAAAGGAGAGATCCCACAAATTATCAGCGGTCCACCGTGTTTTTGGGACATGGTGGTTAGGAATCAAAACATTTATCAGGAACTTCTTCGCTGCACCTGGATCAAATTTCATTTGTACCCAAGTATTGAAGCAAAACAGAGGAGTGATCTAAATCAGCATGACCTAGCTCTTTATGGATTCGGTAAATCTCAGCAACAGTTTCTGACAGTGGCAATGAGATTGCGACCTTCTTTGCGATATCTAATGCAATTCCCATATCCTTCAATTGATACTCAGATTTTCCACCTTTACTAAAGTCACCACTTTCCACCTTTTCCCACTTAGTGTTTAGGACGGAGGAACCGGCTAAACCGCTTGAAATCACATCAAAGAAGTCTTGATCAGCAATCCCATTCCGGCGAGCTAATGCCAAGCCTTCAGCAAGCGCCACAAGATGCGCCCCCACAATGATCTGATTACATGCCTTGAGTGTTTGAGCTTTACCCAGCGAACCGACATTACGGATTGATTTAGCGGTCTTTGCTAACAACTTTTCAGCCCTAGCGCAATCATCAGGATCTCCAGCAAGCATGATTGATAACTCGCCACGCTGCGCGCCGACATCACCACCACTTACTGGAGCATCGATAACTCGTGCGCCACTTGTTTGTATCAATGTAGAAATTGTGTGCATCGCATCAGGAGAAATTGAACTTAAGACAATTACAAGATCTTTTGGTTTTAGAACAGTAAGTAATCCATTTTTTAACACTTCATAGACCGATGCTTCATCGGATAATACGACTAGGTAATTTGTTGTATCAAAACTTCCTAAATCTTTGATTAACTCAACACCAGAGCTGGATAACTGCTCGTTATGGATTGCAGAACGATTCCAGCCTTGTACTTTGAAAGAACGAGAAAGATTAATCGCAACTGGTAGGCCGATAGCGCCTAAACCAATTACCCCTGCTTCAAATTGAGCCAAGGCTATTCCTTGGCCAAAGCGATGAGCTCTGATTTCAACTGCTCTGGCAGTTCATATGAGGCGGATGGAAGGCGCATTTCTCCGAGATTAACTGGATTAATCAGGTTGGATACAGCTTTAGCCGCCGCAATACTTTCCCCAAAACCAAACTCTGGCCGCAAGAAGCGGGAGGTAAAGTTCAATACTGTGGCAAGGGTTTCTTCAGACTCTTCTATCTTTCCACCCGCAAAGCTTCTGTAAACACTGGCAATGCGCGCGGGAAAGAGATTACCTAAACCGCAGATACCTCCAGCTGCACCTAGCTTTAAAGCATCGACAAGTAAACGATCAGTCCCAATCAATACCTTGACCTTGTCCTGCAGAAATTCGGTGGCCAAGGCGATGTCACCAGAAGAGTCCTTGACGCCCCAAACAGGAGAGTTAGAAACCACAGAACTCGGAACACGAAGCGCTGTTGCAGGAATACTGTAGGCAATTACTGGGTGGAGACTCTTTTGGCAGATGAATCTATAAAACTCAATCATCTTTTCATCTGAAATCGGTCTGAAATAGCTTGGTGGAGAAATCATTACTGCATGGATCGGCAAACTGTTTGCGAACTCTATGTACTCGCAAATCTCCTCCAAGCTATTTGAAATAACTGTTGGGATGACTAACTTTCCATTGGAGATAGTTAGCAGATCATTTGTAATTCTCTTCTTCTCACTAAGGGAAAGAGCACTACCTTCACCGAAGGTCCCGAATGGAACTAATCCATACGCTCCATTTTCAAGGAGCCAGGCCCCATGCTCCTTTGTCGCGACGTAATCAACCCGTTGATTCTTATTGAATGCGGTCAATTGAGGTATAAACAGGCCTTTCATGATTCCATTCTCTCCTTGAGGAACTTAACCATCGATGGATCTAGCTCTTTTACTGATTGAACGCCCAGCAATTTCATTGTTCTGATCATTTGAGTCTCTAGAATTTCAAAGGTTCTACTAACACCGCGGCCACCACCAGCCATAAGCCCATATAAATAAGCTCTTCCGACCCATGTGAAGTTGGCACCCTTAGCCATGGCCGCAATTACATCGGCACCATTCATAATTCCTGTATCAACGTGAATTTGCGTGGATTTACCAACAGCCTTGCGCACAGCTGGAATCATCTCGAAAGGCACAGGCGCTTTATCTAATTGGCGTCCTCCATGGTTTGAAAGCCAAACCGCATCTGCACCATGTTTTACCGCACGCTTTGCATCATCAGCATTTTGGATACCCTTAACAAGAAGATTTCCATCCCACACCTTGCGAATCCAATCAAGATCTTCATATGTCATCGTTGGATCAAACATAGTGTTCATCAACTCTGCGACGGTGCCATTCCATGATTCAAGAGATGCAAAGACAAGTGGTTCCTTCAGAAGAAAGTTCAACCACCAAGCTGGTCTTGGTATTGCATTGACAATTGTCTTAGCGCTTAAGGATGGGGGAACTGTTAAACCATTTCGGACATCGCGCAATCGTTGTCCTGCAACTTGAGCATCAACGGTAAGAATTAAACCGTCATACCCTGCTTTTTGGGCCCGCTCAATTAATGCCAGACTCTTTTCGCGATCTCGCCAGAGATACAACTGAAACCAATTGCTTCCATCAGGTGCTGCCTTTGCAACATTTTCAATTGAGGTAGTTCCCATAGTCGAAAGAGCAAAAGGAATGGATAGATCTTGTGCGATGCGCGATGCTGCAACCTCGCCATCAGTATTCATCATTCGAGTAAAGCCTGTTGGCGCAATTCCAACCGGCATGTGCATTGTTCTTCCTAGCAAATCAACGGAAAGATCTACTTGAGAAACATCTCGCAATATTCGTGGTTGAAACTCAATATCTTCAAAGGCTTGTCGGGCACGGTTCAAACTAATCTCGCCCTCGGCAGCACCATCTGTATAGTCAAAAGGCCCTATGGGGGTTAGCTTTTTAGCGATATCTCTGAGGTCATAAATCGTGTGGGCCCTGGATAGACGACGATCAACCGTGTTGAAGATGGGTTTTCTAAAACGCAGCAACTGCCGATAGTTTTTTAGGCGGGCTTTAGCTGAACTCATGATTCCTCTTATCACTAGTTGAATCGGTAAATTGCAGGACTGATTCTTGAGCGCTCAAGAAAGCCGCAAAGTTATTGTCAGAGTATTGTCGATCTTCCTGGTGTGCCGCGGTTTTCTTAGGTGTGACCCGCAATTTTTTAAAGGATAGTTCAAAATCTTGCATGATCAGATTCAAAGCTAAGATTGCTGCACCACGGGTAGTTGTATCGCTGTCGTGATGCGACTCTAAATCTTCTCCCAATGTCCTAGCGCGTACCCGTTCCCAGCGCTGATCATTTCCGGCATGTCCTCCCAAGGACACGGTACTTGGAGCATCACCAGCTAATCTCTGCGCAATATTCAACACCTGCTTTTCTGAGAAAGAGACGCCTTCCATAATTGATCGCGACAAAGAGGAGGCGGAGCAACTTTGATCAATATGCAAGAAACCGCCACGAATATCATTGCGCCACAGCGGCGCACGTTCACCTGAAATGTATGGAAGAAAAATCGGTACCGCGCCACCGACATCCTGGCCGCCAATTTCAATCAACTCATTCTCATCGATGCCCAGTAAACGTGACCCCCACGCGATTGCGGCACCACTTGATTGTGTAGGTCCATACACAACACTCATCGGTGCGCATGTTTGTGGAATCACATACAAACTATCCCCATCCTCGACCTGATTGTGTGTGGAACACCCAACAATCGCCGATGTTCCAGTAATTACAAATGAGGTTGGTGCTGCCATCACGCCTAAAGCATTCATTCCTGACATTGCATCTGACCAGCCAACCGTGACAGGGATACTCGATGGAAACCCTGTCACGGTCGCGCCTGATTCAGTGACGAACCCTCGACGAAGCTCGCCCTTTCTTATCTCTGGGATGACTGATTCATTCCAGCCTAAGAAATCAAATAGACCAGGTGGTGCCTTGGAGGTCAAAACATTGCACAAACCTTTACTAGACCATGGATCAGAAATCGCTTCTCCAGTTAAATGAAAGCCAACAAAATCCTTAGGTTGCAAAACCCATGCAGTTTTACTTTGAACATCAGGAAGGTTGCGATGAATCCATAACAACTTTGCAGGGCAGGCGCTTGCGGCCCAAGGAAGCGATGTTCCTATTGTGTCAACTGGATTGTTAAAGGCGTTAGCTAACTCGATTGCCTCTTTTTCTGCGCGATTGTCTTGCCAGATAAGTACCGGCATTGTTGGTTCACCAGCTTGATCTATGCAAACAACAGAGGGCGTGTGTCCCGATAAACCAATCGCCTTCACTGAATCGATGATGTCAGAATGTCGCCCAGTGATCTTTTTAATTGCAGTTAAATACTCGCGAGCATCTTGTTCGGCATGGTTTCCATTTCGAACGGTAGTTAATTTCTCTTCATCTTTTCTAGAAAAAGATCCATCCTCCGACAAGAAGAGAACTTTGATGGATGAGGTGCCAACATCAACACCTACATATAAATCTTCAGCCAACTTTGCTCCACCTGATCATCGCATCTTTGCGATCTCGAACTTCGACCCTTAAAGCTGTACCTAAACCAGGGCCTTCAGGCGCAATGAGATAACCATCTTTTAGCGTTGGCAAGGTTGTAACCATCTCGGCGTACCAACCATAATAAAAGGCACGAACCATCTCTTGCAGTTCAATGTTGGGGAAAGTCATTCCAAGATGGGTTCCAACGGTCAGAACAACAGGTCCGGTGCAATCATGAGGTGCAACAGGTACCCCATAAACTGAAGCCAGGGCAATGATTTTTACCGATTCTGTTATGCCGCCACACCAACCTGGGTCGATCATCAAATGATCAACCGCACCCGATGACAAAATTCTTTGGTAATCCCAACGCGTTCCAGTTGTTTCTCCCACCGTTAGCGGAGAGTTAACTGATCTGCGAAAGCGAACAAGGGCATCGGTTGCCTCATTCTTGAAGGGGTCCTCAATCCAAAATGGCGAAAACTCCTCCACCGCGTGAGCGATTATTGTTGCAGCAGGAACACTCCACAATGAGTGAAGCTCCAACATAATGTCGAAGTTATCGCCGGCTGCAGATCGTGCACGGCGCATAATGTCTACACCTTCAGCTAAATCACCTGGCGTAATTGTCTGCCCACCTGATCTCATCGCTGCTTCATCAAAGGGCCAGATCTTCATCGCGGTAAAGCCCATTGCTTTTAAGCTGGCAACTAACTGTTCTGGCTCATTAAGAAATGCAACGAGATCTTCAAAATCGGTGGCATCAGGTGTTCCAATTTGCGCCTTACGATTTCTATCGATATTGGATGATCCCTTTGCATACCCAGAACCTGCACATGTGTTGTACGCGCGGATCTTGTCACGCACCTTGCCGCCCAGTAATTGGTTCAGACTCTTTCCAGTCTCCTGCCCCAATAAATCCCACAACGCAAAATCAATTGCAGATGCGGCACGGACCGCAACACCCGATCCTGCAAAACCAATAAAGTCTTGGTGCAAAATTTCATGAATTCTATTTATCTCAAGTGGGTCCTGACCCAATAAGCGAGGAGCAACTGATTCGTGGATAAATGTTTCGACCGCCTCGACACCTACACAACTTTCACCTAAGCCGATGAGTCCGCTATCTGTGTGCACCTGAACAAACAAGATGCTGGGATATTCGCCAAGTCGGATTGTTTCAATCGCGGTGACCTTCACTGAAAAAATCTCCTGACTGTATTGATTTTCGGGGAGCTCCCCATTACCCTCAAGTTGTTAATTGTTAACGATTTCCACGCTAAGGTCAAGGGGTAATCATGGGTGATCAGGTGCAGATGCAGAATGTAGCTCGCGATGAAATGCTCGCACTGAGTTCACAAATCCTGCGCGACTTAGGCACTCCTCCTGATGATGCATTATCTGTAGCTGACTCATTGGTGCAGGCGCAAGAGGCAGGGCAT
>JBIKXW010000055.1:0-7813 GCA_044355565.1 Candidatus Planktophila sp. | reverse complement strand
AATGTGAGAGTTAAATGATGGGGCTAGAACAAGCAAGACTCCGAGCAAACCAAGAAGTAATCCAGCTATCTGCGAAATGCGCAGCTGCTCCCCCAGAACTTTGACAGCAAGGAGTGAAACTAGAACCGGTTGAAGACTTGTTACTACCGCTGCCACCCCCGCCGGCATTCCTTCAGAAATGGAGTAAAAGACTCCGCCCAAGTAGCAGGCGTGTAGAAAAAATCCTATAAGCGAGGAACGGGCGATTGCACTTCTTCCGATACGTACCGGCATCTTCAACAGATATGCAATTACAAAGAGAAGTGCCGCTGCTATCAAAACTCGAATCGACAGAAATACAAATGGATCGGCATACGGCAATCCATATTTTGCCCCAACAAATCCTGTGCTCCACAATAAAACGAAGAGGGCTGGAGCAAATCGAGCTAAATTCAAGCTTCGCAGATCGCCTTTAGGGCTACTAGAGATTTGGCCATCCATTTCGGGTTGTGGGCCATCGCTCCAGTCTTCTTTAGCCACCACTTAGCAAAGGCTGGAATATTGCTGGCATCAAATGATTCGGTAACTACTGTTTGTGTTGGCGAAATTGCATTCAGCTCATAGCTCCAGGTCCACTTCATCATGTGGCACCAGGTGATTTTCTTGTTCTCTTCGAATGCAACTACTGTGTTAGTAATCCGATAAGGCACCTTGATTTTCATCGCCATTCCGAATTTAGCGCCAAGAAACAAACGTTCTGGACCAGAAATTGCTTCTCTGACAGATCCAGAGCCATCAAAGCGTTGATGGGCCGCAGGATTTGCCAGTAGATCGAAGATCACATGAGCAGGTGTATTGATGGTGATTCGGGCCGCAGCGGTATTCGGAAAATCGGTTGGAAGAATTTCAGCGCGAACTGAACTCATTAGTGAGCAGATGCAATCTCTGGCTTCTCATACTCTGTAACCATTCCAACAATCGAGATCACAAGAGCACCTAAACCGATTAATGAGAGCCACCAGCCAATGATTAAACCCAGTGCAAACACACAGGCGCTCATCGCTACTGGAAGCGGCCACCATGAATGAGGACTATAGAAACCTAGCTCTCCCGCACCATCTGAAATTTCAGCGGTTAAGTTATCTTCGGGAAGGATTACGCCGATTCGCTTTTGTGTAAACCAGACGTAGAAGCCAATCATCCCCGCCAAGCAGGCTGACAAAAGCATTCCAGCGATGCCAACCTCTTCGCCTCCGACCTGCCAGTAAATAACTGTCATGATCACATAAAAAACGCTAAGGCCGCCAAATAATTTCCAGGATGCTTTCATGGGTTACTTGTGCCCTTCAGTCTTTACATGTGGGTGATGAAGATCAAATGCTGGTCGCTCTGATGAGATACGCGGCATCGACAAGAAGTTGTGACGTGGAGGTGGACATGATGTCGCCCACTCCAATGAAGCTCCGTAACCCCATGGATCATCAACGCCAACTAAAGGCGCTTTGCGTGTAATCCAGATATTGATTGCAAACGGGATCATTGAAAGAGCTAAGAGGAAAGAGCCAATAGTCGACACAGTATTCATAAAGGTGAAGCCATCGGTCGGAAGGAAATCTGCATAACGGCGAGGGAAGCCCTTGATGCCTAGCCAGTGCTGAATCAAAAATGTTAAGTGGAAACCGAAGAAGAGAGTCCAGAAGTGGATCTTTCCAAGTGTTTCATTGAGCATGCGACCTGTGAACTTAGGCCACCAGAAGTAGAAGCCGGCAAACATTGCAAACACCACAGTGCCAAAGAGAACATAGTGGAAATGAGCAACTACAAAGTAGCTAGCTGAAACTGCAAAATCCAGCGGTGGTGAAGCGAGGATGATGCCTGTGATTCCGCCAAACAAGAAGGTGACCAAGAATCCCATAACCCACAACATTGGTGTTTCAAAGGTTACGTGACCACGCCACATAGTTCCGATCCAGTTGAAGAACTTCACACCAGTTGGAACACCGATCAGGAATGTCATGAATGAGAAAAATGGCAAAAGCACCTGACCACTGGCGAACATATGGTGCGCCCATACTGAAACAGATAACGCTGAAATCGCAATGGTTGCTGCAATCAAACCTAGATACCCAAAGATCGGCTTACGGCTAAAGACCGGCAAGATCTCTGTTGCAATTCCGAAGAACGGCAAAGCCAAGATATAAACTTCCGGGTGTCCAAAGAACCAGAACAAGTGTTGGAACAACATAACTCCACCATTGGCTGGATCGAAAAGATGTGTTCCATATAAACGGTCAGCTTCAAGACCAAGTAAGGCTGCAGCTAATGGGGGGAAAGCTAGGAGAACCAGAATCGCGGTCAGCAATACGTTCCACGAAAAGATAGACATACGGAACATCGTCATACCTGGAGCACGCATTGTGAAGATCGTTGTAATGAAGTTAACGCCACCCAGAATTGTTCCCACACCGCTGATTGCCAAGCCGACTAACCAAAGATCTGAACCGATTCCTGGTGAGTACTGCGCATTAGACAGAGGTGCATAAACGGTCCAACCAAATGAGGCCGCTCCACCTGGAGATAAGAATCCACCAAATGCCATCAATGAACCGAAGAGGTACAACCAGTAAGAGAGCATGTTAAGGCGCGGGAAAGCTACATCTGCTGCACCAATCTGCAAAGGCATGATCACATTGGCAAAGCCAACAAACAGCGGGGTTGCAAACATGAGCAACATGATTGTTCCGTGCATTGTGAAGATTTGGTTGTACTGCTCATTGCTCAAGAACTGCATTCCTGGACGTGCTAACTCTGCACGCAGGGCAAGGGCTAGTACTCCTCCAATAAGGAACCAAGCAAATGAGGTAATTAGGTAGAGGTACCCGATCGTCTTGTGATCAGTTGAAGTTATCCACTTTACAAATGACTTTCCTTTAGGAGTAGGCATCGGACGACCGGCAGTCATTGTTGGCTTTTCTGCATATGTTGTCATGCTTGCCCTCCCTTAAGAGTTTCAAGATAAGCATCGTATTCAGCTGGAGTTACTACCTTCACCGTGAACAACATCTGGGTGTGATTGCGTCCGCATAAAATGTTGCAACGTCCTGGGAACTCACCCAACTTATTGGCGGTGAACTCCAAATGATTAGTAATTCCAGGAAGATTTTGCATCTGGATCATGAAGGCTGGAATCCAAAAACCATGCACAACATCATTTGCTGTCAGCGTGTAGCGAACGCGCTCACCTAGTGGGACAACAAGCGTTGGTGTTTGTTCTGGTGTTCCAGTTACCACCGCGTTAGGTCCTGCTTCTGGATAGCCAAACTGCCATGACCACTGAATTCCTTCAACGGTAATTTCGTGGGCGTATGTTGTGGTCTTTTCTGTAATAACAGTTTGCTTTTGCGCGGTGTAATAAAAGAGAACTGCAACAATAATGAATGGAATAACCGTGTATGCCACTTCGACCGGAACATTATATTGAGTCTGTTTAGGAAATGATGTGTCACCTTTTTTACCGCGATGGAAAACAGCGGGCCATAAAATTAAAACTAGAGTAATCACACCAACAACTCCGCCGGCGATCCAAGCGCCTTGCCACAAAGACAAGGATTGGTCATTGACGCTTGTTACTCCCTCTTCAAAACCCAAACCAGATACCTTCGAGCATCCGGTGAGTAGAAGGATCGGGGCCAGGAGGAAGAGCGCTTTGAAGCGGCTTAATACGGAGCGTCGGGACATAGGGGTAAGGATAGTTTGTATTTCTCGTGAGCGTGGCATGAGCTCAATATCCACGAGGGGTGGCTCTGCTCACACTATTTAAGGTGGAGTGCAACCTCATCAGCAGCATCTTTGCCATATGCCTCCTCAAAGCGGGCAACAAACTCCGCCGAGGTAAATCGATACTCCTGCGTTCCCAAGGTCTCGATCACATAAGTGGCAATAAGCGCACCTAACTGCGCACATCGCTCATGTGAAACCCCCCAAGCAAGGCCAGCGATAAATCCAGATCGGAATGAGTCGCCAACTCCTGTTGGATCGGTCTTTGATTTCTCCTGAGGGCAGGAAACTTGAACAAACTCCCCCGCCGCGTTCTCAACTTTTGCGCCCTGAGAGCCAAGTGTGACAACCCTGTACTTAACCCGCTCTAGGATCTCTCGATCACTCCAGCCAGTTTTTTGCATCGCGAGTGCGAGTTCATACTCATTCAAAAATAGATATGCCGCTCCATCGATCAGAAGTTTGATCTCTTCACCAGACATTCGCGCCATTTGCTGTGAAGGATCCGCCGCAAAGTCGATCCCAAGTTGGCGACAGACCTCTGAATGACGAAGCATCGCTTCGGGATCATCCGGTGAAATCACCATCATGTCTAAGCGACCAGTCTTTTCCATGATGGGACTGAGTTCGATATTTCTCGCCTCTGACATTGCACCTGGAAAGAAGGATGCAATCTGATTGAGATCCTGATCGGTCGTTACAACAAAGTGTGCGGTGTGCAATGTTGTTGAAACTAATGCGTGAGAGGTATCAACGCCATGTCGCGTTAGCCAAGCCTCGTAATCTGCCCAATCTTTACCCACTGCTGCAATCAAAATTGGATTAAGACCAAGAACGCCCATTCCATATGCGATGTTGGCGGCACAGCCACCACGTCGAACATCCAAGCTATCAACGAGAAAACTTAATGAAACCTTCTCTAATGAACCCGCGACCAAGGAATCGGTGAACTTTCCGGAGAAAGTCATCAAATGGTCAAGACCGACCGAACCCGCTACACCGATTTTCATGTAGGGATACTAATGTCTTAGCAGCTACAAATTAGTTAAAGGAATCGCCGCAAGCACATGAGCCCGCTGCATTTGGATTATCGATTGTGAAACCTTGCTTTTCGATTGTGTCGACAAAGTCAATGGTGGCACCAGATAGGTATGGATCTGACATCTTGTCTGTGATCACCTTAACGGCACCGAATTCGCGGATGATATCCCCATCCATATTGCGATCATCAAAGTACAGCTGGTACTTAAGCCCTGAGCAACCACCAGGTTGGACAGCTACGCGAAGGTTCAGATCATCGCGACCTTCTTGCGCAAGCAGCGCAGCTACCTTCGATGCGGCTACATCCGTTAAAAGTATTCCTGTTGTTGTCGTTGCTTCAGTTGTCATTGTTGCTCTCCTCTTTTGACTACGTCTTAATCCTACTCCCCGCCTCTGCCCCAGGCGAGTCGAGGAATTTAAGAGTCGGGCTCTATAGTTGCTCCCATGACTGAGAATGAAGGCAAAGGCCGTCCTACCCCGAAGCGAAAAGATGCTGAATCTAAGCGCAAGGTTTCATCGCTTGCGCCATTAGTGAGCAAAGAGCAGAAGCGAGCTTCAAAAGCTTTATCCAAAGAAAGTCGCATAGCTCAGCGAGCTGCATACCTTCGAGGCGATGAAGCTGCATTGCCAGCTCGAGACAGAGGACCTGCTAGACGTTATGTACGTAACTTTGTTGATACTCGACGATCTATTGGTGAGTACTTTCTTCCGATCATCTTTGTTGTACTTGTCCTTACCCTTTTCCCGGTCGCTGTGATTCAAATCGGCGCTATCGCACTGATGTACTCAGTTCTTGTTATCGCTGTCATCGATGGAATCTTCTTGTCACGCAAGATCCGCAAAGCGGTTGAAGCTAAATTCCCAGGAACATCTACCAAGGGTCTCGGAATGTATGCATGGCTGCGATCAACACAAATGCGCCGCTTACGTGCACCACATCCTCAAGTTAAGGTTGGCGACACGATCAATTAAGCTCGAGGGTTTGGGCTTTGATTTTTCTGTGGATCTCTTTCTGGCAGAGTTCCAAGAATTGAATCAATCGCTTTCATAATCTCTGCATCTAGTTTTACCCCAGATGCTTTGACATTTTCTTTAACCTGCTTTGGTTTAGTTGCACCCATGATTGCACTGGATACATTTGGATTTTGAAGTACCCATGCGATTGCCAATTGAGACATCGACAAGCCAGCTTGATCTGCTATCGGCTTAAGATTCTGTACCGCTTCTAGAACCTCTTCACGCAACCAACCCTTGATCATATTTGCGCCACTGCCTTTATCTGTGGCCCGTGAACCAGCAGGTGCTTTCTTGCCGGGTAGATACTTTCCGGTCAAAACGCCTTGTGCCATCGGAGACCAAACAATCTGTCCAATACCCTCTTTTTCTGACAATGGAACAACCTCTGCTTCGATTACTCGCCACAAAGCAGAGTACTGAGGTTGACTAGAAACAAAACGGTTGTAGCCGCGAGCATCCTGAATCGAAAGCGCTGACTTAATCTGCTGGGCATTCCATTCGGAAAAGCCTATGTAATGCACCTTTCCTGCACGGATCAAATCATCAAAGGCGCTTAAGGATTCCTCAAGCGGAGTTTCATAATCAAAACGGTGCATCTGGTACAGATCAATATGATCTGTTTGCAAGCGCTTGAGCGATGCATTGCATGATTCGATAATGTGCTTGCGAGATAAGCCTCGATCATTTTTACCAGTGCCTGTGGGCCAATAAACCTTGGTGAACAGCTCATAGGACTCGCGACGGACTCCCTTGAGAGCTTTACCTAAAACTGTCTCCGCTTTAGTGCCTGCATACACATCTGCGGTATCAAAGGTTGTGATTCCTTCATCGAGTGCGGCTTTAACGCATTTGATAGCCGCCTCGGATTCGATCTGATTTCCATGAGTGATCCAGTTTCCGTAGGAAATCTCTGAAACATACATTCCGGTACTGCCTAGGCGTCTGTATTCCATGTCTGTAAGCCTACGACTAGCGCGCCTAGTTGCCAACCCCAAAACGTTGTGGTTTGGTTCGCTCACAACTTAATAGCTCTTCTGATGGGGGAAGTTCGGTGAAAATCCGACGCTGACCCGCAACCGTAAATCTTCAAAAAGGGATCAATCTTTTTTGGATAAGTCGGATTACCCATTAGATCGAGATGAGACAAACACCCGCCGAGGTTTGCGGGGCGTGCTCCTAACACCACATATGTATTGGTTCTTTCGCCATACGATGGTGCGGTTCACTCCCTGTGAGACTCTTTAATTTTGAGAGGCTACACAGTAATGAAATTCAAAGTATTTTTTGCGGCGCTTTTATTGACCGCGTTATTAATTCCTCAAGCACAAGCAGCCGATACTGGTTGGCGCTATTGGGGTTACTTTCAAGCTGCACCTGGTGCAACTTCATGGACACCTGCAATGACAGGACCGACTGTCGATGTTGCCGATGGAGCGGTAGAAGGTTGGGCCTTCACATTCAGTAGTGATGCGATCCCTGATGCAAAAGCGCCAAAGGTTGCGCCATCTTTTTCTGCAATTTGCGGAAAAACAAAAGCGGTTACTGGAAAAAAGCGAGTTGGCGTGATGATTGATTTTGGATCTGCACTACTTCGGCCCAGAGGTGAGTTAACACCGCGCTTGATTCAACGATGCGTCGTCGCAGACAAAGATGCCTTAGGCATCGATGTACTGGGACAAGTAGTCAAGGTTCGCGCTCAAGGCTCAGGCTTTATCTGTGGTCTTAACGGTTATCCAGCGAAAGAGTGTGGAGTAGAAATCAAGACTCCTAGAGGTTATCTCAAGAAATAATCATGAATAAATCATTGCTACACCCATTCACGTGGTGGCTATGGGCCATCGGATTGGCAATTGCCATCGTGCGTTTTGATAGCACTTGGTTCTCCTTGTCATGCGTGGGTGTAGTGATGGTGGTTGTTTACAGCTTTCGAGAAGACGCTCCCTGGGCGAAGAGTTTTGAATGGACTTTGAAACTTGCACTTTGGATCTTGGGTGTAAGA
>JBIKXW010000020.1:0-22880 GCA_044355565.1 Candidatus Planktophila sp. | reverse complement strand
AGGAAACTTTGCCTTACTCAATACCGGAACGGAAATTGTTCGTTCAATGAATGGGTTGTTAACAACTGTTTGCTTCAAACTCGGTGATCAGCCCGCTCATTACGCTCTTGAAGGTTCAGTTGCCGTAACAGGATCTGCTGTTCAATGGTTGCGCGATCAATTGGGAATCATCTCAAATGCGGCAGAAACTGAATCACTTGCATCCTCCGTTGCCGATACAGCTGGCGTGTACTTTGTCCCAGCATTTTCAGGGTTATTTGCACCGTACTGGAGAAGTGATGCTCGAGGTGTGATTGTTGGGTTAACTCGAGCTGCTACCAAGGCACATCTTGCACGTGCAGCGCTAGAGGCAATTTGTTATCAAACTCGCGATGTTATGGATGCGATGGTCGCCGATAGCGGTGTACCAATGAAGGAGATGCGTGTAGATGGTGGAATCACCGCAAACTCTTTATGTATGCAGATGCAGGCAGATGTTATGGGAATTGATATCACACGCCCACTGATCGGTGAAACAACGGCGTTAGGTGCGGCGTATGCGGCGGGGCTTGCAGTTGGTTTCTGGTCATCAACTGATGAGGTTAGAAAACAATGGCAACAATCTCGACGATGGAGCGCAACCAGCACAGAACAACAACGCACAGTTGGTTATGCAGGATGGAAAAAAGCTGTCGAGCGCACCTTGAATTGGATTGATTAAGCCTTTGTAATCTCAATCAAGAAAGCATTTGCTGGTGCAAGGATTGGCGCTGTTACTCCAATAGAGGCAAGTGCTGAGCCCGACAGCGTTATTCCCTTCATCCAGTCAGGTGGAGTAATCAGCATGAAACGTGGTTTGCCAGCTGGAAACACCGCTTTAATTGTGTAGGTTGCTGATTGATCCAAAGCAGGAAATTTCAATGGTGATGGATGAATGGCAACCGTAGGCGTCAATTGAACATATGCAAATATTGCGCGAGATTGATCATGGGCGGTTACTCCATGCAGATACGCATGTGCTTCAGGATAATCAACGCGTACCATTTTTCCTGAATGCAGATGCGCACGATTGTCTTTGTAGTACCGCGCCCAAGTTGCAAGGTGTTTGCGCTCTTCAACTGTCGCCTCAGTGATATTCCATTCAACACCGGCGTGACCGAAAAGTGCAGTAGTTGCACGCATCGATAGTTCAAGAGTGCGACCTGTTTGATGTCCATGTGTGGGACCTATGTGTGTACCAAGGAGCTCTGGGGCAATAACTTGAGAGGTCCATCGCTGAATTGTTTGGCGCTCCAACGCATCGTTGTTATCGCTAGTCCAGAAGCGATCAACTAAATCAATGATGCCAAGATCGATTCGTGCTCCACCTGATGCACACGATTCAATTTCCAGCGCGGCGTGACGCTTTTTGAGCTCAGCGAACAAACGATAAATAGCTTGAGTTTGGCGGTGAATGCCAGCTTGACCTAGGTGGCCCGCATCAACCAAAACACGATTGTGATCCCACTTGATGTAGGCGATGTTGTGCGCCGAAAGCACAGCTGAGGTTTGCTCCAAAACATGGTTGAAAGCGCCCTCATGGCCTAAATCCAAAACTAATTGGTGTCTCCACAGAGGTGGAACACGATCGCCCTCATGCAAAATCCATTCAGGATGCGCACGGTAGAGATCTGAATCAGAGTTAACCATCTCGCCTTCAAACCAAAGACCAAATTCAATTCCCTTGTCATTGATGTATTGAATGATCGGTGACAAACCATGTGGCCAAACCGCAGGATCGATGACCCAATCTCCTAGACCGGCACGATCATCTCGGCGTGAATGAAACCAACCATCATCAAGCACAACTCGCTCGATACCAATCTCGGCCGCAACATCGATCAAAGCTTTGATCTTTTCCTCATTGTGGTCGAAGTACAGCGCTTCCCACATATTTAGAGTGAGTGGACGAGGACGTTTTGGATGCATTGGTCGGGCACGAAGATGTGAGTGATACGCAGCGCTGACACCATCAAGGCCCTCAGATGAGAACACTGAAACTAATGCAGGTGCTTCGTAGATTTCGCCCGAGGAAAGAGTCATCTCGCCAGGAAGCAGGAGCTCCCCTGCTCCGATTGATGTTGAACCATCAAAGAGTTTTTCAACTAAGTAATGTGAGTTTCCGCTCCACGCAATACTTGTTGCCCAGGCATTTCCAGTTTGAAAAGATGTTTGTGGGGTTAGAGCAATATCTGCAATAGAAAAATTGTGGCCGCTACGCCCCTCCCGCGATTCGCGCACCCATGTTCCTGTTGCAATCTCTTTTCTTTGGGGGTTTCGCTCATTAGACCAACGACCTGCAAAATCTAAAGTTTGTGTCGCCTCTTTTGGAAGTGGAAGCCAATGAATGAACTCATTTAGAAAGTAATCTGCTGATCCCAAATTTTTAATGGATGCATTCTGAGTCAAGACACCGAATTGATCTAAGGCGAAACTCAGCACAATCTGTAATTCAGCGTGAAGATCAAGAAGGGTGATAGTTGCTTGATTTAGGTTATGGTGAAAATCTGTGACTTCAAACTTTGTCGACCATGCTTTGCCTTGGCGATGCCCTGACAAAGTTGGGCGCCCCAAAAATCCGCGGGAACTCTCACGCATGATTCCTGGGAATTGAGGAACATCCCACGAGCTATTTGCAATCGAGGGGCGAATCGCAGTTTGTACTGATGCAAGCTCTCCTTGAAGAGGCGCACCCCAATGCTGAATGATGAGCGCTCCATCTACAACTTCCAGCAACAAGGATGAAGAGGATGTGCTCAATAGTGCGGATTGCTTGCTCACAACTGTAGAGTAACGACACTATGAGTGAGAGTAAAAAACTTAACGCTGGCGTCACCAGAAATGATCGCCAGATGGCTGATGGGCGAGTAATTCGTTATTACGACACCGCCGGCCAAGCACGTACCGCTCTCGATGCCCGCCCCCAAGAGGAACAGCCAGGAATTGGTGAGCTCCGACTCGATCCACTAGTCAATGAATGGGTTGCAATGGCAGCTCACCGCCAGGGGCGAATCTTTTTGCCTCCAAAAGAGTTGTGTCCACTATGTCCAACAACGGGTGAGCTTTTAACGGAAATTCCAGAATCTGATTTTGAAGTTGTTGTCTTTGATAACCGTTCACCATCTTTACGTCCACCAGTTGGAGACTGGGCGCTACCTGACATCGTTGGAGCAGATACTGATTTAGGAACCGCGGCAGGAAAGTGCGAAGTTATTTGCTTCACCCCAGAACATGGCAATGCATTTAAGGATTTAACTCCACAACGTGTTCGAGTTTTGTTAGAGGCATGGATAGATAGAACCTCGGAGTTGTCGAAGGAAAGCTTTATTCAACACATTGCGCCCTTTGAAAACCGCGGTGAGGAGATCGGCGTAACTCTCTCTCATCCCCATGGTCAAATTTATGCTTACTCATATCTGCCACCTCGCGTGGAAAAGATGCTGGCTGCTGCTACCAAGTACAAGGAGCAAACTGGCAAGGTTCTCTTTGATGAGATCGTTGCCCGTGAAATTCTTGACGAGGAACGGATTATCGCCAGAAATGATCGTTGGATCGCTTATGTTCCATACGCTGCCCGCTACCCATTTGAAATTCATGTAACTCCCCTTAATCCGGTAGCAGATTTGACTGGGCTTAATGATTTAGATCGCGAGGCCTTCCCGGAAATCGCACTTGAAGTAACGCGCCGACTAGATGGTGTCTTCGGAATTGAAATGGCCTATATCGCCGCTTGGCATCAAGCCCCGGTTCGGGTCGGAAGAGATCTACTTCGTTTGCATTGGCAGATCACAAGTGTGCGCCGCGCACCTGGAAAATTAAAGTACTTAGCAGGATCTGAGTCGGCCATGGGTGCCTTCATTATGGATATGCGTCCGGAGCAATCTGCTGCGCAACTTCGTGAAGTAGTTCTGTAATGCGGGTACTTGTCACTGGCGGTACTGGTTACATTGGCTCTACCGCAGTTGAAATTTTATTAGGCCAGGGATTTGAGATTTCAATCCTTGATGATTGCAGCATGGGACATGCAGATACAGTGCCAGCGGGTGTGCGTTTCATTGAGGGCTCTCTGCTCAACGCAGTTGAAGTTGCCGATTCACTTACTGGGTGTGATGCGGTTATGCACTTTGCTGGTAAATCATTAGTAGGTGAATCCGTAGAAAAGCCAGATCTCTATCAATCCGTTAATGTTGATGGAACCCGTGTTTTGCTGGACCAAATGCGTAAGCAGTCAATTAAAAAGATTGTTTTTTCATCATCAGCTGCAACGTATGGTGAGCCCAAGGTTGTACCAATTCTCGAAACTGCAGAAACAATTCCAACAAATCCATATGGTGCAACTAAGTTGGCGATCGATCACATGATTACCCAAGAGGCTTCTGAGAATCGGATCTCTGCAGCATCTCTGCGTTACTTCAATGTTGCTGGTGCTCTCAAAGCACAACGTGGCTGGCTGGCGGAGCGCCACAACCCTGAGACGCATTTGATTCCTAATGTGCTGCGCAGCACCGAAGCAAACCCAGTAAAAATATTTGGTACCGATTGGCCAACTGAAGATGGCACATGTATTCGTGACTATGTCCATGTTATTGATCTGATTGATGCACATGTAAAGGCGTTGAACTCTTTAGGTGCACCTGGTCATGAGATTTATAACTTAGGCAGCGGATCCGGTTACTCAGTTCGTGAGGTTGTGCAAGCTGCAAGTGATGCGATTGGGCATCAGATTCCATTTGTTGATTCGCCTCGTCGTGCTGGAGATCCTGCGGTACTGATTGCAGATATCTCAAAAGCAAAGAAGATCCTTGATTGGGCCCCAACCCGAGATCTGAAAACAATGGTCGCCGATACTCTCAGCTCGATGGCGTAACTATGAGCAGTATCGAAGAAAAGTTTCTAGAAATCTTTGGAGAAGAGCCGGACTTAGTTGCAGCTGCCCCAGGTCGAGTAAATCTCATTGGAGAACACATCGATTACAGCGATGGCTTTGTACTGCCCTTTGCGATTAAGGATCGAACCTACGTAGCTGCACGCAAGCGTGATGATTCAACTGTCCGCATCGCATCTGCCCAACGCAAAAGCAAGGTTGTTACTGTCGATATCGATCAAGTAAAGCCTGGCTTAAAGGGCGAATGGGAGCGATACGCCCTAGGTGTTTTGTGGTCAATGGGCGTTAACAAGGGTGTAGATCTTTTGATCGATGGTCATGTACCGCTGGGTGCAGGATTATCCTCATCTGCAGCTCTTGAATGTTCCGTGGCAACAGCGATGAATCATCTCTTTGACATGGGTTTCAACTTGGAGGAGTTGGCACGACTTACTCAGAAAGCTGAAAATCAGTATGTGGGTGTGCCATGCGGAATTATGGATCAATCAGTTTCCTTGATGGCGACCCAAGGCTCTGCACTTTTGTTGGATTGTCGAGATCTCACGACCACAAACATTCCATTTGATGTCGCATCGAGCGGATTAGAGCTTTTGATCATCGATACACAAGCCCACCATGCCTTAACGGATGGTGGATATGCAGAACGCCGTGCATCATGCGAATCTGCAGTCACCAAACTGTCAATTAACTCCTTGCGTGACTTGTCCTTAAAACAACTTGAATCATCTCGTAACGCACTTACAGACACTGAGTACATTCGTGCACGACATGCAGTTACTGAAATGCAACGCGTCTTAGATTGCGTAGATGCCTTAAGTGCTTCTGATTTTGAAAAGGTTGGTCGATTGATTAATCAATCTCATGCATCCTTGCGTGATGATTACACAGTTTCATGTCCTGAATTAGATACCGCTGTTGATGCCGCGATATCTGCCGGTGCTTTAGGTTCTCGCATGGTGGGTGGTGGATTTGGTGGAAGTGCTATCGCCTTGATTCAGGCATCAAAAACTACTGACACAATAAAGGCGATTGAAAAAGCATTTTCACATAAAGGTTTTAAGGCTCCGCGATTCTTTACCTCATTGCCAAGTCAAGGTGCCGAGCTTATCTCGCGTCGCTAATTACAAAGGGTTGATAGAGATTACTTCTACCCCACCGATTGCACCTAAAACACTGAGCAAATCAGTTGGATCATTTCCTGGCACGGCCACGGTGATGTCGTCGTAACCGCGACCATCTTCAGATTTCACAACTGCGAGCGCACGAATATCTCCTCCGGCAGCTCCAATCGCAGAAGCTAGTAAACCCAATGAGCCGGGACGATCTGGAATTGCTACCTGAAGCTGAAATAGTGCCATGGCTCAACAATACCCTGACACTATTTCAACCAGGTTAATTAGATGGTGCTGTTCCTAAGGTGACCTTAAAGCTCTTTGAACCACCTGTAGGAAGGTCAACGGTTACGGTAACTGTGCTACCTGGTGCATATGAGCGAATCTTCACAATTGCACCCACCTGATCCGCGATCTTGACGCCATCGATAGCTGTGATGATTGAGCCTGCAGGAATTCCCGCTTTCTCGGCTCCCTCATTTGGACTCAAACGGCTGATCTTGGCACCTGTTCCGGTATAGGTGTTATCAAAGAAGACACCTAGGACCGGTCGTGTTGATTTGCCTGTAGCTATCAACTCATCAATAACTCGCTTTGCCTCATTGATCGGAATTGAAAATCCTAATCCGATGCTTCCGCTTACTCCACCAGAAGAGAGTGTCGCAATGGCTGAGTTAACACCAATGATTCGACCGCGTGAATCTAGAAGAGCACCTCCTGAGTTACCTGGGTTGATCGCTGCATCAGTTTGGATTGCATTGACATAGGATTCCGAACCAACAGTGCCTGTTGTAACAGGACGATTAAGGGCTGAAATTATTCCACTTGTAACGGTACTTGCTAATCCCAAAGGTGAGCCAATTGCAACAACAGATTCACCGACGCTGATCTTTGAAGAATCTCCTATGGTTACCGTTGGAAGATTGCCTCGGTTGATCTTAATAACAGCTAAGTCATAGGCGATATCTCGACCAACAATCTGCGCTGGAACCACATCTCCATTGAGTAGCTCTACGGTGATGGTGCCGTTCACAGCGGCATCTTCTATCACATGGTTATTGGTAACAATAAATGAGCGAGTCTGATCTGATTCGTAAATCCAACCGCTACCAGTCCCAGAGCCTGCAGGGGCAACAACTTTGATAGAGACAACCGATGGAGTCACAAGAGCTGCAATACTTTTCACATCAATCGTTGGCGCACCCAAAGTAAGAGCTGTTCGGGAAACAGAACAGCCATTAGATCCTGCTAAGTAAATTGCCTGTGTCCTCTTATCGACACAAACCTTTACTCCAAGTGGCTCTGATGTAGTGGCGGTCGCGATACCACCAGTGACAGTTGCCCCAAGTAAAAAACCAGCCAAGACCTTTGTGGATGTTCTCTTCATGTGAACCTCTTTCATAGTTAAAAGTAACGTGTCACTTAAACCTGAGAGATAGTTTAAAAATGCCTTACTTATTGGTGCAACTTTTAAACAAGCACAACCCAACCACTTTTTATCGCGACCTTTATAGCAGGAAGTGGATTTGTTGCAGGGCCTGCAACAACTGCACCCTTCTTAAATGGATTGAAACTCGCATTGTGGACTGGGCACACCAAGAGTTTTTTTGCACTGAAATACTTTGTGACACCACCTTGGTGGGTGCAGATTGTTTGATATGCAAAGACACCTGTCTTAGTACGAAAAAGCAGGGCCGGCGCACCGTTACTTAACTGAAAGGAGTAGGTCGCTCCGACCTTAATTTTGCTGAGCCGAACTATCTGTTGTGTAGAGGCCTGGGCCGATGTACCCATGAAGGATGCTGCGAGGCCGGCAAGGGTCATTCGCAGCGCTGATCTACGTGTGATCTTCATACGCTCCCTGACTTGGATTCGAACCAAGAACCTGTCGATTAACAGTCGACTGCTCTGCCGTTGAGCTATCAGGGATTAATGTGCGAGCGAAATCTTAGCGCACACACGGGTATCGGCAAAAATTACAGATTTCCCAGATTAAAGGCTTCCGAGCGCTAAATCATGCAGCGAACGCCGAGCCGATTCCAGCGCCACCAACTGGGCAAAGGCGGCGGTGTACTCGATCTCATTTTCAACAGGGTTAAGTCGCTGAAGAGATGATTTGAGTTCTGCGATTGATCGAGAAATCGCCACTTCACGTAGTCTGGCAACGATGCTCGCAACATAGAGCTGGGTTGGTTTTCCATCTGCGCGAATTGGCTCAACAGATAACTCAGTAAAGAGTGCTCGCAGATTTTCATCAGAAATTGCTTCCGGGGAAAGTTTTTCAACTGAATCGATAGCAGTTCGCATAGCGCTATATGCAGGGTGTGTAAATGCAACTTCTTCAATCGAACTCCATAGATTCTCAACAAAAAGTTGTGGCTCTTGCAATCGAGATTTGAGAACCTCACGTTCAAGAATCAATCGAGCTTCATTGGGATCTGGTCGGAAATTTTGCTGTGGAGTATTTTCCTCAACAATGTGTTGTGGTTGCCGTGAAGTTGATTTAGCACCTTGTGCAACTGCACGAGTAACAATCTCAACTTCTACTCCGAGCCACCCAGCAAGTAAACGAATGTATTCAGGACGCAAGGATTTATCACGAATTTGGGCGACAAGTGGAGCGGCGGCATTTAATGCGTTCACTCGACCCTCTGCCGAATCTAATTTGTGGTGCGCAAGTTCTGCGCGAATGGCAAACTCAAATAATGGAACGCGGCGGGCGATTAAATCCCGTAACGCTAGATCACCTTTTTCTTGACGTAATTCGCAAGGATCTAATCCATCCGGCTCAACTGCAACAAAGGTTTGAGTTACAAACTTTTGGTCCTCGCTAAATGCACGAAGTGCAGCTTTTTGACCTGCCGCATCTCCATCAAAGGTGAAAATGACCTCACCACGGAAGGCATCATCATCCATTAACAGTCGTCGCAGAATTCTGATGTGATCTGCTCCAAAAGCGGTTCCACATGTTGCTACAGCTGTTGTGATGCCGGCAAGGTGGGCCGCCATGACATCTGTGTAACCTTCCACAATCACAGCTTGACGTTTCTTTGCGATCTCTTTTTTTGCAACATCCAAACCGTAAAGAACCTGACTCTTCTTATAAATTGGAGATTCAGATGAGTTTAAGTACTTTGGACCTTGGTCCTCTTCATCACTTGCTAATTTACGAGCGCCAAAGCCAACGATGTCACCTGAAATATCCTTAATCGGCCACATTAAACGGTTGCGGAACTTATCAATCGGCCCTCGTTGACCCATCTTAGATAACCCTGCAAGTTCTAGTTCATCAATTGAGTAGCCAAGGCTGCGAAGATGCTTGGTCAATCCATCCCATTCATTGGGTGAATAACCAACACCAAATTGTTGGCAAGCTGCTTTATCAAAGCCACGCTTGGTTAAGAGTTCGCGGCCATGCGCAGCATCTGGTGATGTGTTGAGTTGTTCTTGATAAAACTTCGCCGCTTCAACGTGTGCTGCAATTAAACGGGCTCGTGTTCCTGAAGTGACAACAGGGCCTGAAGAAGGTGAAGAGCTTTCTTCGTATCGCAATGTGTAGCCGATGCGATCGGCTAGCCGTTCAACTGTTTCTGTAAAAGTTAGGTGATCAATCTTCATCAAAAAAGCAATTACATCGCCACCGGTTTGGCAACCAAAGCAATGAAAATATCCTTTGCTAGGAGTTACATGAAATGAAGGTGACTTTTCATCATGAAATGGGCATAAGCCCTTTTTCTGACCACCGCCAGCGTTCTTTAACTGGACGTAATCGGCAACAACTTCATCTATGGCTGCACGATCGCGGATGTATGCAACATCCTCATCTTTAATGCGACCGCTCATGCCCTCACCTTACCGATTCGCTAGTAAACGCGCATGAAGAGCGTATGCGCCAGGGTCGGTAAGTGCAGCAACTTGATCAATGATTACCCGCATTTTCGAGATTTCATCAGAGGCTTCATTCCATGGCTTCTGGAAAAAGGAGTCCATCTCATGTGGATACTTAAGAAGCATTTCAACTAGGTCTTTGATGATTACATGCTGCTTTGCATATCGATCTTGAGAGTGAGCAGCATTAATCAAGTAATGCCCAGCAATCGCCTTAAGGAAATCCACCTCTAGTTTTTGCTCGCGTGGAATCTCCAAATTAGCGCTGTAACGGGATAGCGGTCCATCTCCATGGACCTTGCGTGTTTCGACCTCTGCGGCCAATACAAATCGACCAATTAACTGGCTTGTTGAATCCTTAAGTCGGGCAAGGCTTCTGTGGCTTCCATCGTAATAATGCGGCCATGCAGATAAGGATGACAAACGGGCATGGGCATCAAGGGCTTCTTGCTCCGTTGCATCACTCTTGTAATCCGTAGTCATTACTTTGTAGAGCTCTGCAAAATCATTGTTGAAATTCTTTACTGAAACTTGTCCAGCAAAAATCGCGTCCTCTAAATCATGAACTGAGTAAGCACAATCATCTGACCAATCCATGATCTGCGCTTCAATGCACTTCTTACCGACAGGTGCATCTTTTCTCATCCATGTAAAGATTTCCACATCATCGTCATAGACACCAAACTTGCGAGGATTTTCTGATCGCGGCCATGGGTACTTTGTTGCTCCATCTAATGAAGCTCGAGTTAAGTTAAGGCCAACGCTCTTTCCATCTGCATCAACGGTCTTTGCCTCAAGTCGTACCAATAATCTAAAACTTTGTGCATTTCCTTCAAAGCCTCCAAAATCCTTTGCGATTTCCGCAAGAGCTTCTTCTCCATTGTGCCCAAAAGGTGGATGTCCTAAATCATGAGACAAACATGCTGTGTCTTGAAGATCTGGATCCGCACCCAATGATTCTCCAAGCTCGCGACCAATTTGTGCGCACTCTAAAGAATGTGAAAGTCGAGTTCGTTGGAAGTCATTTTCCCAAGGAACAGCTACTTGTGTCTTTGCAGCCAGTCGTCGCAATGAAGCAGAGTGGATTACTCGAGCACGATCGCGCATGAACTCAGTTCTGCCAGCACGCTTTGCTGGTTCATCTAAGAACCGTTCTTGATCGTGGTTGTTATAGCTCACGGAAGTACCTTAGTAAGAATGTCGGCTTCGGGTAAGCGATCACTTATCTGAATCCCCCGCTTGCCAACTGTTATGTAGGCCAAATATGCCGCAGCTTCTCGTATTAAGTAGCGATATCCGCTGTTATCAAGGGTATTGGGGCCAGTTTGTACTGGAGAACATGTGGCAAGAACCCCTTGATCATTGGCCATAGTTATCGCACGTGCACAATGAAATGGATCTGTCACGATGATGACATCACTGACATATCGCTTCTTCATAACCGCTGCATACGCCTTGGTACTGGTTAATGTGTCGCGGCCTTCTTCAACTGCGGTGATCTTTCGTGAAGGAATACCTTCGGTGCGCAACCAGTACTTTCCTGAAGCCGCTTCTGTCGTACGATCACCAGGAGCTCCAGCACCAACGGTAATAATTGTTGGTGCATATCCAAGTTCAAAAATTCTTTGTGCTTCAACCAGCCGAGCTTCAAGTGCATCTCCTGGTTTTCCATTCAGTTGCGCAGTTCCTAAAACCACAATTACATCTGCCTGTCGCACAACGGGATTATTTGCCGCTCTCCACACCTGGGATATTCCGTAGGCAGGACCAATCAAAGCAAGAATCACAATGACAGTTATTGTTCGACGAATCCATCTAAAGATAAACATTTATCCGCCCGAGAACGCATCCTCTAGTTCAACATGAACTAGTTCATCTGGATCATTGAGCCAGCCATCGGGGAGGGTTGGTGGGCGACCATGACTTGTACGACCACGAGGCTTTTCTCCAACCTCAGTTGGATAAGGCTGATCCTCTAGCTGATCAAGAAGATTACGCATCTCTTGCAGTGAAGACACCATTCCTAAATCATGACGAATCTCGCGCGGCACACGGAAACCCTTCAGGTACCAAGCCATGTGCTTTCGCATATCACGCATTCCGCGATCTTCAGACTCCAAGTACTCAACAATTAAGTTTGCGTGACGGAACATAACCTCGCGAACTTCGTGCAAGTTTGGCGTTATTTGCTTGCCTTCACCCTTAAGCGCTGACACAAGATCGGTAAACAACCATGGCCGTCCTAAACATCCACGACCAACTACAACTCCTGCACATCCGCTTTGCTCCACCATCGAAACAGCATCGCTGCCAGACCAGATATCGCCATTGCCTAAAACAGGTACCCCCGTTGGCTTTAAATGCTCTACCAGGCGTGCAATTGCAGACCAATCCGCTTTTCCTTCATACATCTGAGCTGCAGTACGCGCATGCAACGCAACCCAGGCGACTCCTAAATCAGCTGCAGATTGTGCCGCCTCTAAATAGGTTTCGTGATCGCTGTCGATACCGATGCGCATCTTTACCGTTACTGGAATTCCAAATGGTTTTGCAGCTTCGACCGCTGCGCCAACAATGCTCGTAAATAGTTTGCGCTTAAAGGGAAGGGCAGCTCCCCCACCTTTGCGAGTCACCTTGGGAACAGGACATCCAAAGTTCATATCAATGTGATCGGCAAGGTTTTCTTTTCCAAGCATGGTGACTGCAGCTCGCATTGTTGTTGGATCAACGCTGTACAACTGAACAGAACGAGGCCATTCATCTTTACCAGGAACAATCATCCGCAAAGTTTCGGGACGTCTTTCAATCAACGCTCGAGCGGTAACCATTTCGGAAACAAATAATCCTGCACCTTGTTCACGACAGAGCGTGCGAAATGGAGCGTTGGTAATTCCAGCCATGGGAGCCAGAACAACCGGCGGATCAATGTAATGATCACCGCTTGCTAGTGGAAGTAAGAGTGGCTTTAGCAACCTAGTAAACGAGGTGCTAACCATGCTTCGACCTGATCCAGGCCAATGCGCTCTTGCGCCATTGTGTCGCGATCGCGAATTGTTACCGCATTATCTTCAAGTGTCTCGAAGTCAACGGTGATGCAATATGGGGTGCCGATCTCATCTTGACGACGGTAACGACGTCCGATTGCACCTGCATCATCAAAATCAATGTTCCAGTTCTTGCGAAGTTGCGCAGCAAGATCTCGTGCCTTTGGTGAAAGATCTGCGTTACGTGACAATGGCAGGACCGCTGCCTTAATTGGTGCCAAGCGATGGTCAAGCTTTAACACTGCACGCTTTTCCATTTCACCCTTGCTATTTGGTGCTTCATCTTCAGTGAATGCATCCATCAAGAAGGTCAGGGTGCAACGATCTACACCTGCTGCAGGCTCAATTACGTAAGGAGTCCAACGTTCGCCCTTTTCCTGATCAAAGTAAGAAAGATCCTTACCTGATGCTGCCGAGTGGGCCTTGAGATCGAAATCTGTACGGTTAGCAATACCTTCAAGTTCGCCCCATTCAGTTCCGGCGAATTCAAACTTGTATTCAATATCTGCTGTGCGCTTTGAATAATGCGACAGTTTTTCTTTTGGATGATCGTAAATACGCAAACGATCTGGGTTGATACCAAGATCTACATACCAAGCAAGTCGTGTATCGATCCAATATTGATGCCACTCTTCATCGCTCCCCGGCACAACGAAGAACTCCATCTCCATCTGCTCAAATTCGCGTGTGCGGAAAATAAAGTTTCCAGGTGTAATCTCATTACGGAAAGACTTTCCAATTTGGCCAATTCCAAATGGTGGCTTCTTTCGTGATGTAGTCATTACCTGATCAAAGTTAATAAAGATTCCTTGCGCTGTTTCTGGGCGCAAATACGCAAGACCTGATTCATCCTCAACTGGTCCTAGAAATGTCTTGAGCAATCCGCTGAACTGCTTAGGTGTTGTGAACTGTCCCTTATTTCCGCATGCTGGACAGTTGACCTCTGTTAATGATGCAGGCTTTTTCTTGTGCTTAGCTTCGTACGCTTCTTCAAGGTGATCTGCGCGGTAACGCTTGTTACATGCGGTGCATTCAGTTAATGGATCACTAAATGTTGCAACGTGTCCTGATGCTTCCCACACTTCCTTCGCCAAGATCACACATGAATCAAGACCGACAACATCTTCGCGGCCCATAACCATGGACTTCCACCATTGGCGCTTTACATTGTTCTTGAGCTCGACTCCAAGTGGGCCGTAATCCCATGATGCGCGAAGTCCGCCATAAATTTCAGATGATGGGTAAACAAACCCGCGACGCTTTGCTAGTCCTACAATATTTTCTAAACGGTCCGTTGCCACAATTTTCTCCATCCGGCTGGCTGTCGGCGGTCAGCAACTGGTGTTACTTCCGTACGAGAATTTTACTCTGTGAAGGAGCGTTCATAAGCACCTGGCTCATCGATAGCTTGTGCCAGTAATGGGATCGCATTCATCTTTACATTCAGATTGCTCAATGCTCTGCGATATGAACCCACATTTTCCCAATGGGTGACAAGGGACCACAAAGTGGTGTCATCCAGGTTTTGCCCAAACTCACCGCTGACAAAACCGGCACAGGCGGAAAAGGCCTCGAGTGCGGTTAAAAGCTGCGCCTCGAATTGGGGTGCCTCGGCTAAAGGGGTTGAAAAACGGGCGATTGCGAGCATGGGATGAGCGTATCGGCTCGAATTTGGAAATGATAATCATTTCCATTTTTGTGATACTGTCCAGATATGAACATAGCCGTCATCCTCGCAGCCCTTACCGCCATCTCTACCTTTGCAGGAGGGGCCTTGGCCCTGAAAGCAAAGGATCGCCTCCACCTAGTTCTGGGTTTATCAGCTGGTCTACTTCTGGGTCTTGTTGCCTTTGATCTTCTGCCAGAAGTCTTTGAACTTGGAACACAAGAGTTACTGCACGCTCCTACCGTTTCAATCGCCTTGATTGGTGGCTTCTTACTTCTGCATTTCTACGAGCGAATCTTTGGCTCACATGAACCTGCTGAATCAGATTACTCACATGACCACAAACACTCACATAACTTCACCGGGGCCTTTGGCGCTATCGCCATGGGAGGCCATGTTTTTCTAGATGGTTTAGCTCTGGGTGTTGCGTTCAAGGTCAGCAATGATTTAGGTCTTGCGGTATTTATCGCTCTCCTTGTTCACGCATTTAGCGATGGACTCAACACTGTTTCTTTCATGATCAAATCTGGGTTGTGGGGAAAGAAGAGCATCGGTTTGCTCGGTGTTGATGCTTTGGCACGTATTTCAGGTGCTGCGCTCGGAAGCACCTTGGTTTTGAGCAACAACTTGATCGCTCTCTATCTTGCAGCATTCTCTGGAATCGTGATCTATCTTGCAACATCACATATCTTGCCAGAAGCGCATTCACGTCACTCATCACGCCTAACAATGGTTGCAACAATTTCAGGTGTATTGATTATGTGGGCGCTAGTTGCTTACTTGCATTCAGGTGATGCTCATGCGCATTCAACAGGACAGGATGTCCATGCTGAAGAGCTTCATGATGATCATGCTGAAGAAGGTCATGATGATCATGCTGAAGAAGGTCATGATGATCATGCTGAAGAAGGTCATGCTGAAGAAGATGGGCACCAGCACTCAGACAATGAATAAATCTGATCTCAAATTGATTGCGGTTCTTGAGCGAACTGGTGGTTTTGCTAGCGCTCAAGAGCTGCATCAAATTCTGCGCAGAGAAGGCGATGGAATCGGTTTAACAACGGTGTATCGCGCATTGCAGTCATTAGTTGATGACAAGATTGTGGATCTTCTGCGCCGCGAAGATGGAGAAGCTATTTATCGCTTGTGCGGAGACACCCATCATCACCATTTAGTGTGCAAGAGCTGTGGGGATACCGTTGAAATTGAGGGTGGCGCTATTGAAAAATGGGCCAAAACTATGGCTGAAGAGTTTGGGTTCCGTGACGTGGGACATACAGCCGAGATTTTCGGAATTTGTTCTAAGTGTTAAATCATGGGCGACTTTAGAGGAATACCTACCTGCGCATGCCCCGCATGTGGCTCGCACTTATTGGAAATAACGGCTTCATTCAGCCCAGATACCTACGAGATAGAGATGTACTTATTGGATAACGCACGTTGTGCGATGTGTCAGGCCCATTTAACCGCTCCAACACCAATCGATCATCCAGCTGCTTAGGCTTTTCCGATAGCTCTTCAATTCGGAATCGCTACGCTTTTCCGAATCTTCTGTCTCTAGCTGAATACTCTTCGATCGCTTTCCACAAAGTTTTGCGAGTGACATCTGGCCACAGCACATCCATAAATACGAATTCGGCGTAAACACTTTGCCATGGCAAGAAGTTGCTGGTGCGCTGCTCCCCCGATGAACGCAGGAATAGATCTACATCGCTCATTTGAGGTGAATCCAAATATTTAGCAAATACCTTTTCAGTAATTGCATCAGCCTTGATCTTGCCGCGCTTAACATCACGAGCAAGTTCAGCTGCGGCATCAACGATTTCGGAACGGCCACCGTAATTTACGCACATGTTTAAGGTTAGAACCTTGTTTTTCTTTGTTAACTCTTCTGCTTCTTCGAGCTCTTTAATGACGGTGCTCCACAAACGCTTGGGGCGACCAACCCAGCGAACGCGCACGCCCATCTCATTCATCTGATCGCGACGTCTGCGAATAACATCGCGATTAAAGCCCATCAAGAATTTCACTTCATCAGGTGAGCGCCGCCAGTTTTCAGTTGAAAATGCATATGCGCTAATCTCCTTAACGCCGTATTCAATTGCTCCTTCTACAACATCAAACAAGGCAGCCTCGCCCGCTTCATGCCCTGCGGTACGGGGTAAGCCTTTTTGTTGTGCCCAACGTCCGTTGCCATCCATAACGATTGCAACATGATGAGGAATCTTGATCGTCATACCCGCTCCACCATTGGTAAAGAACGCAATCCGCGCTCTAGATGCCATTGTAAATAAGCGGCGATCAAACCACTAGCCTCGCGGCGATGCCTTCCTTCACTTGCTGTTGCTACATCCCAATCGCTACTGAGTAGCGCACCCATAAGTTCAAGGGTTTCAGGTGCAGGTGTTGCGCAAGCAGATGGTCGGCAATCTGCACAGACCGATCCGCCACCCACTAATGAAAAATATCTGTGGGGCCCCGGCTTTTCACACCGTGAACAAATTGTCATCGATGGCGCATAACCGGCAACTGCGAGCGATCTCAATAAAAATGCATCCAAAATTAACAACGGCTCATAACGATTTTCAGCTAGAGCTTTCATGCCACCGACAACTAATTGAAACTCTTGCAACGCTGGTTCATTTTCTTGGCTAGTAAACCGCTCAGCCGCTTCCAAAATTGTGGCTGCGATAGTCCAGCGTTGGTAATCCTCAGTTAACGCTTCTCCGTAATTCATAAGCGCTTCAACTTGAGTGACGGTGTCAAAGGTTTTACCGGTGTACAACTGAATATCAACATGGCTTCCGGGTTCAAGGCGTGCACCAAACTTTGATTTTGTACGACGAACACCTTTTGCTACTCCACGGATACGACCGTGATCACGAGTCAACATGGTGATGATGCGATCGGCTTCACCTAATTTTTGGGTGCGCAGGACGATTGCCTCATCCCGATACAAACTCATACGGGTAAAGGTAGTGTGTGGACTAGCGAATTGCGCGGTTTATCGCAGACACGACAGCTTTTAGCGCTGCTGTTGTGGTGTTTGGATCGATTCCAACGCCCCAGAAGACATCGCCATCTATTGCGCACTCAAGATATGCCGCAGCCGATGCATCTCCACCAGCTGACAATGCATGTTCAAAGTAATCAAGTACTCGAACATCAACACCATATGCCTGCAAGATGTTGCAGAAGGCGGCGATTGGACCGTTGCCTTGTCCCTTGAGTTCATGCAGTTGACCGCGATCTGTTAATGAAACCGTTAGGTAAACATCTTCACCAAGCACCGAGCTTTGCGACAATCCCTTTAGGCGGAAACGTCCCCATGGTGCACCATCTGTTGGTAGATACTCATCTTCGAAGATGTTCCACAGATCTTCAGGGCTGACCTCACCACCTTCAGCATCGGTTTTTGCCTGAACATTTTTAGAGAATTCAATTTGTAAACGTCGAGGTAAATCAAGGTGGTGTTCGTTCTTCATTAAGTAAGCAACGCCGCCCTTACCTGATTGTGAGTTCACGCGAATCACCGCTTCATACGAACGTCCAATATCTAATGGATCGATCGGTAGATATGGAATTGCCCAGGTGTGATCACGTACATCTTTTCCTGCTGCTTTTGCATCATGAGCTAAGTGATCAAAACCTTTTTTGATCGCATCCTGGTGAGAGCCAGAGAATGCGGTGAACACAAGATCTCCACCATAAGGATGGCGTTCTGGAACACGCAATTGATTGGCGTATTCAACTGTGCGACGGACTTCATCGATATTTGAGAAATCAATATGTGGGTCGATGCCATGTGTAACCAAGTTAATACCAAGGGTTACAAGACAAACATTTCCTGTGCGTTCACCATTTCCAAAAAGAGTTCCTTCGATGCGGTCTGCACCTGCTAAATAGCCAAGCTCTGCCGCTGCAACACCTGTACCTCGGTCGTTGTGAGGGTGGAGAGAAACAATCACACTGTCGCGATTGTTGAGGTTACGACACATCCATTCAATTGAATCTGCGTAAACATTAGGCATCGCCATTTCAACTGTTGCCGGAAGGTTCATAATCGTCTTCCACTGTGGAGTTGGCTTCCACACATCATTAACGGCGTTGCAAACCTCTACTGCAAACTCAAGCTCGGTACCTGTGTATGACTCTGGTGAGTACTCAAAGGAAACCTTAGTTTCAGGAACAGTTGCCACTAGATCTAAACAAATCTTTGCAGCATCGGTTGCGATCTTCTTGATGCCATCTTTATCGAGACCAAAAACGACTCGGCGCTGCAAAGTAGATGTGGAGTTATACAAGTGAACAATCGCCTGCTTCGAACCCTTGATCGCCTCAAAGGTGCGGATGATTAAGGATTCGCGAGCCTGGGTTAAAACCTGGATGACAACATCATCAGGAATTAAGTTCTCTTCAATGATCTTGCGAACAAAATCAAAATCTGTCTGGCTGGCACTTGGAAAACCAACTTCGATCTCTTTGTAGCCCATGGCAACAAGAAGCTTGAACATCGCCAACTTGCGAGGTGTATCCATTGGATCAATCAACGCTTGATTGCCATCGCGAAGATCTACTGAACACCACTTTGGCGCTTGTGTAATTTTCTTGTTTGGCCAGGTGCGATCTGCAAGATCAACGGGATGAAATGGCGCGTAACGATGCACAGGCATCTTTGACGGTACTTGCTGCGGAAAGTTCATGTAATGCTCCTTGAGTATTTAATGGGCGGGCTTTGTCATTGGTGAACCGGTACGACAAACCCCGCGGCGAGGGGACCGGTTATTTGGCCCCGCCACGGCAGCTAAGGAGGAGGCTGCGGTTGATCATGGAATAAGGGTAACGCGAAGGCTAAAGGACTGGCAAGTAACGATCGAGTTCAAAAGCACTTACCTGACGACTGTAATCAAGCCATTCTGAACGCTTATTGCGCAAGACATACTCAAATACATGCTCGCCCAAGGTATCGCGCACTAACTCACTTTTTTCCATCTCAATAATTGCTTCATTGAGATTTGAAGGAAGCGCTACAGGATCACTTGAATCGCTGAGAACATACTTTTCTTCAACACCCTTGAGCCCTGCAGCCAGCATCACCGCATATGCAAGGTATGGATTGCACGCGGTATCTGGAGAACGGAATTCGATGCGTGTTGAGTTCTCTTTCTTTGGCTTGTACATCGGAACGCGCACAAGTGCGCCACGATCACTTTGTCCCCAATTAGCAAAGGCTGGTGCTTCTCCCCCGCCATGTAAACGCTTATATGAGTTCACCCATTGATTAGTAATCGCAGTGATTTCAGGTGCGTGTTTGATTAATCCTGCAATAAAGCTACGCCCAACAGTTGAAAGATTGAACTCTGCAGATGAATCAAAGAATGCATTTTCTTCGCCCTTGAATAGTGAAACGTGGGTATGCATTCCGCTACCAGGATGATCGGTAAATGGCTTTGGCATAAATGATGCATGAAAGCCCTGATCTAGCGCTACTTCCTTGATGACATGGCGGAAGGTCATAATGTTATCTGCCGTTGTTAATGCATCTGCATAACGAAGATCAATCTCCTGTTGACCTGGCGCGCCTTCGTGATGTGAGAACTCAACACTGATTCCCATTGCTTCCAGCATTGTGATTGCTTGACGGCGGAAATCATGTCCAACGACAGCTGGCGTGTGATCAAAGTAGCCACCTTGATCTACGGGAACGGGTGCGACTCCAACTTCAGGGCGGTTCTTGAATAAAAAGAATTCAATCTCGGGGTGGGTGTAACAGGTGTACCCCATCTTTGCCGCTTTATCCAAGGTGCGACGCAAAACATTGCGTGGGTCTGCAGGAGATGATGAACCATCTGGCATTGCGATATCACAAAACATTCGTGCAGCACCTGGTGCTTCTGTGCGCCACGGCAAAATAGAAAATGTTGCAGGGTCTGGCTTTGCCAACATATCTGATTCGGTCACACGAGCAAAGCCTTCAATCGCAGAACCATCAAAACCAATTCCTTCAGCAAATGCATTTTCAAGTTCAGCTGGTGCAATCGCAACTGATTTCAAAAAGCCCAAAACATCTGTGAACCACAGACGGATGAAGCGAATGTTTCGCTCTTCCAATGTACGAAGAACGAACTCCTGCTGCTTATTAGTATCTGCCGACATGGCAGCATTGTTACAAATGCAGGTTACGGCTGTGTTAACTAGCCATAGTTGGCTTAAATAACGAAGAAATCAGCCTTATCGAGCAGTGTTTTCGGGGCAAGATCGGAGGTTATAACCGCGTTGGCGCTAATGCGTGAGCCAGAACCGATGGTGACATTTCCAAGTACTCGTGCACCTGCTCCGATAATGACATCGTCGCCAATGGTGGGATGACGCTTTCCGTGTTCAATTCCACGAGCTCCTAAAGTCACATCGTGATACATCATCACATCATCACCAATAATTGATGTTGCACCAATTACGACACCCATGCCATGGTCAATAAAAAAGCGTCGGCCAATTGTTGCTGCAGGGTGGATTTCAATTCCGGTTGTTGATCGCACTAAATTGGAATGAATTCGTGCGATTAGCTTGAGCCCACGCTTCCACAGAAAATGTGAAATTCGATGTCCCCAAATCGCATGCACACCTGGGTATGCCAGAGCGACCTCTAAACGATTACGTGCAGCCGGATCATGGCTTAACGCGTTGTCGAGATCTTCAAAAATGCGATTAAAGATTGGCATTAACTAGTCAACCAAATCCTCGTATAGAACTGTTGATAGGTAACGCTCACCAGCAGATGCGCAAATTACTGCGATGTTCTTGCCAGCAAACTCGGGACGCTTTGCAACCTGAATCGCTGCCCACAAGGTTGCACCTGATGAGATACCAGCAAGGATTCCTTCTTCAGCTGCAGCGCGACGTGCATACTTCATCGCATCCTCTGCAGTTGCATCCAAGATCTCGTCATAAACGGTACGGTCTAAAATGTTAGGAATAAAGTTTGGACCAATTCCTTGCAGTGGGTGTGGCCCTGGAGCTCCACCATTTAAAATTGGCGATGCAGCGGGTTCAACACCAAATACCTTGATCGCAGGGTTCTTTTCCTTGAGGAAACGACCTGTTCCTGTGATGGTTCCGCCAGTTCCAATGCCTGAAACAAATGCGTCAACCTTTCCATCAAGATCGCGCCAGATTTCAGGACCTGTTGTCTTGTAGTGAATTGCAGGGCCTGCTTCATTTTCAAACTGACGAACTAGAACCGCACCTGACTCGCCCAACTTTTCTGCTGCAGCGACTGCGCCCTTCATGCCTTCGCCAGCTGGCGTTAAAACAAGTTCTGCACCAAAGGCGCGAATCAGCTTGCGACGCTCCTTTGATACTGATTCTGGCATGGTGAAGATTGATTTGTACCCACGCGCAGCTGCAACCATCGCAACAGCGATTCCAGTGTTACCTGATGTTGCCTCAACAATTGTGCCGCCGGGCTTTAGTGCACCACTTGCCTCTGCCGCATCAATCATCGCGATTCCAAGACGATCTTTAACCGATGAACTTGGGTTGTAGAACTCAAGCTTTGCGTACACATTTCCTGCCGCCCCGTCATTGATGGCGTTGATGCGGACAAGTGGAGTGTTTCCAAAGGCTTCGGTGATGTTGTTAAAAGTTGTCATGATTCTCCCTGAAATAGATTGTTAAAGAATTGCTGAATGAAATTGGCGGCTGAGGTAAATCAAAAATCAGCAGCTGCAGGATGTAGACAGGCAGAAATCAACAACACGGTTTCGTGTAAATAACCAGTTGATGATCGAACGCATGAGCAAATTCTACTGAAATGCTTTATTTACGCGAGTTGCCAATCGTTTGCAACTAGCTTTCATTCCAGCGTGAGGTCATTGGCAGGCGTCGGTCTTTTCCAAATGCGCGGCCTGAAACCTTGGTTCCAGGTGGATATTGGCGGCGTTTGTACTCGGCCTTATCAACCAAAGAGATTATGCGGCGGACTAGTTCAGGATCAAAACCTTCGGCTAGCAAGGCTTCATAGCCATGGTCTTCATCGACATAGGCGCGCAATACCTGATCTAGCAATGGATAGTCCGGTAATGAATCTGAGTCCTTTTGATCTGGACGAAGTTCAGCGCTTGGCTCTTTAGTTATTGAGCGCTCTGGAATTGGTGGGGTCTCACCGCGTTCAACCGCTAGCGCGTTGCGATATCTGGAAAGCGCCCAGACATCGGTCTTGTAAATATCTTTAATCGGAGCAAAGCCGCCAACTGCATCGCCATACA
>JBIKXW010000019.1:0-22952 GCA_044355565.1 Candidatus Planktophila sp. | reverse complement strand
GCAACGGCCAAGGGGTATGAGCTACCAATAATTCAAGAGATCTGGGATGTATTGCGCGCCTTTGCATCCTTTGGTTTTTGTAAAGCACATGCTGCAGCTTTCGCACTTCCCACATATCAATCCGCTTGGCTTAAGACCCATTACCCCGCAGCATTTCTTGCAGCTGTTTTAACCCATGATCCCGGCATGTATCCCAAGCGTTTAATTGTTGATGAGGCCAGGCAGATGGGAATCACCATCGCACCTATTGATGTCAACGCATCTGATGCGATGTATCGAGTTGAAGATCATGGCAACGCGATCCGTATCGCCTTATCAACGGTTGGCGGAATCAGCGATGGGGAAGTGCAATCAATTATCGCCGGTCGTCCCTACATCGATTTAAATGATTTTGTTCGCAGATCTGGGTGCAGTACACCGGTTACTGAAAGTTTGATTCTTACAGGTGGCTTTGATTCGCTACATGCAGATGTCAATAGACGCGACCTGCTGCTTCACTTTTCTGATCTACAAAAATCACCAAGTGCTGCCGTCTCTGGTGCGCAGATGAACTTAGGGTTTGATCCACCAGCGTTGATCAGCAGCGGCTTGCCAGCGATGACCGCATCTGAAAGTGTGAAGTACGAGATAGATCGATTGGGAATTGATATGTCCCGTCATATGATCGAGTTTTATGGCGAGTTCCTGAATGCGATTGGCGCAGTGAGATCTAGCGATTTGTTAAAGCAACGATCCCAATCATCGGTGTTAGTTGCAGGAATCAAGGTAGCGATGCAGACACCACCGGTGCGCTCGGGTAAACGTGTCATTTTCCTCACCCTCGATGATGGGTATGGCTGCAGTGACTCAACATTTTTCACAGATGTTCAAGGCGAGTACGCCAATGTTTTGTATTCGACATCGCTACTGCTGGTTCGGGGCGTCACCCGTCGCACAGGTGCCAGAGGCATATCGATAAGGGCCACTGGGGCATGGGATTTACGTGCCGCTTACGAAAGTTGGAGCGCTAAACAAAGTACGCTCGCAATATGAGTGCAGAAGAAAAGCCAACCCAGGCAACCATTCTGCATGTTGATATGGATGCCTTCTTTGCATCAGTTGCGGAAAAAGATAATCCAGAACTCAAAGGCAAGGCTGTTGTCATCGGCATGGGCACTCGCGGGGTTGTATCTGCGGCAAATTATGAGGCGCGCAAATTCGGAGTTCACTCTGCAATGCCTGTGGGGCAAGCACGTCGATTAGCACCACATGCAATCTTTCTACCCGTTGATATGGCGAGGTACCAAGAGGTCTCTGGTCACATCATGGAGATCTTTGAAAGCTTCACTCCTAATGTTGAACCAATATCGGTTGATGAAGCCTTTCTAGATGTAACGGGTGCAAAGAAGTTATTAGGCACAGGCCGTGAAATCGCTGAAGCTATCCGCGCCAAAGTTGAAGCACAAGAAGGCATTACTTGTTCTGTCGGAATCGCGCCATCCAAATTCATCGCAAAGCTTGCATCGACATATTGCAAACCCAACGGAATGCTTGAAATTACTAGTGATCGAATTTTGGAATTCCTCCACCCACTTCCAATTTCTGCGATGTGGGGAGTAGGGCCAAAGACTGCAGAAGTCCTTGAACGTTTAGGGCTTCGCACTATTGAAGATATTGCAAAGCTTCCGCGAACAACTTTGATTCGAGCAGTAGGTGAAGCAGCAGGTGCCACCTTGCATGAACTTGCATGGGGCCGTGATTACCGAGATGTTGCACCGCAAGATGCTGAAAAAAGCATCAGCGCGGCAGAAACTTTTCCAACAGATTTAGATAACCCCGAAGAAATCCTGCGCGAATACTTGCGGCTGTGCGAGCGCGCAACATCTAGATTGCGCGACAAGGGATTGTTTGCAAAGACGATCTCGATAAAGGTGCGCTTCGGAGATTTCACAACGATCAATCGTTCAAAGACTCTGCCACTTCCTATCGATAGCACCCATGATGTATACGAAGTCGTTAAAGGCCTGTACGAGGCGCTTCGCATTGAACGAGCCCGCCTGCGCTTAGTCGGTGTATCCCTTGAGAATTTAAGCGAAGGAGCGCCTGTTCAAATGATCTTGGGAGAGCGCGAAAAGGGTTGGCGCGAAGCAGAAGGGGCTATGGACAAGGCCCGCGAGCGTTTTGGCCATGGTTCTGTGCGACCAGCACGATTGATTAAGCCTTCTGCAGAAGATACTGAGGAATAGGAAAAGAAGTAGCGGGTAGCCACAATCTGTTCTATTGTGGGCCTATGCCATTATCCGATCGTGAAAAGCGCCTCCTGGAAGAGATGGAGGCTGCTCTTTTAACTGAAGATCCACGCCTGGTTTCAGCTCTTTCATCAAAGGGGCCTGTTTCACCCTCACGTAACCGCATTGTGGCTGGGGCTGGATTAATCCTGTTGGGTCTCGTTACACTCTTTGGCGGTCTTATCTCGCAGGTAACCCCAATCGGAATCCTTGGCTTTGTGATCGCGCTCGCCGGGGTAATCACCGCAATCTCCTCTATCTCACCTATGGTTCGCGGGCCTCGTAAAGCCTCATCACGCACAAATATGAGCGCTCGCCTTGAGCAGCGCTGGGAGAACCGCTCCAACGAGGAGTAAATCCCCGCATCGCTCCACCTCAAGCCCCTCCATGTGAGGGGCTTTTTTGATGCCCGAAGGCTGGTTTCCCGGTGGGGAGAGGTGGGGGCGGAAAGGGGAAAAAGTGGGAAAAGGTGGTTGAAAAAGGGGAAAAGTGGAGTAAAGTGGGGAATTAAGCGGGCAAGTTAGCTCGCGGCGAACCTGGGGAAGGGGGCGCTGAAAATGTTTCTAGGCACCCACGAGCCACGTCTTGATGACAAAGGTCGCTTAATCCTTCCCGCGAAATTCCGCGAAGAACTTGCTGCAGGTTTAGTAATTACTAAAGGACAAGAACGTTGTCTTTATGTTTTTCCATCACAAGAGTTTTCAGTAATTACAGAGACGCTAAAACAAGCGCCAGTCACTGCAAAATCAGCACGTGATTACAGCCGTGTGATGTTTGCTGGCGCACACGATGAAATTCCTGATCGTCAAGGTCGCGTAACAATTCCACAATCACTTCGCACATATGCAGGATTAGAAAAAGAGTGCGTTGTTATTGGTGCAAATACTCGCGTTGAAATTTGGGATGCAACTTCTTGGAATGAGTATTTAGCAGATCGCGAAAAGAGCTTTGCTGATGTTTCAGAGGAGGTATTTCCAGGTTTGTTCTAACTCTCATTTGTGGCCACTGCCGACCCTTCGAACGTAGCGACGCCCCTTCCCCGGCGCCGTTGCAACACAAAGATCCGTCGGCCGGCAGTGACCAGAGATGAGAGTCGTACGGCAAGAAAGCAAGTGCACCAAAAGGCTAACAACTTAAATAAAAAGTAAAAGGAATGGGGGAGAGATGACAAGTACGACAGAACACATATCTGTGATGCGCGATCGTTGTGTCGATCTCTTGTCTCCAGCTATCGCAGCTTCGAATAATCCAGTTGTTGTCGATGCAACTTTGGGCCTTGGTGGTCACACAGAAGCTTTACTTCAAAAGTTCCCACATTTAACAGTTATCGGTATCGATCGCGACCTTGATGCAATTGCAAAGGCTACAGATCGCCTTTCACCATTTGCAGATCGTTTAAAGACTGCTCATTCAACTTTTGATGGCATTGCAGATGTAGTTGCTAGTTTTGGATACAAGCACATTGATGGCGCTTTATTTGACCTTGGTGTTTCTTCAATGCAACTAGATCAAGCAGAACGTGGTTTTTCTTACTCACAAGATGCACCGCTTGATATGCGTATGGATCGCACGCAGTCACTTACTGCGGGGGAGATCATCAATACGTACGAGCCAGGTCAATTGGTTCGTATTTTGCGTACATACGGTGAAGAAAAGTTTGCAACACGTATCGTCGAATCAATCGTCAAGCAGCGTGCGATCGCACCTATGAACTCAACTGCGCAGCTTGCAGCCCTTGTAAAAGAGGCGATTCCAGCAGCTACTCGTCGCACCGGCGGCAACCCTGCAAAGCGCACATTTCAAGCATTGCGCATTGAAACAAATGATGAGCTTGGCACGATTACTCGCGCACTTCCAGCGGCACTAGAACTTCTCAATGTAGGCGCTCGTTTAGTCGTTATGTCCTTTCAATCTCTTGAAGATCGCATTGTTAAGCAGCTTTTTGTTGCATCTACTACCTCCGGAACTCCTCGCGATCTTCCATTTGATCTTCCTGAATTTGCTGCCAAGTTCTCAATGATCACTCGCGGAAGCGAGACACCAACCGATGCCGAACTAGAAGAGAACTCACGTTCTCAATCTGTACGTCTTCGCGCAATCGAAAGGGTGGCTGCATAATGGCTATGACAGCACTAGCTCCAGCGATTACTCGCTCTAAAGAAATTTTCGCCGAAAAGACATCGCAAGTTGCGTTAAAACTTGTGCCAAATGTCTCCGACGGAAAGCAAGCAGATCGAAAGTTCTTCGCAATCTTTGTATCTGTTGTAGGCGGTATTGGTCTCATGCTCCTTCTCCTGATCAATACCTTACTTGCACAAGATGCATTTGAATTAACCAACCTCAAGTTAGAGGCGAAGTTGGTTAGCGATGAGCGTGAAGCAATTGCACGACAGATCGACAAGATATCTTCCCCAGAAGCTCTTGCAAAATCTGCAACGGCGTTAGGCATGAAGCCTTCAGAAAATCCAACGTTCTTGTCATTAGACAAGCCATTGATTGAGGTTCCGGTGAAGAATGGGTAATTTCTCATTAGCGCATAGCAGAATCAGATTTTTGGTTCTCTTTCTTGCGGTTGTCATGTTTTTGTTTGGAGTTCGCCTGGTTCAGGTTCAGGCGGTACAGGCAGGTGACTATCGTCAACGCGCTGTTAATGAGATGGAAAAGGTCAGAACTCTTCAAGCCCCACGTGGAGACATCACCGACATTAATGGTGTTGCTTTTGCGAGAAGCGTTGCAGCAACAAGCATTGTTGTCGATCAAACACAGATCTCAAACCCATTACAGGTCGCTACTTTTGTTGCTCCAATCCTTGGTATGAAGGTTGCAGAGGTTCAAGAGTCATTAACTGGAACTCGTAAGTGGAACATGGTTGCGCGCAATGCAAAGCCAGCAACCTGGCTCAAGCTTTCAGCGGCAATCGATGAGTACAACTCACAATTCAAGGCGATGGCCCCAGAGCGAATCATCGGCTTCTTCCCAGAGCGCAGTTATGTCCGTGAATATCCATCAGGAAGTTTGATCGCATCTCTTATCGGATTTGTTAATCATGATGGCGTTGGAGCAACTGGACTTGAATCCAGCATGAACTCAAAGATTAAAGGCATTGATGGCAAATACTCTTATGCAAACGGATACAAGGCTGAGATTCCCGGATCACAATCAGAAATAATCCCAGCACAATCCGGTACTTCTATTCGTCTCACTGTTGATCGCGATATTCAGTGGGTTGCATCAAAGGCGATAGCTGATGTGGTCAAATCATCAAGAGCCCTTAGCGGAACTGTGATCGTTATGGATCCTAAGACTGGACATATTTTGGCTCATGCCACAGCTCCAACATTTGACCCAAATGACACAACCAAAGTTTCATTGGTCGCGATGCGAAATCCATCGGTTCTCGATGTGTATGAACCTGGCTCCACTGGCAAGGTTATGACTCTTGCGGCGGCAATAGATGAAAAGAAAATCACTCCAGAAACAGTTTTAACGATTCCTGACAAATTAAAACGTTCAGTCAAAGTATTCCATGACCATGAGCCACATCCAACCCAACGTCTAACAACCGCCGGTGTGCTAGCGGTATCAAGCAACACGGGTTCCATCAAAATTGGCGAGATGCTTTCAAATGACAAGTTATATGAGTACTTAACAAAGTTTGGAATTGGAGTAAAAACCGGTTCAGGTTTACCTGGTGAGTCCCGAGGAATTCTTCCAAAGGTCGCTGATTGGTCTGGAACAACTGCGCCAACCGTTGCCTTTGGACAGGGGTATTCAGTAACAGCAATGCAGGCAACAAGCGTCTTTGCAACGATTGCAAATGATGGCGTTCGAGTATCCCCAACTGTTATTGCAGGAACCAGTGATTCAAGTGGAAATTACACACCATCGGCTACCCGTGAAAATGTACGAGTAATAAGTGCAGAAACAGCGGCGCAGATGCGCTTGATGATGGAGAGCGTTGTTTCTGCAAGTGGAACTGCACCATCTGCTGCGATTCCTGGATATCGTGTTGCCGGAAAGACTGGAACTGCGCAGCGCATCGATGACACCTGCGGTTGCTATCGTGGATACACCGCATCCTTTATTGGTTTTGCGCCAGCTGACAAACCAGCTTATGTCATCTCAGTAACAATCCAAGATCCAAAGGGTCTTCATTGGGGTGGCTACCTTGGTGGTCCAGTGTTCAAAAAGGTGATGTCATTTGTTCTTCAGTCAAAGGGAATTGCTCCAACAGGTACCAAGGTTGATCCAATACCACTGAATGAAAAGCAACTTCTTGCGCAAAGAAAGCTGATTGCAGAAAAGAAGGCGGCAAGTGTCAAGGCCAATTGAAGAGTTTAAGCGAACAGTTGCAGCTGTTGCTGCGATTGTTAATGGTGATGTGGTGGGAGATTCCACAACCCTTGTAACTGGTGTTTCTATTTCAAGTAAAGATGTACAAAAAGGCGATCTATTTATTGCACTTCCCGGAGAGAAATCTCATGGTGCAGATTTTGCAGTGGAGGCTATTTCATTAGGCGCGGTTGCCGTATTAACCGATGCTGAAGGTGCGGCGAAAATAAGTCAACTTCCTGTAATCGTAAGTAGCAATCCGCGTCGTGCTGCGGGAGTAATCAGCGCATGGTTTTACAGCGAGCCAATGCGAGATCTCTATAGCGTTGGCGTTACCGGTACTAATGGCAAAACCACTGTAACAACCCTTTTGCACCAAATAATGTCAGCTGCTGGTCGCGAGAGCGGACTCATTGGAACTGTAGAAACACTTATCGGGGCTGAGGTAATCGCAAGCAAGCGAACAACTCCAGAAAGTACTGAATTACAGGCATTATCAGCGGTAATGCGGGAACGTCATATGCGCAACCTGGTGATGGAGGTTTCTAGTCATGCAATCTCATTGGAGAGAATTCGTGGAAGCCACTTTGCAGTTGTTGCCTTCACCAATCTCTCCCAAGATCACTTAGATTTCCACAAAACAATGCAGGCCTACTTCGAGGCCAAGGCTAAGTTATTCACCTTCGAGTTTGCCGATTTAGCGGTAATCAATATCGATGACTCATATGGCGTAAAGCTGGCTGAGTTAACTGAACTACCTGTAATGACGGTTTCTAGAAATAACCAAAGCGCTTCCTGGCATTACGTATCAATCGCTAAGGATTACGTCGGTGCTCATGTTGCAATCCGCGGAAGCGGTGGAATCCTTATTGAGGGCAAAGTTCATTTACACGGCGGATATAACTTTGACAATCTCTTGATGGCTGTTGCGATTGCAAGTGAAAGCGGAATTGATCCAATTGATATCGCCGCAATATTGCCCCAATTAACAGGTGCTGCCGGTCGTCTCGAGTCAGTTCGGCTCGGCCAAAACTTTACCGCCCTAGTCGATTATGCACATTCGCCAGATGCGGTTGCTCGGGTTTTAGAAACCGCACATGAAATTAGTGATGGACGAGTCATTGCTGTTCTAGGATGTGGTGGCGATCGTGACTCTTCCAAGCGAGCACTTATGGGGAAAGCGTTACACGAGGGATCGGATGTTGCGATTTTTACAAGCGACAATCCACGCTCTGAAAAAGCAGACTCTATTTTGGTGCAGATGACTCTGGGTCTAGATATTCAGTCGCCTAGTGCGATTATTCAAGACCGATCCGAGGCAATTAAGGCAGCGGTGAACGAGGCAAAGGATGGGGATCTCGTTCTTGTTTTGGGTAAAGGTCATGAAAAGGGTCAAGAGATCAATGGTGTGGTGCACCCCTTTGATGATCGGGTGGAGTTAGCACGGGCGATCGAGGATAAGAAATGATTACATTAACAGCGGGAGAGATTGGCTTATTGATAGGTGGTGAACTCTTCTGCGACAAGGATTTATTGGTGTCAAAGGCTCCTGTCTTTGATTCCCGTAAAGCTTCTCCGGGATGTATTTTCTTAGCACTTCAGGGCGAGGTTGTAGATGGACATGATTTTGCCGCCGATGCATATCGAGCAGGTGCGATGTTTTCAATTACCTCGAGGCGTATAGATGGGCCATGCATTGTTGTTGCAGATGTCATGGAAGCATTATCGATTCTTGCAACATTTGTAAGAAAACGTCTAACCAATTTAACGGTCATCGGCATTACCGGTTCACAAGGCAAAACAAGTACTAAAGATCTTTTGTCCCATATGCTGTCAGTAGCCGGCCCAACAGTCTCGCCCGCAGGTTCATTCAACAATGATTTGGGGCTACCAATAACTCTGCTGGAATGCGATGAAAAGACAAAGTTCTGCATTCTTGAAATGGGAGCACGCCACAAAGGTGACATCGCGCGTCTGTGCTCCATTGCGCAACCAAACATTGGAGTCGTGTTAACTGTCGGAACGGCACATCTTGGTGAGTTCGGCTCGGTTGAAGCGATCGCTGAAACCAAATCTGAACTCATTCAAACGCTAATGCCAGAGGGCATTGCAATCTTGGGAAGCTATGACAAGTACACGCCTGCGATGGCATCACTCCATACCGGTCGTGTTATCAACTTTGGAGCTGGCTGCGAAATACGAGCAACAGATATCGAAATTCGTGAAGGCCGACCACATTTTGATTTAGTTACACCTGCAGGTCGCGACGCTGTTGGTATGAGAATTGTCGGAGAGCATCACATTGCAAATGCATTAGCTGTTGCTGCTGTCGGAACAGCCTTAAACCTGCCAATCGAATTAATCGCTAGCTCTTTATCTACCGCTGAAAACAGCAGTAAATGGCGAATGGAGATTCATGATCTCTTTGGGTTACTTCTGATCAATGATTCATACAACGCCAATCCTGAATCAATGGCAGCTGCCCTTCGATCTCTAGCGCTATTTGCACAGGAAAGAGGGGGGCAATCCTGGGCCTTTCTCGGAAAAATGCATGAGCTCGGCGAGTCATCTCAGGCACATCATGCGGCTATTGGCACCCTTGCACAGGAGATAGGAATCGATCATCTCGTTGCTATTGCATCTCCGGAGTACGGAGTTTCACAGGGACAGATGAATACCCATCACTACGCAAGTATTGATGAATGCCTATCCATGACAGATCATTTCTCAGCCGGAGATGTTGTCTTGGTCAAAGCATCTCGTGCAGAAGGTTTTGAAGTATTGGCACAAAAGTTAGAAAGCTTGTGGTTAGACAAGAGCGGAGTTGAAAGTTGAGACAGATACTTATTGCAGGTGCATTTGCACTTATCTTTTCTCTCTTTGGAACCCGCGTTTTAATCCGTGCGTTGGCCAGTAAGGGTTATGGCCAAATCATTCGTGATGACGGCCCAAGCAGTCACCACATCAAGCATGGAACACCAACCATGGGCGGAATCATCTTTATTCTCGCTGCGATTGCAGGATACTTCGTAGCACATTTGCTTACTGGAACCGCGGTTACGATCTCAGTGATTTTAGTAATGGGATTAGTCGTCGCATTAGGTTTCATCGGTTTTCTTGATGATTGGTTAAAGGTATCTCGCCAAAACTCTCGAGGCCTACCAGGCCGTTACAAACTCTTAGGGCAGGCAATTTCAGCTGGAATCTTCGGATATCTAGGGTTGCAGTTTGCTGACAAAGATTCGTTGACTCCAATCTCTGAATACCTGTCAGGTGTTCGCGAGACAACAATCTATTTGGGCCCTGCCTTGGTCATCATCTTCATTATTGTGATGGTGATGTCGGCTAGCAACGGCGTTAATCTGACAGATGGTCTTGATGGACTTGCGACAGGTGCTGCCATCATGACCTTCTTAGCCTTCGTGTTGATAGGTGTGTGGGAGTTTGGTCAAAGCTGCGCTCTTAACTCTGCTGCAGGCTGTTACCCAGTTCGAGATCCCCTGGATCTAGCTGTTCTTGCAGCAGCCTTTGCGGGTGGTTGTACAGGATTTTTATGGTGGAACACGGCACCAGCAAAGATCTTCATGGGGGACACGGGATCCCTTGCATTAGGTGGAGCTATCGCAGGACTTGCGGCAACTTTGCGTGTTGAGTTACTCCTAATTCCACTAGGTGGTTTATTTGTCATCATCACAATGTCAGTTTTGATTCAAACCGGATACTTCAAAATCACTGGTGGTAAGCGTGTTTTCAAGATGGCACCACTTCACCATCACTTTGAACTACTTGGTTGGGAGCAGATAACAATCGTGATCCGTTTCTGGATTATCGCCGGATTATCTGTTGCTGTCGGCTTGGGACTCTTCTACGCCCAATGGGTTGTCAAGTAATTCATGTCTACCGACTTTGCCCGTAAAAATATCCTAGTTCTTGGAGCTGGAGTCACTGGAACATCAGTTGCTCGCTTTCTTCAATCAAGTGGCGCAAAGGTGACCCTCACTGATGATAACTCTGAGAATGCAGTTAAACCAGATCAAATCGATCTCACCAGCTTTGATGCGGCCGTTATCTCGCCAGGGTGGCGTCAGGATCATCCCTTGGTGTCGCAGATCCTGAATAGCCCACTTGAACTTTTAAATGAGATTGACATCGCTTGGAATCTGCGTTCCGTGCGCGCACCGAAGCAAAAATGGATTGCGTTAACTGGCACTAATGGAAAGACCACTACGGTAGAAATGACCGCTGCTATTTTGCAAACGGCGGGAATTAACGCGGTTGCTTGCGGAAATGTCGGCGACACAGTTATTGATGCAGTGGATCGCGATAACCCTTACGATGTTTTAGTTCTGGAGCTATCTAGTTTCCAACTGCACTGGACGCGAGAAGCTAGCTTTACCGCCGCAGCTATTCTCAATATTGCCGATGACCATCTAGATTGGCATGGAAGTTTTGAAGCATATGCCCAGGCGAAGTTTTCGATTCTAGATCGCTGCGAAACTGCAATACTCAACGCTGATGATGGCCCCGTTGTATTAGGTGCGGATCGCTTTGCTGGTCGAAAGATTTTCTTTTCATTAGATACTCCTGCACCAGGTGAAATAGGAGTCGTTGAAGAGTTGCTTATTGATCGCGCCTTTGTGGCAGATCCGCAAGAAGCTTCGATGATCTGCGAATTAATCGACATCGTTCCGACAGTTCCACATAATGTTTCCAATGCCTTAGCAGCGGCGGGATTGGCCTTGTCGTTAGATGTGCCGCACGCAGCAATTCAAAAGGCGCTCCAAAGTTTTCGTCCTGGTCGCCACCGGATCGAAACGGTGTACGAGGCAGATGGAGTTACCTGGGTCGATGACTCAAAGGCAACTAATCCCCATGCCGCTGCCGCATCCTTAATGTCTCATCTTTCTGTTGTGTGGATCGCTGGTGGATTGGCGAAAGGGGCGGATATGGAGGCTTTAGTTGAGCGATGTGCATCGCGTATGAAGGCCGCCATCCTCATAGGAGCAGATCGAGATCTCATTGAAGCCGCTTTAATCAAGCATGCTCCAGATGTTCCCCGAATTCTTATCAACGCCCCAAGTCAGCACATCCGCGGGGGAGAATCAAACTCTTTGATGGAGTTCATTGTTCAAACTGCATCCGAGCATGCGAGTTCTGGAGATGCAGTCTTGTTAGCACCGGCCTGTGCCTCGATGGATCAGTTCATTTCATATGCTGATCGCGGAGATAGATTTGCAGCAGCGGTAAGAAAGGTTATTGCCCATGAAATCTAAGGAAACCTTTTTTACTAAGCCGGTTAATTTGTATTACATGCTTTTAGGAAGCACCCTGGGGTTGAGTCTTCTGGGACTCGTCATGGTTTTTTCTGCCTCCTCAATTTACTCCCTTGGATCACGCGGAACGACCTATGGAGTCGTCATGCGTCAATTCATCTTCTTTGCTCTTTCATTACCTATGGCGTGGGTGCTTTCGCGGCTATCGCTTAGTCAATGGAAAATAATTGCACGATTTGGTCTCTCTGTTTCAGTCTTCCTTCTCTTAATCGTTCAGGTGATTGGTAAGAGCGTTAACGGTAACCACAACTGGATCAGCTTGGGGTTTGTAGATGTCCAGCCAAGTGAGATCGCAAAGTTCTTGATGATTTTGTGGGCTGGATACATTCTTGCTAAACGTGAACGCGCAGGTGCAATCCAGAGCAATGTCGTGGCACTAATCGCACCAGCCTTCTTACTGTGCATGGTTCTTGTGATGGCAGGGCGAGATTTAGGTACCGCATCGGTGTTTGCATTTATTTTAGCTGGCTTGTTATGGGTTTCTGGATTACGCATCGGAGTATTCGGAGTTGGCCTCGCAGCAGGATTTGCGGTTTTTGCGGTGTTGATTTTGACTTCACCATATCGTGTTCAGCGTTTTGCAGTTTTTCTCAATCCCTTTGCTGAAGATCAGTACAAGTTGTATGGCTGGCAACCAGCACATAGTTTGCTGGGCCTTGCCAGCGGTGGTTTGTTTGGTGTTGGCCTTGGTGCCAGTCGACAAAAATGGGGAAATCTTGCTGAAGCCCACACAGACTTCATCTTTGCAGTGATTGGTGAAGAGCTCGGATTGTTTGGAACCCTAGTGACACTTCTTTTACTTGCCTTACTTCTGTTCTCAATCTTTAAATTAGCTTTACGTGCCAGTGATCCTATGGTCCGCTATGTGTCAGCAGGGTTTGGTTGTTGGCTATCGATTCAAACAATTCTCAATATTGGATCGGCAATTAGCGTCCTGCCTGTAGTTGGTGTGACCTTGCCTTTAGTTTCCTATGGTGGTTCGGCACTTATCGCGACATATATGGGTATTGGCTTTGTTTTAGGTGCAGCCCGTAGAGACCCAGTAATCTATAAAGGATTACAAGAGACAGGAATTAAATGGCTACGGTAGCTCTTGCTGGTGGCGGCACCGCAGGACATGTCGAACCAGCTTTAGCTGTTGCACGAGAGTGGATGAAAACTCACCCGGGCGATACCTGCATCTTCTTAGGAACTAAAAGTGGATTAGAGATCAACCTTGTTCCTGCTGCAGGTTTTGAACTTTTCACAATTCCTCGTGTTCGTATCAGTAGAACTCCATCGGCATCATGGTTACGGGTTCCACTTGATCTAATTGCTTCAGTACTTTCATCCATAAAGGTTGTTAAGAAGGCTGATGTGCTTATTGGTTTTGGTGGATATGTAAGTGCACCTGCCTATATAGCTGCTGCACTCACACGAACACCTATTGTGATTCATGAAGCTAATGCAAAACCTGGATGGGCGAATCGAGTTGGCGCACGCTTCACTCAACATTTAGCGGTTGCACATCCAGTCGATCATGGAAGCTTTACTGATGCATTGCTTACAGGCCTTCCTCTCAGATCTGATGTCGCGCAAGGAGTTATCGATTCAGTGACTGATTGGGGCAAGGCTCGATCTGCTGCAAAAACCAGATTGGGTTTTCCCGAAGCTGCTCCACTTGTTGTGATCATGGGGGGATCTCAAGGCTCTGTTGCTATTAACTCAGTTATTGCTCAAAGCCTTTCCATATTTAATGGCATGGGAATCTCCATTTTGCATTCAGTAGGAAAGCTCAACGCCCTACCTCAGGCCGACGGGGGATACAGGCCTGTGGCATATGTCGATGCCATGGCCGATGCCTATTTAGCAGCGGATTTAATCATTGCCAGAAGCGGCGCGGTCACCTGCAGCGAGTTTCGAGCCTTGGGCCGATACGCTCTTTTTGTGCCGCTACCAATTGGAAATGGAGAGCAGTTCGTTAACGCTGCCTCTTTGGTAGATGCTGGTCGCGCCCAAGTAATTACTCAAAGAGAGTTCACTCCACAATTTATATCGATCAACATATCCAAACTGCTTGAACAAGCATCACGCGCTCCACTCGCGGGGGATTCAAGTGATCTTCACGCCGCCGCAAAGATTGTTGCATTAACAGAGTTTGCGATGAAGCGATGAAGCCTCAGCTTTCATCATTGATCGGTAAGCGCATTCACTTCATCGGAATCGGTGGAGCGGGGATGAGCGGACTTGCACGAATAGCGCTCTCGCACGGGATAACTGTCAGCGGATCGGATGCCAAGGATTCCTCTGTCGTCATCGCTTTATCTGCTTTAGGTGCAACGGTCTCTACATCTCATTTAGCAAGCAATGTGGATGGCTCTGATCTAGTTGTGTACTCAAATGCAATATCGGAATCAAATGCAGAGCGCATGCGTGCAAAGGAACTCAAACTTCCAATTCTGACTCGTGCAGCAGCACTAGCCGTGTTGATGTCCGATTCGAAGAGTATCGCCGTAGCAGGAACTCATGGAAAGACCACAACATCCTCGATGCTTGCTGTCGCATTGCAGGCATGTGCCGCAGATCCATCCTTTGCAATAGGTGGAACCATCACCGCCTCCGGCTCAAATGCACATCGGGGTACAGGTGAAATTTTTGTGGCAGAGGCTGATGAATCCGATGGATCATTTATCGAGTACCACCCATATGCTGCAATAGTTACAAATGTTGAACATGACCACGTTGATTTCTTTGCAACACCTGAATCAGTTGCCCAAGCATTTACAGATTTTGCGGCAACTATCAAGAAAGAGGGCTTTCTTACCTATTGTGCTGATGATCCGGGAGCTCTCGCACTTTCGCAAAGAGTTGAATCAATCGAGCTTGTTTCGTACGGCTTACATGAATCCGCAGATCTTCATATTGATCAGGTCGAACTTCTTACGATGGGTTCACGTGCACGTGCAATCTGGAAGGGCAGAAGCGTTGGCCACATCGAATTACAGGTGCCAGGTCAGCACAATCTCTTGAACGCAGCTGGAGCGCTTGCTACAGGCTTGAAATTGGGCTTTCCTGCAGCTGACCTGCTAACCGGTTTAGCTACCTTTCGAGGAACTGGCCGACGGTTTGAAATCAAGGGCGTTGTTCACGGAGTACGAGTAATTGATGATTATGGACATCATCCAACTGAAATCAATGTGACTCTTGAAGCAGCTCGTCGCTACGCCGATGAAGGCAGATTGATCGTGATCTTCCAGCCGCATCGTTATTCCAGAACCAAAGCCTTTGCTGCGCAGTTTGCTTCGGAATTGAGCGTTGCAGACCGCGCGATTGTTCTTGAAGTTTATGCAGCAAGTGAAAAGCCAATTGAGGGAGTTAGCTCAAAGTTAATTACCTCGATGATGAGCAAAGGGGAGTACATTCCTAACTTTGTTGAAGTAACTGATTCAGTTGTCGCCGATGCTCAGCCCGGTGATGTGATCGTGACACTTGGTGCTGGAGATGTCAGCTCATTGGCACCAATTATCGTTGAAGGTTTAGCAAGGCGTTTTGGGTAAATGAAACGCGGAGTTGTAGCACTAGTAGCAATATTTGTACTTGCTGGAGCAACCTACATTTTGGGGTACTCAACATTTTTTACGGTGTCGTCGGTTGAAGTAGTAGGAAGCAATAAACCTATTGTCACTGGAATCGTTAAAGGGCAGAAGTTAGCTCGTGTTGAACCGCGCGCCGTTGCAGGTAAATTGGAGATGCTTGACTGGGTTAAATCAGCGCAAGTTTCCCGAAATTGGATAAATGGAAAAGTCACAGTCCAACTCACTCAACGAATCCCAATCGCTATCTATAAGGATCAAGTCATTGACTCAACAGGTTCAAGCTTTATTCCTCAAGGCGGATCACCTGAAGGATTGATTGAGATCTTTGCAGCAAGTATTGAGGATGCCACCAGTGCCGTTGCCTTCTTTACCGACCTGCCCCAGGAACTCAACTCAACCTTGAGTGTTGTTAAGGTCCGTGCCACAGGAGCGTATGTTTTGATAGTAGAAAACAATGGCAAAAATATTGAACTTCGATGGGGAACCAACTCCGAAAATGAGTTAAAAGCAAGGGTTTACAAAGCCCTTTTGGCTCTTCCAGAAAATGCGGATTTAAAGCGAGTCGATGTTTCTGCACCGCATGCACCGATAGTTAAATAATTTTTTACTTCATTTGATTTTTGCGACACGTTAATCAATACATGTCGGTGATTGATAATCACCCTCATGCACTTTAAGTTCGCCCTATAGAAAAATAGTGAATTGTAAGGCTCAAGTTGAGGTTTATGGTTCATAAGGAGGAAAAAAAGTGGCTTCACCACAAAATTATTTAGCGGTCATCAAAGTCGTCGGCATTGGTGGCGGTGGAGTTAACGCAATTAATCGCATGATCGATGTCGGTTTAAAGGGCGTTGAGTTCATTGCAATTAATACAGATGCACAACACTTGTTAATGAGTGATGCAGATGTGAAATTAGATATTGGTCGCAAGACAACACGTGGTCTTGGCGCAGGCATGGATCCAGATAAGGGTCGCGAAGCGGCGCTCGATCATGCAGATGACATTGAAGAAATTCTTCGCGGAGCAGATATGGTTTTTGTGACCGCAGGTGAAGGTGGCGGAACCGGAACAGGTGCCGCCCCGGTAGTAGCAAAGATTGCAAAAGAGATCGGCGCTCTCACTATCGGTGTTGTTACTCGTCCATTTTCTTTCGAAGCAAAACTTCGTTCTACTCAAGCAGATCTTGGTATCGAAGCTCTTCGCGCAGAAGTTGATACTTTGATTGTTATTCCTAATGATCGATTGCTTGCAATCTCTGACCGCACAATTACTTTGGCTGATGCATTCAAGAGCGCTGATCAAGTTCTACTCTCTGGAGTCCAAGGAATCACAGAGATCATTACTCAGCCAGGTTTGATCAACTTGGACTTTGCAGATGTTAAAGCTGTGATGTCAGGTGCAGGTTCTGCATTGATGGGAATTGGTTCTGCTCGTGGTGAAAACCGAGCGATACGTGCTGCAGAGTTAGCAATCTCAAGTCCATTGCTTGAAGCATCAATTGATGGAGCTATGGGTGTTCTGCTCTCTGTTTCTGGTGGATCTGATTTAGGTCTATTTGAGGTCAATGAGGCGTGCGAGCTTGTTCAGTCAGCGGTTCATCCCAACGCCAAGTTCATCTTCGGAACAACAATTGATGATGCGCTAGGTGATGAGGTTCGAATTACCGTTGTGGCTGCAGGCTTTGAAGGCGGAGAACCTAAGAAGGTTGCAACACCTGTAATCAACGCTGCAACTCTTGGTGGAGTTGCTGACCCAATCGCATCAAATGATCCGATCTCAGTAGCCCTTGATCTCGGCAATGAAACTCCAAAGCGTCGAGTGACCTTTGAAGAGTTAGTTGCAGAGGATGAGATCGACGTTCCTGACTTCATGAAGTAAGGCTTTGCCTCACTTTTTTACCGATAGACGCGGAGGCACAAGCCTTGGCGTCTATGAATCCTTAAATCTTGCTCTTCATGTGGGAGATGATCCGTCAACGGTTGCTACTAATCGTTCGGTAATAGGTAATGCGCAGTTTATGAATCAAGTTCATGGCGATGAGATCGTGATTGTTGATTCTGTAACTTCAGAAATCCCTACATGTGATGGTCTCATCACCACAAAGCCCAACCTCTCCTTGGCTGTGATGGTTGCAGATTGCATTCCATTGCTATTAATTTCAAAGGAAGCAGTTGGTGCGATCCATGTTGGCCGTGCGGGTTTGGTCAATCAAATTGCGCTAAAGGCGATAGACAGGATGCGTTCCGTGGGCTCACAGGAGATTCACGCAATTTTGGGCCCATCTATATGTGGTCAATGTTATGAGGTTCCTTTTGAGATGCAACAAGATGTGATGCAAGACCATCCAAGAGCCTTCGCGACAACTAGAAAGGGCACTCCAGCCTTAGATCTTCCTCAAGCACTGATTGCAGAATTAATTTCTGCAGGGGTTTCATTCGAAGCTTCCACTATTTGCACCTTTGAAGATGAGATGTACTTTTCACATCGTCGCCAAAACCCAACCGGAAGATTTGCTGGGGTAGTGTCCCTATGAGCCGCTTAAATGAAATCTCTGAAAATCTTGAGAATGTTCGATCAAAGATCGCGGCTGTAGCACTGCACCCCGTTACTTTGATTGCGGTGACCAAAACCTTCCCAGCAAGTGATGTACAGATACTGCAGCAACTTGGAGTAACAGATTTTGGTGAAAATCGTGATGCAGAGGGTGCAGAGAAATCACAGGTCGTCTCAGGAAACTGGCACTTTCAGGGGCAGATTCAAAGCAACAAGTTGAAATCAATTACCTCTTGGGCATCTGTAATCCACTCGCTAGATGATTCGCGACATTTTGAGTTGATTGAAAAGATTGCCCCACATCCGTTATCGATCTTTCTGCAAGTTTCTTTGGATGGTGCTCACAACCGCGGGGGAGCAGGGGTAGATCAGTTGTATCAACTAGCTGAAAAAGTCCAGGATTCATCAACCCACACCCTTTTAGGGTTGATGTCGGTGCCTCCTGTCGGCATGGAACCCAACCAGGCTTATTCTCAATTAGCAGTGATCCGTAATGAGTTCACGAAAAGATTCCCGGATGCCAACTCTCTATCTGCTGGAATGAGTGGGGATTATGAAGCAGCGATTGCCCATGGTGCGACACATGTCCGCGTGGGCTCATCAATCCTCGGTTCTCGCTCACCCCACAGGTAACCTTTAACTATGTCTAACGCAATGCGCCGTGTCGCTAATTACCTTGGCTTGATGGATGATCCTGAATTTGATACTCCACAAGCAGCACCTGCAAACACCTCAGCGGTACCTTCAACAGGTGATGTTCGCATCAAAACTCGCGAACCACGCTCAGTTGCTGCGGTACGTAACTCATCAGTTGTAGAGGTTGCACCACAACTTGATCTTCCAACGATGGATCGCATCATTACCTTGCACCCTCGTTACTACAACGAAGCGCGAACAATCGGTGAGCATTTCCGTCAAGGAAATCCCGTCATCATTAATCTGACTGAAATGGATGAGTCAGAGCACAAGCGCTTAGTAGATTTTGCAAGTGGTCTTGCTTTTGGTTTGCACGGAACAATTGAACGTGTGACAAAGAAGGTTTTCCTTCTCTCACCAGCAAATGTTTCAGTCAGCTCTGAAGATAAATCAGCAGCTGCTCAAGCAAGCTTCTTTAACCAGAGCTGATCATGTTGAGCGTCGGCTCACTGCTAGCCAGTATTCTTCAAATCTTTCTCTTTGCCCTTTTGGGGCGTCTGATTTTTGATTATGTTCAGATGTTCTCCCGCACATGGCGACCTAAGGGAATCATCCTTTACTTTGTGGAGGCGATTTACACCATTACAGATCCACCTATGAAGTTTGTTGGACGGTTTGTTCCACCACTTCGCCTAGGCGCGGTCAGTCTAGATATGAGTTTTATTGTGCTCTTTTTTGGAACACAACTGTTGATGGGGTTAGTACGCGGTCTGTAATTACTGCTTAACCAGCACTACCTCAACACCAATCTCTGCATCCTTAACTTCTAGGGCAGCATCACGTGTCATTGATAGTGCAAGCACTTCATCAGCGATGTGTGCAAGATCAGTCTCGATAGCAGCCGCAATCTCATCAGTTGCATTCCATTTAACGGCGATGCGGTCTGAGATATCCAAGCCATCGCTCTTACGGCGCTCTTGAATAAATCTGATTACTTCACGCACATTTCCAGCGGCGATCAGTGCCGGTGTTAGCTCTAGATCAAGTGCAACGCTTTCTCCATCATGAGATGAAACGCTCCACCCGCTCTTTGGAACCTCGGTGATAACTAGATCATCAAGTGCGATCTCCCAGGTAGCAACGGTTGTGACTCCTGTTGATCGAAGAGTTTTTACCAAAGCTGTCGCATCGGTAGCAGCGATTGCTTTTGCAATCTCTTGGACAGCGCCACCAAACTTGGCACCCAATGATTTGAAGTTAGCTTTTACGCTGATATCTACAAGATCTCCATCGGCTGTCGCAATGTCCTGCAATGTTTGAACATTGAGTTCATCGGCAATCTGCTCTCGCATAGCTTCGGGAAGTGTTGCCCAACCACTTGCAGCGATTAATGCACGTCCCAATGGCTGGCGAATCTTGATTCCAGACTCAGCACGGGTAGCACGTCCCAACTCAACAATGCGTCGAGTTAGTGCGACTTGCAAAGCTAACTCCGCATCTATTGCGCGGCTATCGACAGTTGGCCAATTTGAAAGGTGAACCGATGCAGGTTGTTTTGAGTCTGTTGGGATGATCAACTCTTGCCACACCTGTTCAGTGATAAATGGAACTAGCGGAGCGAGCAGTTGTGTCAAAGCTACTAAGCACTCATGCAAAGTTCCAAGTGCTGCAACATCTCCATCCCAGAAACGTCGACGGGAGCGACGCACATACCAATTAGATAAATCATCGATGAAACGAGCAAGTGCACGCCCTGCAATTTGTGAGTCAAAATCTTCAAGGGCTGCATCAACTTCTTGCACCAAGGTATTGAGTTCAGAAATGATCCAGCGATCCATCAGTGGTCTATCTGAAAGCTTTGGAGTTTGCGAAATCTCAAACTCAGAAGCATGGGCATACAAAGAATGGAATGAAACGGTGTTCCAGTAAGTCAACAAAGTTTTGCGAACAACCTCATTGATGCTTTCATGGCCAACGCGACGTGCAGCCCACGGAGAACCGGCTGCCAACATGTACCAACGGACAGCATCAGCTCCATGTTGATCCATCAGCGCCATCGGCTCTAGAACATTGCCAAGGTGCTTACTCATCTTGCGTCCATCCTTATCCAGGATGTGTCCCAGACATAAAACGGTCTTGTATGAGGATTGATCAAAGACCAAGGTTCCGATGGTCATCAAGGTGTAGAACCAGCCACGAGTCTGATCAATTGCTTCGCAAATGAAGTCAGCGGGGTAGGAGGCCTTAAATTTTTCTACAGAACCTTCCTTGTGTGGGTATCCCCACTGAGCAAAAGGCATCGCACCAGAGTCATACCAGCAGTCAATGACCTCTGGCACACGTGTCATCCTTTGTGAACATTCAGCGCATGCAAAGGTGATGTCATCTACAAATGGACGGTGTGGATCTAAATTGGAAAGCTCTTGACCAGCAAGTGCTCCAAGCTCCTTCAATGAATCAACGCAGATCTCATGCTTGTTTTCACAACGCCAAATAGGAAGCGGCGTTCCCCAATAACGGTTACGTGAAAGTGCCCAATCGATATTGTTGTTCAGCCAATCGCCATAGCGGCCCTCTTTGATCGTTTCAGGGTGCCAATCTGTCGCAGCATTCTCGCGCAGAAGTGCATCCTTAATTGATGTTGTACGGATGTACCACGATGGTTGTGCGTAGTACATCAGCGCTGTGTGGCAACGCCAGCAGTGTGGATAGGTGTGCTCATATTGCTGATGCTTGTATAAAGCACCACTTGCTTTGAGCTCCTTAACCAAAGGCTTATCAGCCTCTTTGAAAAATACTCCACCAACAACTGAAACATCTGCGAGGAAATGCCCATCTGGTGCAATTGGATTTACAACAGGCAATCCATAACTGCGGCACACCGCTAAGTCATCTGCACCAAATGCTGGAGCTTGATGGACTAAACCTGTTCCATCTTCTGTCGTCACATAAGTAGCAAGAACTACAAAGTGAGCATCTGGAATTTCGATGTAATCAAATGGACGCTTATAAGTGACGCGCTCGAGCTCTTTTCCTAACATAGTCTTTAGGATCTTCTTTTCACCCTTGACCGCATCCATCAAATTCTGAGCAACAACTAAAACCTCAGTTGTTTCTTCATGTGTCACTTCGATTACAACATATTCAACATCTGGATGGACGGCAATTGCGGTGTTAGAAACCAATGTCCAAGGTGTAGTCGTCCATACCAATAGCGCAGCGTTCAATGAAGCAAGTTCGCCTGATGTAACTGGAAAGCGAACAAAGACCGATGGATCAGTAACTGTTTCATACCCCTGTGCTAACTCATGATCTGATAGACCTGTTCCGCATCGAGGACAGTAAGGAGCAACGCGATGGTCTTGAACCAGCAACCCTTTTTTCCAGATCTCCTTCAGAGACCACCACACAGATTCCACATACTCAGGTGACATAGTCCAATACGCTTCATCGAAATCAACCCAGAAGCCCATGCGGTCTGTCATTTCTGTAAATGCACTGACGTGACGCTGAACAGATTCACGGCACTTGTCATTAAATGGTGCGATTCCAAATTTTTCAATGTCGCCTTTGCCGGAAAATCCCAGCTCTTTTTCTACAGCGATTTCGACAGGCAAACCGTGGCAATCCCAACCCGCCTTACGAGTAACTTGCTTGCCCTTCATTGTGTGAAAGCGAGGGAACAAATCCTTAAAAACGCGGGCTTCGATGTGGTGAGTACCCGGCATTCCATTTGCAGTTGGTGGTCCTTCATAAAATGTCCAGGCAGGTGCACCCTCACGAGCGGCAACGGTTTTTTCAAAGATTGAGTTTTCGCGCCAGAACTTTAAAATTGAGTGTTCGACGGCAGGCAGATCAACAGCTGCTGGAATGGCGCGAAATGACATAAAAAATCCTCCAGAAAACAATCTCTGGAGGGACGATCGCTGCGATCGCAGCTTTCGCGGTACCACCCGCCTTGCACATCACAATGTGCCTCTTGAAATCTCGAGTGCTGGTTCTACATAGGCCTTGGCCTATTTCTTCCTGCCGGCTCGTGAGGTGATAGCCCCGTCAACGCCCTTTACGCGAGGATCCCAGTGTAGATGATTGAATCCTGAAAAAAGGACCGTGGCGAAGTTGGTAGCTGTGACCGCAAAGGCATAGGGTTCGCGACATGCCTAAGAAGCCAGTTAAGAAAGCGGCTGTAAAGAAAGTCGTGAAGAAGGCTGCTGTAAAAAAGGTGGCCAAAAAGGCAGCTCCTGCAAAGAAGGCG
>JBIKXW010000018.1:0-23471 GCA_044355565.1 Candidatus Planktophila sp. | reverse complement strand
CTTTCAATGTTCTATGTGGGCTTGATTCGTAAGTTAGTTGAGGAGCGGCCAAATCTAGTTTTGTGGATGAAACCAGCCGGCAAAATGTCGTTGACGATCTATATCTCGCAATCAGTAATCACTTCCCTCATCTTTAGCCCTTGGGGTTTTGGCTTATTCCAGGATCTGCAAACTTGGCAGGTATTTGTACTTGCATTCGCGATTTGGCTACTTCTTTCCTACCTTGCAGCTCAATGGCTAAAGAAGTTCAATCAAGGACCTCTGGAATCACTTATGAGTTCTATGACTAGATCTCGATAGCGTTGATGGTTTGCCACAACCGAAATGATCTATCCCATTAATTATTTGGGGGCAATTATGAGGGCATTTACATTTTTTAAGCGTAACCTCACGCATAACAATGTCGTCTCCGGCTTATAGGGCGAATCTTCTTCTATTACGGATAAGTGAGATTGCCATCGCCATATGAGGCGGTAACTTCGGTGATAAGAATTTGGTAACTCTTGTACCAACGCTTAACTTCCTGCTTTGCAACTAAATGCTGAGGGTACTTAGAAAGGGCTTTAACAGACTCCATATTTTTGAAAAAGTAAATGGAGTTCTTCAATCGACCATCCGGTGACACCCAGCGATGGACTGAAATAAAGCCTGGAAGTTCAGATGCGAATACATCTATTTGTCCGTCAAGAAGGTGGAACTCATTATCGTATTCACCAGGTTCAAAGACGAACTGGCACGCAATTGTGTTGCTCATAAAAACTCCCCTTCTTGCATCTAGAAGGATACAGGAGGGGTTATTTACCAGCGATTACTGTAGGACGGTTATTAGTTCCTATAGCTTGAATTCTGCAATTATCTCTTCGCCCATCTTTTCGCCAGTTTCGACAAATCCAAGTTTTTTATAAAAGTCACCTGCATTACCTTCAACTGGAGCCCAACAAACCAAGACTCGAGTGCAACCCATTTCTTTATATCGCGCCAGAACGGATTCAACTGCAAACTTACCAATGCCACACCCTTGGTGTGACTTATCAACTAGCAATCTCCAAAGCCAAGGATCCTTTTGTTGCTCCGTTGGATCGGCACACATAATGAATGCAGCTGGCTTAGAGTTATGTAGAACCCCTCGAATCCAAGGAAGTGGAGCACCATTTTCATAATCAGCAGGCGGAAAAAGCGCATCTGCAAAACTCTGAGCAACTGTGGCAACCAGATTTTTCTGATTTTCATTTACACCTAGGAGTAAAAACTCACGAGCTCGCTCGTTGAGTTCGATCAGCTCAAATTCATTCTTTTGTGAGGGCACGCGCCAAGCATGCCAATGACTGATGCTCAAATCAATCAAATCCGGCCTATAGTGCGACTCTCCTTTTTCTGTTTTATGGAATAATTTCCTCCATGACTAGAGTGCTTCTTACAGGTGCAAGTGGTTATATTGGCAAGCACATCACACTTCAGCTTCTCAATCAGGGATTCGAAGTTCGCGCTTCAGTCCGCAAGCTTTCAAAGTCAACAGAAGTTCGCGATGCAGTCGCGCCACATCTTTTAGATAATTCAAACCTAGACTCTCGTCTAACATTTATTGAGCTCGATCTCGAGAAAGATTCAGGTTGGGATTCCGCTCTCAATGATGTAGATGTGCTGATGCACACCGCATCACCTTTTCCACTCACTTCACCGAAAGATGAGAATGATTTGATTCGCCCTGCAGTCGAAGGCACTTTAAGAGCACTACGTGCTGCAAAAAGTGCTGGGGTCAAGCGAGTAATTCTGACTTCATCGGTCGCGGCGATCTATGGGCGTGAATTAACGTCTGGTGCTTTGGCCTATGACGAAACCATGTGGACTGATATTGAACATCCAGTCGGGCGTGTGGCTTATACAAAGTCCAAGACCTTGGCTGAACAAGCAGCTTGGAATTTCATTAAAAGTGATGCCCCTGAAGTCGCCCTAACAACCATTAATCCAGTGCTAGTGCTTGGCGCACCGCTAGACAAGAACTTTGGTTCATCAATTTCACTTGTGGAAAGAATATTAAACGGCAGTGATCCGATGTTGCCAGATCTAAAATTTGCAATTGTAGATGTACGCGATGTTGCCAAGATGCATGTTGATGCAATCAAGAGTGATAACACAAAAGGCGAACGCATAATCGCTTCTTCGGAAACCAGGTCATTTGTTGAGATAGCTAAATTATTAAAAGGCATGTATCCAAAGAGCAAGGTCAAGTCAGCGCAGGCACCAACATTTATTATTCGCTTGCTTTCACTATTCGATGGTTCAATAAAGCTGATTCTGCCTCAACTAGGAAAGCCAATGAATGTTAGTGGGGCAAAGGCTCAGCGCTTGTTGAGCATTAATTTTATTCCGGTTGAACTCACCTTAAAAGAATCTGCGGATTACTTGATCAAGAATGGGTTTATCAAAAGCTCATTAGGCTTACCAGCCCTGCCTTTTCCATGAGGGAAATCGTAGACATCGGCTAGACCGCCTAAGTATGATCGCCTTCTAACTGAATTGATGGGGGATTGAAAATGACTAATTTCATAACTGAAGCGAGTGAAATTCAAAATGATTTAGTCGCAATCCGCCGACAGATTCATCAAGAGCCAGAAATTGGATTGGACCTTCCCAAGACCCAAGCAAAGATCATTGCCGCACTCGATGGCCTAGGTCTTGAAATTGCAAATGGAAAAACCCTAAGTTCAGTAACGGCTGTGCTTCGAGCTGGTGATTCAAAAAAGACAGTGTTGTTGCGTGCAGACATGGATGCACTTCCAGTATCAGAGCTTGCTGATCTTCCATACAAGAGCCAGATTGATGGCGCGATGCATGCCTGTGGACACGACCTGCACGTTGCGATGTTGATCGGTGCAGCAAAGCTACTTGTTAAGAACAAATCTGAATTAAACGGCGATGTGGTTTTTATGTTTCAACCAGGCGAAGAAGGCTTCGATGGGGCTGGGCACATGATCAAGGAAGGTGTCCTGACCGCAAGCGGAAAAAAAGCTGATGCTACCTATGGAATTCACGTGTCATCATCATCAATTCCAACAGGAACATTTACCACTAAACCTGGAACCATGATGGCTTCAGCCGATGAAATACATGTAACTGTTGTAGGTATGGGCGGACATGGTTCGCAACCTCATACCGCTAAGGACCCAATTCCAGTTGCTGCTGAAATGGTGGGCGCACTGCAATTGATGATAACTCGCTCATTCGACGCATTTGATCCAGTGGTAATCACAGTCGGTCAATTCCATGCAGGCACAAAAGCAAACATCATTCCGGACACTGCAGAGTTCCAAGCCACAATTCGAACTTTTTCACCTGAGAATAGAAGTCGCATCAAGACCGAAGCGGTTCGTTTGTGTGAATCAATTGCCCAGGGTTATGGACTAAAGGCCGAAGTAAAGGTTGTCGAGCAGTATCCCGTCACAGTAAATAACGATGCGCATGCGCAGTTCGTGGGCAGAGTCGCAGGTGAACTCTTCGGCAATGAGAGCTATATGGATATGCCGCACGCAATTGCAGGTGCTGAAGATTATTCACGCGTTTTGGAGGCCGTCCCAGGTTCTTACGTTTTCCTTGGTGCATCGGTTGATCAAGACTTCACCAAGTCTGAGGCGAATCACTCACCTCGAGCCATGTTTGATGATTCAGTGATGTATCGAGGAGCGGCCTTGTTGAGTGAGTTGGCAATTCGTTCACTTAAAGAAATGGTGTGAAACCTTCTCTGCTAAGTGAGAGTTAAAGAAGTTTTGTAAATCTTCTGGCCCGCAAAAGTAAAGGAGATTCCAAAAAGCGCCAAGAGGTTGCAGCTAGGGCAATGGAAACCAGAAGCACTATGGAGCTAAGGAAAATCCATTCTGATAAATTAGTGACCCCGTAGTAAACATATTTACTTACAATTTCACGCTCGATAAATACGATGATAACCATATGCCAGAGGTAAATACTAAAAGATAATTGTGCGAGCCATCGGAACAACCGATTATCCAAGATGCTACAAACCTGCGTGCTAAATGAAATTGAAACAATCAACCCCGCCATAAGAAATGCAAAAAATGGAGCCAAGTAAGGTTGATTAGTGAAGCTATCAGGTGCGCCCGGTTGTAGACGAGCACCCACTAGAAATACTGCTGCAAGCCCAAAGGAGACAGACAAGAGATCAAATTTTTTGGATTTTACGATGTTGCGAGATCTAAGCGAAACAATAATCAAAGCTGCTAGCGAACCACATAAGAATTGGGTAAAAAAGGTGCCAATATTCCAATAGGGAAGCCATTGCTTTGCCCCACCAGTTAGTCCGTACTCCCACCCTTTCAATTTATCGCTGGTCATGAAGTTGTCGATGATCCAAGGGTTCAATAGCTGCAGCGCTACAATCCAAATCAGCATTCCAGTTATGGCCGAAGAAATTTTCCGCGATCTCTTGATGATCATTATGAGAACAACTGGAAGAAGTAAGTAACATGAAACCTCAAGCCCGATAGACCATAAAGGACCATTAATTTCTGCAGGAAAGAAGGATGAATAATGGTAACTATTGATGAACAGAAGACCTGAAATAAGTCTCCACCAATTGATACTTTCACCAAATACCCAAAGCGCAAAGATTGTGCAAAACAATAGGTTAAACCAATATGCTGGAATTATTCGTGCTGCACGATTGACTGCATAAAAGCGAAGATTTGGAATCGGTTGTTTATGAAGGAAAGAATTCCAGAATGGTAGTGAGAGCAAACAACCAGATAGAACGAAGAATAGACTTACACCTACTTCACCCCGCATTCCAAAAAAGTGAATCTGCTGAATCCATTCTGGAGATGATTCTGGATTGAATCTCTGAGTTGTGTGGTGCCAAACCACCAGAAGACAAGCTAACGCTCTGAGACCATCGGCACCCGGAATTCGCACAAGAGCTCCATTCATGCCCGAAAGTATCCCGTGGTTTCCACTCTGTTGCTGGCAGACTCTTTCTTATAAGGCAAGATTTCGTAACTATGTGTTGAACGCTTTTAGGGCTGGCAACGCTCTTCCATTTGTCTTTATCAGAGCTGAGTTTGCCATTCCACCATTCCAAAGGATTTCTCCATTTTGTGATCGGACGACCGTTGCTAATCCTTCCCACCACCACAAACCAAGCCCTCTATTTGCTGGTTGTCGAAGCAGCAAATCTTTCAGGGTTTGGACATATTGCTCTTGACCCGCTGTGCTAAAGGAAATTCCGGGTAGCTTTGAAGTAGAGATATCAATTACATCATTACCAAACCTTTGAGAGGTCCATGGGTAGGCAGTCTCCACAATCATTACGGGTGTTTTGAATTCAGTTGTGACAATACTCAAAACTTTTTCGAGGCTTGCCAAAGATCCACTCCATTGACTGTAGTAACTCAGACCAATCAAGTCGTATTTATTCAATCCATATGCACGAGCGCTTGTTAACCAATACCTGACACGTTCAGCATCGCCTCCCCATTCAAGATGGACAACCGATTTAGCTGTTGGAGTTACGCGACGCAATACACGGGTGGCAGAGTTGTGCAGTCGTACGAAATTTTCCCATTGTGAAGCGGTTCCATCCCACAAGCTACCGAGCGGCCAAAGAAAACCTCCTCCAATTTCATTTCCAATCTGAACCCATTTAGGAGCAAGATCAGCATCAACAAATCTTTGTAAAGTACTTTGCGTATATGCAGCAACTGTTTTCTCTAACTCCGCAATCTCAGTTGGCCAACCAATCGGTGTTTGCTGGTTTCCTGGATCTGCCCAAACATCTGAAAAGTGAAGATCTATGCAGATCTCCATTTTTTCCTTCTTCAACCTCTTGGCAAGAGTTAGTGCTCTCTCGAGATTTCCATTTGGGGTTTGGGGGTTTACAAATACTCGAATACGCCCAACCTTTACTCCGCTGACCTTAAGCAGCTTTATTGCATCGATTCTTTGGCCAGTGCTTGTATAAAAACGGCCACCTGCCGCTTCCACATCAGGCAGCCAAGAGATATCGACACCATTAGACAGGACTCTTCGTGGTGCGGAGTTACCTTTAAGTGGGATTATGCTTAAAGCAAGCGCAGACATAGTTGAGGATAAAAGTCCACGACGTGTTAAATGCATAGCCTAAGTAAACCCTAGCTGAATCAAAATCGCTACATCATGCAGGTTTAAAAACCTAAAGCACACTAATCATTGCGATATCTGTCATTCACAAGAAAAGATCGACTTCACGAAATCATGAAGTCGATCTTTTCGTTGATTTCTAATTGTTTGTTAGAACCACTTTCAACGCCTTAGTTTCTGCGGCGCGACTGAAAGTGTCATATGCGGCAATGAATTCATCGAAGCCAAAGAAGTGCGTTGCAAACTTCTCAGCTTGAAGCTTCTTGCTCACAACTAACTTCAATAGAAGTGGGGTTGTGTTGGTATTCACCAATCCCATACTGATCGAGATGTTTTGAATCCAGAGATTCTGCAATTCAAGGGAAACGGCTTTGCCATGAACTCCGACATTTGCCACATGTCCACCAGGTCGAACAATTTCTGCCGCCATCTCAAAGGTAAGGGGAACTCCCACGGCTTCAATTGCAACATCAACTCCAGCTCCATCAGTAAGAGCTAAGACCTCTTCTTTCCACTTGGCAGATCCCGATACAACTGTGTCAGTTGCTCCGAATTCACGAGACTTTTCCAACCTATTTGTGTCTAGGTCAATGGCGATAACTCGCGCAGCTCCGTACAACGAAGCTGTCGCAATTGCGGCCAACCCAACTGGACCTGCGCCAATAACCGCTACAACATCGCCAGGTTTGACCGCGCCATATTGGATTCCCATTTCAAATCCGGTCGGCAAGATATCTGAAAGCATTACTGCTTCAGTATCACTAACGCCTGCTGGCATTAAGTGAAGTGAGTTATCTGCATATGGAATACGTACAAACTCGGCCTGTGTTCCATCAATTAGATGTCCGAGTACCCATCCGAGACCTGAAACACCCTCATCACCGAGGCAATGCGAATAAAGCCCTTGCTTGCAGTTAGCGCAAGCACTACACGACTTAATGCAAGAGATAATGACTCGATCGCCAACTTTGAAATTGGCTACAGAGCTTCCAAGTTCAGTAACAGTGCCAACACCTTCATGGCCCAATATTCGACCTTCTGTGACAGCTGGAACGTCACCTTTTAGAATGTGTAGGTCGGTTCCACAGATTGTTGTTGTCTCTACTTTGATGACTGCATCTGTAGGTTTTAGTACCTTTGGATTTGGAACTTCTTTCCATTCTTTCTTACCTGGACCGCCATAAACGAGTGCCTTCATTTTTTCCAACTCTCTATATATACAAGAAAATTCCTGTATATCCCTTCAGTTGATACAACCACCTTTGTTGCAGATTTAGTCACTAAAGTGATGTGAGAGTTAAGACAAACAAGCGAGCGTTGGCACTCGACATTATGATGTGTCTTCTTTATGCTTTTCCGATGGCTGAGAAAAAGGTGATGGAACCCGCATATGACAATTGCTCTTGATCGCCTATTGGCCCACATGGCGTGGGCAAATCAGAAAACTATTGAGCACTTACAGACACTCCCAGAGGAATCGCTCAAGGCATTTGCCACAAATCCTGAATGGTTTGTTGGAGAGATTGTTTATCACATTACTGATAGCGCTGATCACTATGCATTCCGCATATCCGGAACGCCGGCGTTGACTCAACCGGGAGCCCCTTGTATCGATGATGTGAGAGTGATTGCTGATCTAGCAAGACTAAAGGAGCAGGCAGCAACGGTTGATGCGATGCTGCTAGATTGCGTGAAACTAGAAGATGTACAACTTGAATTTGTGAATGCTGAAGGTGACCAGGTGAAGCGCTGGAGATCAACAATTTTGTCTCAAGCGATCCACCACGCGACTGAGCACAGAGCTCAGATTGCCTCAGCACTTGAAGCAAAGGGTTTTACGCCAGTCAACTTAGATGATTTGGATCTCTGGTCCTTTGAAAAAAGCTTTGAGTAGAAGAACTTCAATTTGTAGATGGAACGTGCAAAAGAGCTCGCATTAATTAATCGTAGAATTGCAAAAATTGATTCAGCCTTCAAGCCTGCAATTAAAAGTTTAGAGCCATGCACTTTTGGGCTGGAAAAGCCGACGGTTACTCATTATCAGTCGCTCATTAGATCGGTGATTGCCCAACAGGTAAGCACGGCAGCTGCCCGAACAATATCTGGCCGCTTACAGGAAAAGTGTCACGGTTCAATCACAGCAGCCAAGGTTGGAGCACTATCACTAAAGGAGCTTCAATCTGTTGGGTTAACGGGGGCAAAAGTTCGAACAATTAGTGAACTGACCGAAGCCTCATTATCGGGCGAAATCAATTTCCGTAAATTTACTCATATGTCTGATGAAGAGATAATCAAAGATTTAGTGCCTCTATTTGGTATTGGTCGCTGGACCGTCGAGATGTTCTTAATCTTTCACTTGGGTCGTTTAGATGTGTGGCCAATAGGTGATCTTGCAGTGCGCCGCGGTTGGGATAACCTGCATGGAAATTCAGAGCCGATTAAGCCAAAGGCTCTGCATCTTCTCGGGGAACCTTTCACTGGAATGCGAAGTGTCGTTGCTTGGTACTGCTGGAGAGCTTCTTAACTACTGATTAACAATTGCATCGTGGACATATTGAGCTAATCCACGCACGCGTCCGTCGTAGTACTCTTTAAATCGCGGATCTTCGATATACATAACAGCTAGATTCTTTTGCATTTCAACTGAACAATCATAAAACCATTTGGTGATTGCATCTCTGTGGGCACGTACAGCTTCCTTAGCCTTAGGGGAGTCGATTGGAAGTGAATTACCAAATGCATAAACAAACAACTCAGTAGCGGCTTCTTGATCTACTTTGGCCGCTTCGAAATCATCCTTTGAATACTTTGAGGTTTTTGATTTGGATTGGCGGTAAGCATCGGTATCACCCCAACGCTCCTGGACTTCATCCTCGAATTTGTGCATGGAATTATTTTATGCCCTTAGGTACCCTTTTCCCATGCGCTTCTTAATCTCTGTTATTGACACTCAAACACGCCCTCCACACACGCCTGAAGAAATAAAGGCAATTGATGATTTCAACGACAAGATTGAAGATGCTGGGCAGCGCTTATTCGCATGCGGTCTCGATTCTCCAGACAAGGCAAAGGTCTTTGACTCACGTAATGGAGCCGAAAAAGCAATCTCTGGCCCACATCATGAGGCAAATGAATACTTCAGTGGTTTCTGGATCATCAAAGTAGATTCTTTAGAAACCGCACAACAATTAGCAACTGAAGGATCAAAAGCCTGTAATCGAAAGGTTGAACTGCGCCCTTTGTTAGGTTAACTCTTACTTTCTGTTAGCCATCTTTTTCGCTCAAGTTCAGGTAAGCGCTCGATTGCATATCTCAACATAGTGCGAGGCATTTCATGTGAATGTTGTTTAAGAAATCCACGAAGCAACATGACATCTTTCTTACCGAGTTCGCGCAACATCCAACCCACTGCTTTGTGAATCAAATCCTCTTTATCCTGTAGCAAAGCTTCAGAAATAATCAATGTTGGCTCAAGGTCTCCAGCACGGATTAACGCAAATGTAAGAATGATTGAGACACGTCGTTGCCACAGAGACTTTGATTTAGAGAATTTGATCAGCAGCGGCATCGGATCATCGACGTCCAACAGGTACACGCCCATCCAAGGAGCGGACACATCAACAATGTCCCAGTTGTTGATCCGCTCGGCCCTTACTTGCTTAAGATAGAAATCGAAAATCTTCTTACGTTCCTCAGAAGATTTAGAGGCCTTGAATTGCAGGTTGAGAATTATTGCGGCGCACAAACGTGCTTCATGAAAAGGTGAGTTAAAAAGTTTTTGAACTTCTACAAGCTCCAAGTTCTTATATGAGTTGGCAACAGATCGTGTCTGAGGAACTGTTCCACCAAGGAAAAGATCTCCTGCGGCGTACTCACCTGGGCCAGTTTTATAGAAGCGAGCGAGATCGCTGACTCTGCTTTTCTTACCGAAGCCCTTTAGCTCCTCGATTGCGAGACTGGCTTTCATGCCTGAAATATACCTTTCGATGATTAAGAGGTGATTGCTCGTTACTATTGCCCTCTAGGTGTTGATTGGAGGGCGAGATGATCGAAGCAATAATTCTTGGAATTGTTCAAGGCCTCACCGAATTCTTGCCAATCTCCTCAAGCGCCCACATTCGCATCTTCGGAGAGTTCCTTGATGGAGCAAAGGATCCCGGTGCTCGATTTACCGCGATCACTCAAATTGGTACCGAACTGGCAGTTCTGATCTATTTCAGAAAAGACATCGCAGCAATACTTCGTTCTTGGTTTGGGCAAGCGGTACAACGCAAAGAGCTAGTCGGTGAAGCTAAATCACAGGCTCGAATGGGTTGGCTGATCGTCATTGGAACAATTCCAATTGTTGTTCTTGGTTATCTGGGCAGTGACATCATTGAAAACAATCTTCGATCACTCTGGCTTATTGCAACAACTTTGATTGTCTTTGGTGTGATTCTTGGATTAGCAGACACGTATGGAAAACGCGAGCGAACTTTAGATCAACTCAGCAATCGCGACGGCCTTTTGTATGGAGCAGCTCAAGCTTTGGCGCTCATGCCAGGAGTTTCTCGCTCTGGCGCAACGATCGCGATGGGTCGTTTCCTCGGATACAAGCGCGAAGCCGCACTTCGCTACTCATTCTTATTGGCGCTACCCGCAGTCTTTGGAAGTGGTTTCTATCAACTTCAGGGAGCGCTTTCATCATCTGATAATTCAAATGTCTTTTCGTTGGCAGAGACCGCTGCTGCCACTGCAATTGCATTCGTAGTCGGATATTTAGTGATTGCTTGGTTACTTAAATTTGTTTCAACCAGAAGCTTCATGCCCTTTATTATCTACAGAATCACACTAGGCGCAGTGATTCTTACTCTCTTAGTTACGGGTGTTATTTCCGCATGAGCAAGACGTTAGTAGATAAACACCTGAAGAACTTCGAAATCGATCAACGTAAGATTCTGAATGATCTGCGTGAAATGATCGCTGAAGAGCTTCCGACAGCTACCCAGGTAATCAAGTACGGAATACCCACTTTTCTTATCGAAGGGGTAGCGATTCTTGGATTTGATGGATACAAGAAGCACAACAGTTTGTTTCCCTATAGCGGCGCTACAAATATGTTGCTTGAAAAGGAGCTGGCTGGATATGAGCAAACCAAAGGCTCGATTCACTTTGCCGTAGACAAGAGGTTTCCGAAGCCTCTACTCAAGAAGATTATTAAGGCGCGAATTAGTCAGATAAATGCGAGCTATCCAAAGCGCACAGGCGAGTATTTAGAGTTTTATGGAAATGGTGTATTGAAGGCAATTGGAAAGATGAAGGCTGACAAACTCCACGGTGATTGGAAATGGTTTCGCAAAGATGGCGTGATTATGCGCTCAGGATCGTTTAAGAATGGAAAGCAAGTAAGCGTATGGATTACCTACGACCAAAAAGGAAAGCCCTACAAGAAAACCAACTTCGGCTCCTAAGTTTGAGTTGTTTCTGCCCCAAAGGGGATTCCCCTATTTCATTTCTCTAGTTGTCCACAATTATTAAGCTGTGTCCAATATCGAATTGATGCTTCCTAAATCATTCAGCAATGGAGTGGATTTTGAAGCGAAGTAAAATGCTTGTAGCAATTGGCCTAGTTGCCACTACAGGTATTGGTAGTCAAGTTGTTCCTATAAATGGGAATCCGCCAAGGATTAATACTTTTGTAAATCGGAACTTTACCGATTCCAGAGTGAATCTCCCCGATGATTGTTCAGGTCGAACCGATTATCCCCACAAATCCAAACACCAGCCTGGAAGAGTCAATGTTGTTGCAGAAACAGTTTGCCCTGGTCAGATGGTAGAAATTAGAACAACACTCACTAGGCCCGGATGGCTAATTTTCACCGATTCGGTTACCGAGAGTAAGTCAAGTTTTGGGAGAGTTCGGCTTTCTGTTTCCATGCCGTGTAAATGGAAGCCAGGCCAGTCACCTATCGGGTACATTGTTATGTCGGTGCATTCAAGCGCAAATGGCGGTAGAGCGATCACGAGAGTCTATAGATCTGTAAAGTGTTAATGAAGGGAGGCGAAATGTCCGTCTTAGGCTGGAACGATATTCCTGATGAAGCTTTTGCGAAATACGAATTTTGGAAGTGTCCAACTTGGATTCGCGTTTTAGCAAGGTTGCCAATTCTTGAAATTCTCGCCTACCCCTTAATTGTGAAAAGAGGATTTGCCACAATTTGGATTCCTGAGAATTGTTTTATTGAAGTAAAGAAATATGAATCCAAAGGTTGGAAGATCCGAGTAGGAGAACCGGACGAACAAGAGCGTTTATTGGAAGGATCGGTCGCCAAGTTAACGACCAATTCGACTTCGTTGCATCGCCCTAAAATTGCTTTCACGCGATGGGGTCGTGAATTGGCCTGGCAAAAAGCAGTTCACACAGCAAATGGCACTTTGGATTGTTTGGAACGCTCAAAGCATTCCTAACTAGTGGTCTGAGTTTTTCGAATGGCGAAGGATTTATCTTTTGCATAGCATTGCTGCGTGTTCGCTCTTCATAAATTTCCACTGACTAAACCCTTAGCGGACAAGTTTCGCGAAAATGTTTCTGGCTCACGTGATGGTCGCCCGGATTGGGTACTCACAATCGGTCAAGGCTCTGGAGAAGGATTGTTTGGACCCAACAGTGCCGTGTGGCAAGTACATGGAAGGATCGCAACATTAGTTGGGGGAGTTCGAGCATTGTTATTGCAGGCGGCGCATCCGGCACCACTTTCGGGAGTCGCAGAGCATTCACGGTATGAAACAGATCCATTAGGGCGTCTTGCGGGAACCACACGGTGGTTAACAGTTACAACCTTTGCAGCTGAAGAGGTAATTGCTCGAGAAGCAGCACGCGTTAATGCGATGCATGATCATGTGAAAGGCAATTTCACCGACAAGCTAGGTCATGCGCATAGTTACAAAGCTAAAGATCCCCGCTTCCTACTGTGGGTGCATTGCGCATTCACAGACTCATTCTTAAAGGCTCATTTAGCACTTGGTTATCCGATTGATAAAGGTGCAGATGCCTATGTTGCCGAATGGAGCAAAAGCGCGATTCCGCTCGGATTAACCAATGCACCGATGTCTGTTGCAGAGCTGGAGGCTACTCTGGATGATTTCAGAGCCAATGATTTGGCACATGTTCAGCGAACAGATGAAGTAGTTCAATTTATTTTAAATCCACCATTTGGGGGAGCGGGAAAATTCTTTTACAAAGTAATTTCTAATGCTGCGATCGCAACGTTAGATCCGCGCGAATTAGATTTACTGGGTTTAACTCCACGATCAAAAATGTGGCTTCGAATTTCAAGAATTAGCCTAGATATCTTCCTTGCAATATTGGGACCAGAACCACCGGCGATGCAGGTTGCTCGCGAACGCATTTCTCGCTCATAAAGTGCCAGCACTCATTGAATAATTCATTAACCGTAAATTGGTGATACATGTAATACCTTGCAAAGAGGTACCCCTCAGCAAATCTCTTTAATAAATATTTCAAAGTGACACTCTTTTCCTTGTAAGAACAGCAGAAACTCAAGGAGAGAAGGAGTTCACAATGAGAAAAAGTTATTCGAGAAAAGCAAAGGTGCTTGTTCTTTTCACAGCTATGGCATTCTTGTTTGCACAGGGAGTACCAGCAAATGCAGCTAATAAAACAATTACCTGTTACAAGGGAAAGTTAGTTAAGAAGGTTACGGCTGCTAAACCAAAGTGCCCTACTGGTTACACAACAACTAAGCCAAAGGTGACAGCGAAGCCAACTGCAACTGTTAAGCCAACTGCAACTGCCACTACCAAACCCGCCGCTGATGCATCAGTTGCATTTTCTGGCACATACAAAGGAAAGCTTTCAATTGTGTGGGGCGATACTTACCTACAGGTCACAGGAGTTAATGGAACCGGATCAGGAAATGTTCTGGGCCTTACAGATATGTCCGGTACCGCAGCCGCTGCTCCTGCAGGAATCTGCGACACCTTTGATGCAAAAGGATCTATTTCAGGTGGTGCAAGTTCCATCAATGTGACCTTTGATTCATCTGCCAAGGGATGTGCTGAAGATGAGTCAGCACCGACAACAATCAAAATTACCGGAACAGCCACGATTACAGGCGGTACCGGAAAGTACGCAGGCGCTTCAGGGGTTTTGAAAGTAACTGGAACCTTCAGCGTTAAGGGTGGATCAAAGGAAGATGCCGCCTTCACTTTGGATGTAAGTGGAAATATCAAAACTAAGTAAGAAGTTTTAAACCTCGAAATCAAATGAAGGAGTAAGAGATGAAAAAGATTATGTCAGCGGTAATGGTGGCTTCTTTGGCACTTGCCGGCGCTGTTTCTACGAGTGGAATAGCTAATGCAGCGCCAGCTGCATCTACCTTGATTATGTCCGGCGGTAATGGCGTCTACGACTTGGGGCCAGTTGTTATTAATGGAACAGCCAGCGCTCTAGGAACTGTGGAGTTCATTGTGAATGGCAAGGTCGTGACTGGCTGTGAAGCTGTAGCAACCGCATCGATTGCTCCCTATGTCGCAAAATGTTCATGGGTTCCAGCAAAATCAGGAGCGACTGTGATTACAGGAAATTTCACACCAAATGATGCAACCAACTTTGCACCTGCTGTCTCAAACACATTGAATGTAAATATTGGTGTTCCTGTGCAAGGTGTTGTTTCACCGATCCACATCTACGTCGACACAGTTCTTGCAAGCGGAACTTCAGGTCCTCTTGCTCCACGTTTCGGAGTGAGTTGTGCTATTCAGAGCGAGTACATAGTTGGACAAGGAATCGTCTTTCGCGTCTACGCAAATAACGCTGATCACGGTGGAGCTGTAATGGATACAACCAATACCGCCAAGGCATATATAGAGGTTTCGGGTGTTAAAGATCCAATTCAAATGTCTTATGGAAATCACAGTGGTGCAGCGTTCTGGACAGGTGTATTACGTACAGGAACAAACCCTGGCCAGTACAACACTCTAGGAGTCATCAATTACAAGGTAACCATGGTTGCTAAAGATTCATCAACTATGAAAGTTCTTTCAACCAAACTCATTCTTAAGAAAGTAGATGGGGTCAAAGTTCTTGGAGCAGATGGTCGACCTGTTTATGAGCGCGTTAGTTACTACCGAACCGTGAAATTGTCACTTCCCCTAAAGGGCGCTGTTGGTACTTGGAAGTCAAATTTCATGCCTGCATCCCAGTTAACGCTCTTTGCACTTCCAAAGGCGTAAGCAAGTAATTAATCAGAGTTAACAATTCAATACATTGGAGAGAATATGAAAAAGAGAACACTGGCAATGCGCTTAGCAGTTGCTTGTGGTCTAGCGTTGGCGATGGTTGTGCCGGCACAAGGTGCCGACACAACCTCAACACTGATCACATTAAAAGCACCAACAGATATTAAAGATGTTGCACCACTTCCCTTTACGGGCATCAAATCAGCCCCATTCACCGCCTCAGAAAGCTCAATCAATCTTGAAGTAACTCCCCAACAGGGATATGTGGGAAGTACCTTTTCAGTAATTGGCAAGGGATTAAAACCAAACACCTCCATGGATTTGGTGTGGTCAACTAGCGATGGCACATGGGTTGTCGATGTTCAGCCAAACACAGTCAACTACATGGGCGTTAAGTATGCGAAGTACTACGTCAATATGGCAAAAATTACTACCGATGCCAATGGTGGATTTAATTTTAAAACTAAGGCCCCCTCTGATTTCGGTGGAGTCCATGACATTTATGCGGTAGCCGATGGGGTAGCAGTTGCTCATGGTGGCTATCAAATGCTTCGGACAGTTTCCATCTCTCCAAAGAGTGGTCCAGTTGGAACTCCTATCACCATTACCTATACAGGGATGGGTGCGAGCCTTTACACCGCTGGAGGCTCAGTTCTTTACGACAATCTATACGCAGGTGCAATGCAGGCGCTTTGGACACGAGGTACAGGTAAGGCTGTCATTCGTGCATCCGGGGATGTTGGAAAGCATGTCATCTATGTACTAGATGGCATAGGAATTCCTTACTTGAATATCATTCAATCACCGGTTCCATTTGCCAATGGAGATACAAAGACCTTTACTGTTACTAAAGATGCGGGCGCTCCAGCCCCATATCTTGTTTACCCAGACAAGGTGACACCTACAGTTACACAAAAGACAACACTTTCAAATATCGGTCTCAATCCAAATACAAAAGCTGTTGCAACCCTGTCACGAGATGAGGGACCAGTTCTTACCAAGGTAAAACTGAATGTCAAAGGGATGTCTACAACTGGAACTCATACCATCGAGTGGGCAACTGTTGTTGGTAACCGAGTCAATTGCACCGGAACCTGTTGGGTATACAACGCAGTTCCTATGGGAACCGTTGATGTAACAAACCCTGACTTTACTAAGGAGATTCAGATTCCTGATCATCTTGGTGGATGGCATGTTATTCAGGTAAAGAAAAATGGTGTGATCGAAGCACAAGTTCCATTTTATGTGCAGGAAAGCATCATGCCTTATTACGACAGTAAGGGAAAAGTAATCAGCAAGGGTCTTGCGAAGGCAGATCCATCAGGTTTACCAGAAGCTCGTAATGGTTCAGGTGTACCAACCAATAAGTTCAAAGCTGGTGAAGAGTTTACAATTGCAATCAAGGGTGTGGGGTGGACTCAGTTAGATAACACATTGGCTGTTACCTACGACAACTCATTCATTGGTTACGGATGCGGCTTTAATTCAAATGGATACATGGTGATTCACTTGAAGGCGACAGGTAAGCCTGGAACTCACATCATTGATCTATGGCCATTGCTCTACACAAATCAGCCTTCATTTGCGAACACTCCTTATGGAATGCTTCCAATATTGACTGCAAATCGTGATTTCCCTGGATTGGCGCTTGGATATCAACTGCCTTCAATCCACTTTGCGATAACAATTGTTAAATAGTTAGTAACGGGACAGGAACCCCGACTCTCATTTACTTGAGGGTTGGGGTTTTTCCATTTCCTGGCATCCACCAATTCCACTTTCCTAGCAGAACCATGGCGCTAGGAAGCAATAAGCATCGAACAATGGTTGCATCAACAATTACGCCAACGGCTAATCCAATTCCAAGTTGCTGTAGTCCTGCAAAATGTCCTGTGATTAATCCAAACACAGCAGAGATAAAGATCAGAGCTGCTGCAATAACTACGGTTCCTGATGATTGCATGCCCTGGCGAATAGCCTCTTCATTACTTGCGCCTTGATCACGTGCTTCTCGGATTCGGGAGACTACGAATATTTCATAATCCATTGAAAGGCCAAAGAGAATGGCAAACAACAAAATCAGTACCCAAGCTTCAATCTGCTCAAGTTGATATGTTCCAACACCTAATTTGAAGATGATAACAAGGAATGAAAAGGAGACACCGATAGAAATCATATCTAGGATGATCGCTTTTGCCGAAAGAACTACCGACCGAAAGGTTCTCATTAAAATAATAAATGTGAGCACGAGTATGAAAAGAACAAGAAAGGGGAAGGATTTAGAAAGTGCATCAAGAAGATCTACCCCTTGAGCAGGTGCTCCGCCAAGATAAAAAAGTGCATTATCTGGAAAACCCGAGTTGGGTATGTACTCATCTCGCAACTGCTGCACAAGACCAACGGTTTCATCCGCTCCTAGATCATGCTGACCAAAGATATAGATTCGGATGAATCGACCGGTGGAATCGACATATGGCCACTTATCTCCGCTTGCAACGGTGAAAACCTCAGGGTTATCAGCAATTTTCTTCGAAAATTCAAACCTTAGCCCTGAAGTCTCCTGTGCCTTTTTCCCCTCGCCTAGATCAATCACCATGGCGTGAGGCGTAATGACACCGACTCCAACCTTTGAAGTCACCGAGTTGAGGGCTTGCGCTGACTCAAGATGGGATGGAATTGCAGACAAGGAGCTAGGAGTTACCTGCAGCCATAACAAAGAGGAGAGCGTTAAAGCGATGGCTGTCAGAGTGAACGCAAAGGTCGCTTTTGGCTTTGAGAGTGCAATATTGGTCAAGAAATTAAAGTTGTTTCCAAGGTATCCCTTGAAGCGCTTTGGAGAATCTCCACCCAGATGCTTCAACAGAATTGGCTGCAATGTGGCGGCGGCTGCAATGGAAACGAGTGGAACAACTAAACAGGCTAAACCTAGCGACCTGACAAATGGGATTGGAACGAAGATAAGAGTCGCCAACCCCAATGCCACGGTAAGGCCAGAAATTACCGCTGTGCGTCCCGCCGTTTGCATAGTCTTTTCTATGCGGTCGAGTGTTAAATCTCTGTTTTGTCGGTATCGATGAACCATAATCAATGAGTAATCAATAGCAAGCCCAAGCCCGATGAGTTCTACAATATTGGGAACATACAAAACCATCAGAAATTTCTGCGCGAGCAAATAGATGATTCCAAGGGAAGTCGTTATCGTTGTAGATGCAAATATCAGTGGAATCAATACAGCCCATGAAAAACCCAACGCCACAATGAGCAACATCAGAGCAAGTGCAATAGCGATCAATTGCCCCCGTTGTAGATCTGAAGCAAGGATCGGAACAACATCAGCTTTGATAGCTGGGGGACCGGTGACTAAAGCGCCATCTAAAGAGTTGAGCTTTAACGCTTCTCTTAAATCCCCTGTGTATTGAGATGCCTGATTAAGGTCAAGAGATGTCCCAATGGTGGCGTACAAGGTTCCAGCAAATGCTTTCTCTTGAGTTATTTCCGAGCCAGGAATAACTGCAGCAGCTCGCGCAAGTGATACTTTGAACTGATGGATCTGTTCTGGGGTGGCTTGCTTGTATCTGTATAGAACCGTAAAACTTCCTTCAGGGTTTTCCGAAAATCTCTCCTGTAGTACCGTGCTGGCTGCCGCCGAATCACTTCCTGGGATTTCCAAAGAGGTTGTTAAGTACTTATCCAGTTGAACTCCACCGAAAACACCGGCCGTGCTGAGAGCTATCCAGATTGCGATTACGAGGTTTTGCGCCTTTAGAGATAACTTCGCACATCGAGCAAGCATTTGCGAATTCTATTGTTTCAAGCAATTGCGAAAGGCAGATGGCATGATTAGGACATGAATAACGAGGTAGTAGTGCAGCTAATTTCACCAAATGAGTGGCAGCGCCTACGTTCTATTCGTTTAGAAGCATTGACTGAAAGCGCGCATGCCTTTGGTGGAACTTTGGAGGCTGAGAGCGTAGAAGATGAAATCACTTGGCGCAACAAATTTGAAAAGTTAGATTTTTTGATTGCATCTGTAGATGGCATCGATGCCGCCATGCTTTCTGTTGAAGTTCTTAATGGCGACTTTGGTGCAACCTGTTGGATTGGCGGTTGCTGGAGTGACCCACGTTTTCGTGGAAAGGGATTGATGCGTGCGATGTTTACATTTATTGATCAACAAGAAAAAGATTGGAAGGTTCAAGGTTTAGGAGTCTGGACCGACAACTACAGTGCAATTGCTGCCTATGAAAAACTTGGATTTGTAAAGATGGGCGAGGATACAGAAAGCACTCGCAAACCTGGAATGTTTTATCAGCGGATGATTAGAAAGAGCTCAACTTAAACATTTTCTAACTTGTAACCAAGCCCACGAATAGTTTGGATCAAAACTGGATTTGCTGGATCTACTTCAATCTTTGAGCGCAACCGTTTGATGTGCACATCTAAAGTCTTTGTATCTCCGTAGTAATCCCCGCCCCAGACACGATCGATTAATTGTGAGCGAGTAAGAACTCGACCTGAGTTGCGCATTAAAAACTCGAGAAGCTCAAACTCTTTAAGTGGAAGAGCAACAGCATTCCCATTAACAAAGACTTGGTGCTTGCCAGTATTCAAACGTATTGGGCCGACTTCCATGAGATCTTGATCTTGTATCGATCCATCATCATTAATTCCACGTCGTAGAACCGCTTTAATTCGAGCGATCAACTCTCTAGACGAGTAAGGCTTTGTTACGTAATCATCAGCACCCAGTTCTAGACCTACTACCTTGTCTATCTCAGCATCTTTGGCTGTCAACATAATGATGGGAACTTGAGAGTGTGTTCTGATGCTCCTGCAGACTTCAACCCCGGAAATAACAGGAATCATGAGATCGAGCAAGATTAGATCTGCACCTTGCGCGTTAAACATATCTATCGCTTGACGGCCATCTTCTGCGACTGAGACCTCGAAGCCTTCTTTGGCCAGCAAGAATTCAAGTGCTTCTGAAAAGGAAGCCTCATCCTCAACAATCAAAATTCGAGTCATGACGTTTCCTCCGATGTTCCTGTGTGTGCTGGTAGCAACAATGTGAAGGTACTTCCCACATTTTCCGCGCTCCATACCTTTACATCTCCACCATGTTTGGCGGCGACATGTTTAACAATTGACAGACCCAGACCAGTTCCACCAGTTTGTCGAGATCGAGCTGGATCAACACGATAAAAGCGTTCAAAAATACGTAACAAATCAGATTCGGGAATACCGATTCCTTGGTCAGTGACGGAGATTTCTACAATTCCTTCTTTAACTCGACTTGTTACTGCAACCTTTGTATTCTCAGGTGAGTAGTTAATGGCGTTATCTATTAAATTCTGCATAGCCATAATGAGCTGATCTCGATCACCTAAGAGCATTGCGGCAGCATCTTCCGTAAATGTAACGGTCACACCTCTATTTTCAGCATTAATTTGCGATTGATCAATTGCCTCTTTAACAAGATACGAGACAGCAACCTCTCGGGGTTCCTGCAGGGGGTCTGAATCTTGGAGGCGCGACAAGTTGATGATTTCCTGAACTAGATCGGTAAGGCGCTTTGCTTCTGATTGCATACGAGTAGCAAATTTTGTAACCGCCTCAGGATCATCCTTAGCTCCAAGCACCGCCTCGCTCAGTAAAGAAAGAGCGCCGATGGGTGTTTTTAGTTCATGAGAAATGTTAGCGACAAAATCTCGACGCACATCGTGAATTCTTTGGGCTTCGCTCTCATCAGAGATTAAAACCAACACATATTGATTCTCCGTTAGCGGCAAAACATTGACCGTTAACTCGTGCTTACCTTCGCCAATAGGACCTCTAGGTAGATCTATTCGACCAGTTTGTTTTGTGTTTGACCGTCGAACAACGCGAACAGTTGCCAGAAGTTCTGGGTTATCTAGCCGACCCTCCTTCAAGATTCCAAGCTTTTCTACACCAGCGGTTTTAAAGATAGCCACATCTCCCGATGCGAGAATCAAAGAGTCTCCGTCAAGGTTTTCGAGGGTGTGGAGGAGTAAATCCGGCACTCCGGCAGGCGCTGGCAATTGATCAACCTGACGCTTAAACCTCATAATTAAACTCTATCGGTACAAAACACGAGTTAACCTTCCGTTCACCAATTGGCTTGCTTATGTTCAGCATCTACCTCTACCTTTTGCGCATGGCTCTTATTCGCTCGGCGTATCAGGATGAACTCGATGGTGTTTCGCAATCTCTCGTTGACCTAACAAACATGGTTACCGCCTCAGTTGTTAAGGCCTCGAAGGCGGTTCAATCCGCTGACCTGGCATTAGCTGAAGAGGTCATCGCAGCAGATGTGCGGATCGATGATTTCCAGCATGAGTTAGATGCTCGAATCATCGACATCATTGCGCGCCAACAACCCGTTGCATCCGATTTACGTGCTCTTGTAACTGCGATGCGTATGAGCGCTGATCTGGAGAGAATGGGCGATTTAGCCCACCACATCGCCAAGGTTGCACGCCTCCGCCATCCAGACCGCGCTATTCCAGATGCCTTACTTTTACCTTTTACCGAGATGGGCCATGTTGCTGAAAAGCTTTCAATCATGGTCACTGGTGTTATCACCACCCGTGACACAGCAATGGCGTTGCAGGTTGAAAAAGATGATGATGAGATGGATGACCTCCACAAGAAGGTGATCTCATCAATTATTAATGAAGGTAGCGGGTTGAGCATTGAAACCGCGATCGACCTAACGCTCCTTGGTCGCTACTACGAGCGATACGCAGACCACGCTGTTTCTGTAGCGCGCCGGGTTTACTTCCTGGTTACTGGCACCTTCGCCCACTAACGCTCAAATTTAACCTGGACAGATCACCCCTCATGGGGTGAGGTTCTCTTGATTCTCTACACCGTAGGCATCACCCTTGAGGCATGAGCCCAAAGGATCCAATCACCCCATCCATTGATCGCTCACGCATAGTTACACCTGCTGTGCCCGCGAACTTCATCTCAAGAAAACACCTTTTCCACCTTTTCGAGACAGGGTTACCAGGAGTCACCGTTGTAGCGGCACCTGCAGGGTATGGAAAAAGCTCACTGGTATCTCAATGGGCTGAAAGCTCATCAATACCAACTGTGTGGCTAAGCACTAACCCCGAGGACTCCATTCAAAGTTTTTTTGCTCATGTTCTCGCAGCGATACGAGTTGTATTTCCTGATTTTGGTTCAGATTTTGAAAACGAGCCAAGTGCAAATCCATCTTTAAATGTAAAAAAGTTAACTGAGGCTGCCGGGGATATAAAAGAGCCCTTCAACTTTGTGATTAACAATGGAGCAATCGACAGTCCAGAGGTATCAATGATTGCCCAATCAATGATTGATTTTCTTCCCAACAATGTGCATTTGATTATCGTTCGCCGGGTAACTCCAACGACCTCGCTTGCTCGTTATGCAAGTCTTGGAAATCTCAGTTTAATCACCAGTCAAGACCTTAGGTTTTCAGAGGATGAAGTTTCACTTATTGCTGAGCTAAATGGGGTAGTAGGAGTTGATGCAAATACTGCGCAATTAATTGATCGTTGCGAGGGTTGGCCATCAGCTGTTCAGATGATGACCCGCTCGATTGCACGTGGACAGCAGCATTCGCAATTTGAAATGGGCAATGCATCTAACCCACTATCGATTCTTGCCTTAGAAACATTCAATTCACTCAATGATGAAAACAAGTCAAAGATATCTCGACTTCTTATTGTTCAAGAGTTCAATTATGAAATTGCAGCGATTATTCTCGGAGAGGATTTTTCAGAGAGTTACATCAATAAACTTGCCACTGATGGGATCTTTGTTTCAGTATCATCTGGGGCAAGCAGGGTCTTCCGTTTCAATGAAATATTTTTTGAAGGATTGGCAGGCGTTGATCTAGTAAGCCCTGATGAGAAAAAGAGGATTTGCGAGAGATTAGCTGATTACTATTTACTGGCGCATAACTCGACAAAAGCCCTCGAACTTATCTTCAAATCTGAAAATTATGAACGTGCACAGACCATCTTAGAAACTAGCATTCGAGAAATGGCTGCGATCGGTCGTGGAGATCAATTAATCAAATGGGCTGATTTCTCATCAGA
>JBIKXW010000054.1:0-8253 GCA_044355565.1 Candidatus Planktophila sp. | reverse complement strand
TTGGGTTGATTGAACCAATAGCCAAACGTGTCGGCTTCGACGCTAAAGAAATTGAGATCCTAAAGAATTTAGTGCTGCATCATCTGCTTTTGTCATCTACTGCTACCCGTCGTGATTTAGATGATCCGGCAACAATCCAATCGATCCTTTCGGTAATTCCCGATGTAAACACCCTGGAACTTCTTCACGCTTTGAGTATCGCCGATGGTGAGGCAACTGGAAGTGCGGGATGGAGTGATTGGAAAGCAACTCTTGTTAATGATCTCGTCAAAAGGGTTAAGAGCGCGATGGCTGGAACAGAATTTGCCCCTCAACCAGAGGTCAGCGATGAGCAGAGAGCGATGGCAGCTAAGGGTCAGTTAAGAGTTACATTAGAAGAACACTCAAGCGGATATGCCGTCGAAGTTATCTCGCCAGATAAACCTGGTTTGTTATCTATTGTTGCAGGAGTCTTTAATATCTCGCGCTTAGATGTTAAATCCGCCCGCACAAAAACTTTAGGAAGTTCTGCGGTGATGTATTGGATTGTGACCCCAGAACCCCATGCGCCAGAAATAAGTGCGACAAAACTTCATGATTTGATAGCGATAGCGTTAATCGACCCCAAGGATGTTGAAGAAAAACTCATCGCCCGTGCCGCCGCTTACGCCTCTATTCCTGCGATTCCTGTACCGGATCCCGAGGTTGAAATCTTTACCGATGCCGCCACGGATGCAACAGTCATTGAAGTTCGCAGCCATGACAGACCTGGATTGCTTTTTAGGATCGGTGCTGCGATTACCCAATCCACAATTGATATTCGTTCAGCGATTGTCACAACCCTTGGTGCCGAGGCGATCGATACCTTGTATGTCACTGAATTATCTGGGGGAGCGCTATCTCCTGAGCGCGCAGCCGAGGTCGCTTCGCATCTTAAGCAGGCCTTGAAGTAGTCTTCCCTCCTTATGTTTGAGTCACTCACCTCGCGCTTTAGTGGAGCATTTTCCTCCCTGCGCTCTAAGGGAAAGATCTCAACTTCAGATATTGAGGCTACTTGCCAAGAGATTAGACAAGCACTGCTTGAATCCGATGTTGCGCTTTCAGTTGTAGAAGATTTCATCGTAGATATCCGCCAAAAGTCATTGGAAGCTTTGCCTACTTTGCAATCTGGAAGCAATCAGGCAAATGCCATCTTTGAAATTGTTAATGCATCTTTGATTGAAATTCTGGGGGGACAGGCTCGCAGAGTTCGCCTTGCAAAGAATCCTCCAACGGTAATCATGCTGGCGGGTTTGCAAGGTGCAGGTAAAACGACCCTGGCCGGAAAACTTGCTAAGTTTTATGCAGAGCAGGGAAACACCCCATTACTAGTCGCCTCAGATTTACAGCGACCTAACGCTGTTACACAGCTACAGGTTGTTGGTGCATCAGTTAACGTTCCAGTGTTTGCCCCCGAACCTGGAAATGGCCAAGGTAATCCTGTAAAGGTTGCTAAGGACGGTATCGAGTTTGCTAAATCAAAGATGTACAACATGGTTATTGTCGATACCGCAGGTCGTTTGGGTGTTGATGAAGATTTAATGAAGCAGGCATCTGATATTCGCGATGCCATTAACCCAGATGAAATTTTGTTTGTTGTGGATGCAATGATCGGACAGGATGCGGTCAGAACATCACAAGCATTCTTAGATGGTGTGGGCTTTGATGGCGTTGTACTGACCAAGCTTGATGGTGATGCTCGTGGTGGTGCCGCTCTTTCAATCGCTTCAATGACCAAGCGTCCGATTATGTTTGCATCGACCGGTGAAAAATTACATGAGTTTGATATTTTCTACCCAGAGCGCATGGCTTCTCGCATCTTGGGTCTTGGCGATGTTGCAACACTGGCCGAACAAGCAAAGAAGGCCTTTGATACAGACACCTCTGCCAAACTTGAAGCAAAGTTTGCAAGCGGAGAAGATTTCACATTAGAAGATTTCCTAGATCAATTGCAGGCTATGTCCAAGATGGGCAACATGTCTAAGCTGCTAGGAATGCTCCCTGGTGCAGGCCAGATGAAGAAGCAGATTGAAAACTTTGATGAGGGTGAAATCGTTCGAACTAAAGCAATTGTGCAATCAATGACCCCAGCAGAGCGTCGAGATCCGAAGGTGTTAAATGGTTCCCGCCGTGCTCGAATTGCACTGGGTTCCGGTCGCAAGGTTTCAGATGTAAACAATTTAGTGGATCGATTTAGCGCCGCCCAAAAGATGATGAAGCAGGTCCGCAACGGTGGGATGCCCGCTGGAATGCCACCAGGGATGGGAATGCCAGCCTTGCCTAAGGTCAACGCTCCTGCCAATAAGAAGAAAAAGTCCAAATCAGGAAACCCTGCAAAGCGCGCCCAGGAAGAGGCGCAGTAACCCTCGATTTCCCTCTTTCGGGCTTAAATGGCAGAATTGGGCACCTGTTGACGGGGCCCTCTACCCCCAGCAACATCCACAATTCGATAGTCATATGAATTGATCGCGCACCCCGCTGCGGTTGATACAGATGGCACACATGTACAGGAGTACAACTTTCTTGGCTACAAAAATTCGTTTAATGCGCATGGGCAAAATCCGCACACCATTTTTCCGCGTCGTTGTTACAGATGCACGCAAGGCACGTAATGGTCTATCAATTGAAGAGATTGGTCGCTACGTACCAGGACAAGAGCCATCACTGATCGAGATCAACTCAGAGCGTGCTCTGTACTGGCTCGGCGTTGGCGCACAACCATCTGAAGCTGTAGAGGCTTTGCTAAAGGTGACTGGAGATTGGCAGAAGCACAAGGGACTTCCTGGAACTGAAGGAACTCTTCGCGTTGCAGCTGTTAAGCCAGGAAAGATTGTTGCTTATGAAGCAGCGATGAAGGCTGCGGCATCTGAGCCAGCAGAGGGCGCAACAACATTGAAGAAGAAGGCACAGGAGAAGCTTGCAGCTAAGGCAAACCCTGTTCTCGAAGTGTCCGAACCAGAAGCTGTCGCCGAGGTGGCAGAGGTTCCAGCGGAAGATGTGACTCCAGAAGTTGTGTCTGAAGTTGTTGAAACTCCAGCTGAAGAAGCGGCTGCAGAGTAACAATGATGGATGAAGCCCTAGAGCATTTGGTCAAGGGAATCGTCGATAACCCAGATGATGTCGTTGTCGCTGAGAAGAGCGGACGTCGTGGGACAACTTTAGAGGTGCGTGTTAACCCTGAAGATATCGGCAAGGTCATTGGTCGTAATGGTCGCACTGCAAAGGCACTTCGCACAGTTGTCAGCGCGCTCGCAGGACGCACAGTCCGCGTCGATCTCATCGAGACCGACGAAGTTCGCTAACAATGCGTTTGCTCGTGGGGCGAATTGGTCGCGCTCACGGAATTCTTGGTGAGGCGACGATAGAGGTTCGTACAGATGAACCTGATCGTCGCTTCGCTATTGGTGCAACTGTTCAAACAGATTCTCATGGAGATTTAAAGATCATCTCCGGCCGGGTTCACAACGGAATTTTGTTATTGGGTTTTGATGGAATAACCGATCGAAATGGCGTTGAAAAATTAAGAAACACCATGTTGTACGCCGATGTCGACATCAATGAGCCTAGTAATGATGAGGATGAGTACCACGTACTTCAACTAATTGGCTGCCAAGCTGTTCTCGAAAATGGGGATGTATTTGGCGAAATCAGTGATGTCATTAATCTTCCTGGTCAAGATTTACTCGCGATAAAGACAGCCAACGGAGAGCAACTGATTCCCTTTGTGCATCAACTAGTACCTACAGTGGATATTGCGAATAAGAAGGTTGTTGTAATTCCTCCAGAGATAACAGGAGTAATGCAATGAAGATTGATGCTGTAACTATCTTTCCCGATTACTTTGCGCCCCTGCAATTGTCCTTACTCGGTAAGGCACAGGAGCAAGGATTAGTTGAGTTTGGAATTCACGATCTGCGCTCATTTTCATCTGATAATCACAACACCGTTGATGACACTCCATATGGCGGAGGTGCGGGAATGGTGATGCTTCCGGAGGTTTGGGGTAAAGCACTTGATCCATTAATGACATTAGAAACCGATTTGATTGTTTTAACCCCGGCAGGAAAGCGCTTTGATCAACCAATGGCAGCTAAATTCTCGCAATCTGCCCACCTTGTATTTGCTTGCGGGCGATATGAGGGAATTGATGATCGCGTGCGTCAACATTACGAAAACAAGAGTTATCGCGTTCATGAGATATCTATCGGTGATTACGTTCTTGGTGGTGGAGAAGTTGCATCCCTTGTCATGATTGAGGCAATCACTCGTTTGATTCCAGGCGTGCTAGGAAACCCTGATTCACTGGCGGAAGAATCCCATAATGAAGAGGGATATCTCGAGTATCCAAATTTCACTAAGCCATCTGTTTGGCGAGATCTTGAGGTTCCAGCTGTCCTACTCAGCGGAAACCATGGTGAAATCGCAAAGTGGCGCGCAGCCCAAGCAGCAGAGCGCGCAAAGAAGAATCTCTAGCCATCAAGTAGAGTTGACCCATGTGTAGATTGCTAGCTTTCACTTCACTCGAGCGTAAGAGTTTTTACGATGTTGTTGGTGCTGACTTTGAGAAATTTGTTGCCCTATCGGCAGAACACAAAGATGGCTGGGGCCTTGCTCACGACGGGCAGATTCTCAAAGATCTTATGGCCGCTAAGGACTCTGAATCGCTGGCACTAGCTAGCGTAGAGACACTTACCGATGGCGCACTTTTGCATCTACGGCTTGCTTCCAAGGGAATCACTATCAATATCGATAACAACCATCCCTTTACATATGGCACAACAACATTTATGCACAATGGAACTATTCGTCCCTCTGATACCGCCGAGCAGTTCATCAATCAGAAGTACAAGGGATTGATTACTGGTACAACCGATAGCGAAAGATTTTTCTATGCACTCTTGTCACAGGTTGATGAGCTTGGCTTAGTCGAGGGAGTTCGCAAGACAGTCAATCTCATTCGTTCGATAGCAGATTACTCCGCTCTAAATATTATGGTTCAGACACCAGATACCTTGATCGCGGTTTGTGAGTTTAATGAGGAGAATACAACTGAGTGGAGCGGCCCAGATCACTATGAACTGCGTTTCACTCAACGCGGAGAAGATTTCTTAATTGCTTCAACTGGTTGGGGAAATACAGATTGGCAGCATTTAGATAATCATCAGATGTTGGTGATCGACCGTACGACTTTGAAGTATTCAATCTCATCTCTATGACACGTACTTACACAGTCGAAACCTACGGCTGTCAAATGAATGTCCATGACTCTGAGAGAATCGCTGGGCTATTGGATGAGGCTGGCTTTATACCCGCCACACAAGGGGAGCAGGCAGATATTGTTGTTTTCAATACCTGCGCCGTTCGTGAGAACGCCGACAACAAGCTGTATGGAAACTTAAGTTTTCTTGCACCGATAAAGAAAGCCAATCCCAATATGCAGATTGCTGTTGGCGGTTGCCTTGCCCAAAAGGATCAAGCAACAATTCTAAAGAAGGCACCTTATGTCGATGTTGTCTTTGGCACTCACAACGTTGGCTCCTTACCTATTTTGCTTGAGCGAGCTCGGATTGAGGAAGAGTCACAGATTGAAATCCTTGAAGCGCTAGAACACTTCCCTTCAACACTTCCAGCCCGTCGCTTATCAGCCTTTTCTTCTTGGGTCTCAGTATCTGTGGGTTGCAACAACACCTGTACTTTTTGCATAGTTCCAGCGCTGCGTGGAATTGAAAAGGATCGCAGCGAATCCGATATCTTGACTGAAGTTAAGGCTCTGGTGGATCAAGGAGTCATTGAAATCACCTTGCTTGGGCAGAATGTAAATGCTTACGGAGTTGATTTTGGCGATCGTCAGGCATTTGCCAAACTGCTTCGCAAATGTGGTGAAATAGATGGTCTGGAACGAGTTCGATTTATGTCCCCACATCCACGAGATTTCACCGATGATGTCATCGAAGCGATGGCACAAACACCTAATGTGATGCCTCATTTACATATGCCTTTGCAATCTGGCTCAGATCAAATCCTGCAACAGATGAGGCGTTCTTATAGAACAGATCGATACTTAGGAATTCTCGATCGTGTACGCGCCGCCATCCCTCATGCTGCAATTACAACCGACATCATCGTTGGCTTTCCGGGTGAAACCGAAGTAGATTTTCAAGCAACGCTAGATCTGTGCTCAACAGCACGTTTTACAGCTGCCTACACCTATCAATACTCAAAGCGACCCGGAACCCCAGCCGCAACAATGCCAGATCAAGTTGCACCAGAAGTTGTTGGAGAGCGATACACACGTTTACACAACCACCAACAGGCAATTTCCTTGTCAGTTAATCAAGAAGCAATTGGCTCAACACACAAAGTACTTGTTGGAGATTATGAAGGCCGACGGGATGAGGCCCAAGAGCGATTAACTGGTCGCAGCGAAGATTTCAGATTGGTGCACTTTGATAATAAGTTTGTTGCCCGTCCCGGCGATGAGGTAGAGGTAAAGATTAATGAGGCTTCTGCACATTATTTAATTGGTGCGCCACTTTCAGTTCGTCAAACCAGGGGGGCCCAGGCACATCAGAATCGAATCGCAACCCCGGGACCGGCTTCGACAATGCTTGGAATTCCAACGGTTAAAGGATGAGATTAATTGTAATTTGTGGTGCAACCGCCACAGGAAAGAGTGATCTTGCAGTCGCTTTAGCTCAAAAGATTGATGCAGAAATCATCAATGCAGACTCGATGCAACTGTATAGAGGTATGGATATTGGTACCGCCAAGATCAGTATGGAAGAGCGAAAGGGGATTGCGCACCACATGATGGATCTACTTGATGTTACCCAGGATGCGAATGTGGCCTGGTATCAAGAAGGTGCACGATCTGTGATTTCAGAAATTCATGCTCGCGGTAGGGATGCAATTATTGTTGGCGGCACGGGGTTATATATAAAAGCGATTTTGGATGAACTTAACTTTCCAGATACTGATCCTGTCATTCGCGCAGAACTTGAACTCGAGTTCGCAACAAAGGGGATAGCGCCACTCTTTGAAAGACTTGAAAAATTGGATCCTGCTGCAGCGCTTGCAATAGACAAGGCTAATTCTCGCCGAGTGATTCGTGCCTTAGAAGTTATCAAGATAACTGGAAAACCTTTCACCGCTAATCTTCCCCGTGAAGAAAGCTCTAGGTACCCACTGGCTCGACAATTTGGATTGGTCATGGATCGCGACACCTTGTCAGAGCGAATTTCATTGCGCGTAGATCAGATGTGGGAAAAAGGTTTGGTCCAGGAGGCTGAGAAATTACTGGTCGCCGGAATCATGCAGGGGACAACAGCCCAACGTGCACTGGGATACGCGCAAGTGATTGCACAGATTGAGGGCAAGGTTTCTCAGGAAGAGGCCCAGGAAGAGACGAAGAGAGCAACGAGACAGTATGCACGGCGTCAGGAGACTTGGTTTTCTCGTGACGATCGCATCACTTGGATCTCACCGACTCAAAACGCCCTCGAACGAATCCTAGAATCGATAAACTAACAATAATGATCGCAACATATGGCCACGGCACCGAAAACGACTTTGTTCTCGTTTTCGATCCTAATGATGAGCATTCCATTACAACTGCGCAGACCGCTGCTATTTGTAATCGGCAAACAGGTATTGGCGCAGATGGACTTATTCGAATAATCAAGCGCGATACCAAGTGGTTTATGGATTACCGAAACGCTGATGGCTCACTAGCTGAAATGTGTGGCAACGGCATTCGGGTTATGGCGCGCTACTTGGTCGAGCGAGGACATCAGCCTGAAGGTATTTTTGCTATCAATACTCGCGATGGAGTTAAGCACCTACGCGTTCCTCTCACAGATGACATTTCAGTAAACATGGGGCAAGTCACCGATGAGGGTGAGTCGATTACAGCAGCAACAAATGGTCGCATCTGGAATGGTTACAACATCAGTGTTGGAAACCCACATGCAGTTGTTTTTGTAGATGAAATGTCAGAGATCGGAGAGCTGACAGAAGCACCTGTTGTGCGTCCACGAGATTCATACCCAGAGGGCGTCAATGTTGAGTTTGTGAAGATTACTGAAGGTAATGTAATTCAGATGCGTGTTTTTGAAAGAGGTTCAGGAGAGACTCGATCATGCGGAACCGGAACCTGCGCAGTTGCCTTAGCTGCAACCCTTCACACAAAGGGGAAACTGCCGGCGATCTGGGTCATTAATCCTCCAGGAGGAAGAC
>JBIKXW010000017.1:0-23814 GCA_044355565.1 Candidatus Planktophila sp. | reverse complement strand
CTTCACCAGCATGGATAGTAAAATGGGCATCTTCTTTACGAAGATAATCAAAAGTATCTTTTTGATCAGATGGCGGGAAACCATCTTCAGGACCAGCGATATCAAAGCCTACGACTCCTTTGTCTCGATACTTCACGACTAACTCTGCAACCTCTTGAGATCTCTTGTTTTGACGCATTCCGCACAAAAGCGAGCGAACAACAATGGTGAAACCTTCAGCCTTTGCTTCCTGCATTCCTAAGTTATAACCTTCTAACGTTGCTTCTACAACATCGGCCATTGATAGACCTTGTTCGGTGAAGAGTTCGGGTGCACCACGAACTTCGGCATACACAACGCCATCACGTGCAAGATCTAAAGCACACTCCTTTGCGACGCGAACGATGTCTTGGCGACGTTGCATCACAGCGATCGTGTGGGAAAAGGTTTCGAGGTAGCGAACTAAAGATCCTGAATCACATGCCTCGCGAAACCATGTTGCTAGCTCGCCTGCGTCATGGGTTGGTAGTGCGGTGTAACCAATCTCTTGAGCGATATCGATGATTGTTTGCGGACGCAATCCACCATCAAGGTGATCATGCAACATCACTTTCGGAACTAATTTGATCTGCTCCTTGGTAGGTAGTGAATTCATAGCCATCTTCTGCGCCCCTTAATCAACGATGCGTTCAACAATAAGCGGAAGGCGATCGATTCCGCCAACCGGCATATCGCCAATGGTCACAGAGTTCTCAAGGGACTCCAACGCCCGCGTAAAGGCGGCTGGAGTGTCTGTATGGAGCGTATATAGCGGTGCTCCAGCGGCAATTACCTCGCCGGGCTTGGCGTGAATCTCGATTCCTGCCCCTGCCTGAACCGCTTCACCTTGGCGAGATCGGCCTGCACCTAAACGCCATGCAGCCATTCCAACCTTCATTGCATCCATTGAAAGAATTGTTCCGCTGCTTTGCGCGGTTACAACAGTGTTCTCGCGAGCAACAGGAAGTTTTGCATCAGGATCTCCACCTTGTGCAGAAATCATCTGGCGCCAAACATCCATCGCCTTTCCATTTTTCAAAGCAGCTGCTGGATCTGCACCCTTTATGCCCGCAAGTTCAAGCATCTCCTGTGCAAGTAAAACTGTTAATTCAACAATATCTGATGGTCCCCCACCGGCAAGAACTTCTACTGATTCGCGAACCTCTAATGCATTTCCGGCGGTTAAGCCCAATGGAACATCCATAGCTGTTACCAATGCAAGGGTTTTTACTCCAGCACGTTTTCCTAGGCCCACCATTACATGTGCAAGCTCTTTAGCTTTAGCTGGATCACTCATGAAAGCACCGGCTCCTGTTTTTACATCTAATACAAGTGCGCTGGTTCCTTCAGCGATCTTCTTACTCATGATCGAAGATGCAATAAGCGGAATCGCTTCAACTGTTGCCGTTACATCTCGAAGTGCATACAACTTCTTATCAGCTGGCGCTAAACCAGCACCAGCAGCGCAGATAACCGCTCCGCAATCCTGCAAAACTTTGAGCATCTCTTCATTGGACAAAGATGCACGCCAGCCAGGGATAGATTCCAGTTTATCGAGGGTTCCACCTGTGTGACCTAATCCTCGACCAGATAGTTGTGGAACCGCTGCACCGCATGCTGCTACCAAAGGAGCTAATGGCAAGGTGATCTTGTCTCCAACACCGCCTGTTGAATGCTTATCAACTGTTGGTCGTGACAAGGCGGACCAATTCATTCGCTCGCCGCTATTAATCATCGCATCGGTCCACCGTGATATCTCACGGTTTTCCATGCCATTGAGCAAAATCGCCATAAGCAGCGCGGACATCTGTTCATCTGCAACTGCGCCACGGGTATATGCGTCGATAACCCAATCAATTTGGGGATCGGTCAGTGAATGGTGATCACGCTTTGCCGCAATGATTTCTGCGGCGGAGAAGGCTTCAATCATTTATCGCTCGTTGCGATCTAGATCATCGGGACCAAATGCCCAAGGAAGCATCGCAGACATCTTCTGCGGCCCCTCATCGGTCATCAATAGCGCTTCTGAGCCGCCATGTTCAAACAAGAGCTGACGACAACGTCCACATGGTGCGAGGAAATCTCCCTTGCCATCTACGCACACAATCGCGACTAACCGTCCGCCACCGGATGAACATAGATTTGAAACCAAACCGCATTCGGCACAGAGACCAACACCATAACTAGCGTTCTCAACGTTGCAACCAGTAACAATACGTCCATCATTAACTAAAGCTGCAACACCAACTGGAAAGTTTGAGTATGGCGCATAGGCCATCTTCATTGCACCGATTGCTGACTGGTGAATTGTTTCCCAGTTAATAGTTGTCATCGAAGCCCACCACGACGGTATGGGATTCCATCTGCTGCTGGCATTCGTAATCTCTGCGATGCCAAAGCCATAACAAGAATTGTTGCGATGTATGGAGTCATTGTTACCAACTGACCTGGAAGCTCATCAACAGCAAAGTAGAACCACAATGTAAATCCTGCAGCTGCAAGAGCAACTACTGCACCGATTTGCTTTCCACTCTTGAACTTTCTGAAGGCAACAAAGGCCAAGATAACGACGATAAACAGTAGTAGTGCATGAATCGCCGCTGAATCTCGAAGCTGCAGCGCATCAGCAAATCCAAATAATCCCGCACCTGCAAGCAATCCGCCCGGACGGTAATTTCCAAATAGAAGTGCGGCAAGGCCAATGTATCCACGACCTGCAACCTGATTCTCTTGGTAGTTGCTTGCTGCAACGATGGCCAAGAAGCCTCCACCTAAACCGGCAAAACCACCTGAAATAAGCACGCCTGCATACTTCATCGCATAGACATTGACACCTAGTGATTCAGCTGCAACTGGCGCTTCACCTGCGCTTCGTAGGCGCAAACCAAAGGCGGTACGCCACAAGATGAAGTAGGACAATGGAACAAAGGCGATCGCAACAATAGTTACATAGGAAACATCTCCGGTTAATCCTCGAAGAATCGAGGCCAAATCAGAGATAAAGAACCAGTTGAGATTTGCAATTGAACCCAACAGATCTGGGCTCTTCCAGCCAAAGTACGAACCGCCAGATAGGACCGGCAAGCCATTGAGTGGAATTGTTTCAATTCCTGGAGATTGAGATGGCCCTGGCCATGCTCCACTCTTGTACATCAAGGTTGATAAGTATCGAACTAAACCTGCTGCGATGATGTTGATGGCTACACCTGAAACAACATGATCCACACCAAAGGAAACAGTTGCGATTGCATGCACTAACGCTCCGACAGATCCAAAAATCATCGCCGCTAATAGTCCAACCCAAGGACCATGCTGCGAACCGATGTAACCACCAGCCCATGCACCCATGATCATCATGCCTTCAAGTCCAATATTTACAACACCTGCACGTTCTGAAAAGAGACCGCCTAGCGCTGCAAGAACAATAGGAACTGAAAGAAGTAAGGCTGCAGATGCAGTACCTGTGCTTGTTAAATCAGATGCACCGGTGATGACTCGTATAGATGCCAAAACAAAGACCAGCATTACTGCATAGCGCAAGAGTTTCATAGCTTTCATGGCTGCACCACCTTTGCTAGCTCCTTGCTTTGCAGCGTTAATTTAAACCGCCTTACAACCTCGTAGGCGATAACCGCACTTAGAAGAATAGAGCCTTGCATAATGACATAAGTTTCAGGAGCGATATCAATAAGTTCCAGCGATCTAGAACTGACCTCGAGGAATCCAAAGAGCAATGCGCTAAGGGCCATTCCTCCAGCAGAGTTACGTCCCAACAATGCAACCGCGATCGCTGAGAAACCGATACCTGCGCGGAATCCAAGGTTGTATGAATATGTCTGGCCAAGGACTTCAGGCAAACCTGCTAGACCTGCGATAGCACCAGAGATAACGAGAGCCATAAAGGTCATCTTCTTCGAATTAACACCGCTGACTCGTGCTGCAATTGGATTTAATCCTGATGCGCGAAGTTCAAAACCAAAACGGGTGCGATTAACGACAAACCAAAAAATTAGACCCAGCGCAACGGCAACAAAGAACATTCCATAAACGCCACCACCAGGCTGATCTTCAACACCAAAGGTGCGAAGTAGCGGCATTAAATCTGGAATATGTGCAGATGCAGGCAGCTCCTTTGTCGCAAGGTTGTTAGAACCTTCTTCAACTAGTGCAAAGTGTTTTGACAATAAATAAGCAGATAAGCCACCCGCCAAGGCGTTAAGCATGATTGTGGAGATAACCTCATTAACACCGCGTTTTACCTTTAGATAAGCCGCGATTGCCGCCCATAGACCACCAAATGTCATTGCAACGATGAACACAGCCGCCACATGAAGAATGGGTGGAAGTACAAACATCGCACCGATGTAGCAACTAAACAAAGCGCCTAAGCGCAACTGACCTTCAACTCCGATGTTAAAGAGACCGGCTCTAAAGGTAACTGCGATTGCAATTGCAGCGATGTAATAAGGAGTAGCGGTGTTCACAACCTCCATAAGGGAGCCTGTCTCTGTACCGTAATCCCACATAGTCTTAAAGGCTTCAATAGGTGATTTCTTACTTGCGATAACAGCAAGGCTTGAAATAAGAATTGAGAAGATAGCAGCAGCTAATGGTGCTGCGACCGCTAGTCCGATCTTTGAAGGCGAGAATTTCCTTGTAAGTGCGTTGCTCATGCCGCACCTGTCATCGCAGAACCTAGCTGCTCCGGCGTAGTTTTTGCAGGATCCAATTCAGCTGTAATTGATCCACGTAACATAACCAAGAGACGATCAGACATTCCGATGAGCTCTTCTAAATCTGCAGAAATCAAAACGATCGCCATTCCCTTTTCACGTGCCTTACGAAGCACATCCCAAATTGCACCCTGTGCTCCAACATCTACACCGCGTGTTGGATGAGAGGCGATCAACAACGCTGGCGCTTTACTCATTTCGCGACCGACGATAAACTTTTGTTGATTTCCACCCGATAGCGCTGCTGCCAAGGTATCTGGACCGGGTGCACGAACATCAAACTCCTGCATGATGGTCCGAGTACTTTCAATTGTTGCCTTCTTATCAATAACAAATCCGCGCATGACAGGCTTACTTCGTTGATGTCCAAGAATTCTGTTTTCCCACAGTGGCGAACTCATCATCAATGCCTGACGTTGCCGATCTTCAGGGATTAAGCCAATTCCTAAATCATGGCGATCTGCTACGCTCAAATCATTGATAGATGCACCGTTGAACTCAATAGTGCCTGTGTACTCACGCAGACCCATAATCGCTTCAACAAGCTCGGCCTGGCCATTTCCTTCTACACCAGCGATACCAACAACCTCACCAGCATGTAGATCAAAGGAGATATGTGAAATCAAATCGCGACTACCAGTTGCTGTCGAGATTGATACATCCTTAAGGGCCAAGGTGATCGCGTCACGACGAGTATGTCCTTGTGTTGAGGGTTGTGGGAGCTCGCTACCAACCATTAGCTCTGCTAATTGGCGAGCGGTTACATCCTTCGACTTAACTTCAGCAACGGTTGCACCCTGTCGAACAACAGTCACCTCATCGGCAACACGCAAAACCTCATCAAGTTTGTGAGAGATAAAAATGACGGCCATGCCCTTAGCACGTAGACCCTCTAACGCCTTGAAGAGATCATCCACCTCTTGTGGAACCAAAACAGCTGTTGGCTCATCAAAAATCAAAATATTTGCGCCTCTAAACAAAACCTTCAAGATTTCAACTCGTTGACGTTGGCCAACACCTAGCTCTTCAACTAAAACATCTGGATCAATCTCTAATCCATACTGCGCTGCCATTTCTACAATCTTCTTACGGGCAGCTGCAAAATCGATTGTTGCACCATGCTTGGGTTCAGATCCCAAAATGATATTTTCAAGAACTGTAAAGTTATCTGCCAACATAAAGTGTTGATGGACCATTCCGATACCTGCATCAATTGCATCATTCGGATTTTTAAAATGTACCTCTGTGCCATTAACTAAAATCTCGCCACTATCTGGGCGTTGCATTCCGTACAAAATCTTCATCACAGTTGACTTACCCGCGCCGTTTTCACCAACTAGTGCGTGCACAGTTCCGGTTTCAACCTTGATTGAAACATCCCTGTTCGCAATTACGCCTGGGAAGCGCTTTGTAATGTGTCGCAGTTCTACTGCTACAGACACTTTAAGTCTCCTTTGACTAACACATCAGGAAAAACATTTGGCCCAACAAGGAGATCTAACTCCATTGTTGGGCCAAATGCCACTTTCTAACTATTTAATTCCCAAAGGAATTATGGCTTTGTTGGAACCTTAATCTTTCCTGACTTGATTCCAGCTGCAGCCTTATCGATCTGAGCCTTGTACTTGTTGATGTATCCACCTGAGTAAGAAACGCCAACACCATCAAGTGCGAGATTGTAAACACGGCCGTAGATTCCTGACTCATCAAGAATGTCATTTACAGATGACCCTGCAACAGCTGTTGCAATTACATCGTAAACAGCACGGTCAACACGCTTGATCATAGATGTGAGCATGTTCTTCTTCTCAGCTGCTGAAGCTGTTAGGTACTGATCTGAGTCAACTCCGATAGTCCAAACCTTCTTGCCAGCAGCTGCAGCTTCGGTTGCAGCTGCGAAGTTACCCGCACCTGATCCACCTGCTGCTGAGTAGATAACATCGATCTTCTTATCGATCATTCCCTTAGCAATAACCTTTGCCTTAGCTGGGTCATTGAATCCACCGAAATCAGGTGGCTCTGTAACGTACTTAACATCAACAGTTACTGACTTCTTTGTTGCCTTAACACCAGCAACGAATCCAGCCTCAAACTTCTGTAGTAGAGGAATGCGAACTCCACCAATGTATCCAACCTTGCCTGACTTTGTTGCAAGAGCTGCAGCAACACCAGCTAGGTATGAACCTTCGTGTTCAGCGAATACAAGGCCTGCAACGTTGAGAAGATCTACTGATGCATCATCAATGATTCCAAACTGAACATTTGGATAATCTGATGCAACCTTCTTGATTGGTCCTGCATAGAGGAAACCAACAGCGATGATTGGGTTGTATCCGGCCTTTGCGAGCAAGCGGAGCTTGTCTTCGCGCTCTGAATCAGAACCAGTTGTGACTGTTACTTCACGAGCTGTAACACCAAACTTCTTCTTAGCTAAATCAAGACCTGCTGCTGCTGAGTCGTTGAATGACTTATCGCCACGACCACCGATGTCATAAGCAAGGCCTACTTTTACCTTTGTTGCCGCTGTTGCTGGAGCAACAAAAGCTGTCGCAGCCATAACAGTTGCAGCAACAACTGCTACAAGACGAAATACTTTCTTCAATTTTCCTCCAAGGATTCAAGGGGATCTTCAATAACTTCCTTAATCAGGCAGCTACAAAAGCTTTGTGTAATTGGGAGCCTATTACTTACGCATGAATAAGTTCAACACGCCAGGGCTTATTTTGATATCGGGGGTGTAACGTTTTGGAAAACTCTCAACCCTAAGTTGAGGTACGAGGGGAGGTTACTTCACCAATCCCAAATTCTTATAGGCATCTGAGAGGGTTGCGCCGGCTACCGCTCGGGCCTTTTCAGCCCCCTCATGAAGAAGGTCAATCAAGTGTTTTTCATCCTCCAGCAGCTCTAACGCTTTGGCTCGGATAGGTCGCAGATATTCAACGACCACCTCGGCTACTTCGCCTTTGAAATCGCCATATCCCTTGCCCTCAAACTCATTTTCAAGCTCTGCAATGGAACGGCCCGAAAGAGATGAGTGGATAGTAAGTAAATTACTTATGCCAGGCTTTTCTTTTTCATCAAATTTAACTTCACGACCAGCATCGGTTGCTGCACTCTTAATCTTTTTTGTATTTGCCTCTGGTGTATCCATAATTTCAAGAACACCTGCAACAGATCCTGAAGATTTGCTCATCTTTGATGTTGGATCTTGAAGATCGTAAATCTTTGCGCCGGCTTTCAAAATGTAACCTTCTGGCAATCTAAAGGTTTCACCAAACCGAGAGTTGAAACGGGTTGCTAAATCACGGGTTAACTCGATGTGCTGACGTTGGTCTTCTCCAACTGGAACAAAGTGTGCTTGATACAAAAGAATGTCTGCAGCTTGCAACATGGGATATGTAAATAGCCCAACACGTGCACTATCTGCTCCACCCTTTGCAGATTTATCTTTGAATTGAGTCATCCGACTTGCCTCGCCGAAACCTGCAAGGCACTCCATGATCCAACCCAATTGATTATGTTCTGCAACATGTGACTGCACAAAAAGGGTTGACTTCACTGGTGAAATTCCCAGAGCGATCAGTTGGGCAGCAGATGCCAATGTCCGCTTTCTAAAGAGTGCTGGTTCAATCTCTCCGGTTAAAGCATGTAGATCAACGATGCAGTAAAAAGCATCATTGCCATCCTGAAGTTCGACCCATTGCTTTAGTGCACCTAAGTAATTACCTAGGTGGAAGGAGTCACTTGTTGGCTGAATGCCTGAAAGAACCCGCTTCTGTGTCATAGGTGTAATTCTTTCACACCTATGCTGTTCGGGAGATCAATAACTGCCCCGCACGCTTGCCTTCCATGCTTAATACAGTGATTCGGAGGCCATTAACGTTCACCACATCATTAACCTGCGGAATTCGCCCCAAGAAATGCATGACAAATCCACTGGCGGTCTCATATGGACCTTCAGGAATATCAAGCTTGGTCTCTTCAATTAAATCTTCAATTGAAATCAAACCATCAACTTCAAAATCACCGGTGCGCTCCTCCAGTGAAACCTCACTGTCATGCTCATCATATTCATCACGAATATCGCCAATAAGCACTTCTACTAGGTCTTCGAGGGTCACAATGCCATCGGTGCCACCGTATTCATCCAAAACGATTGCAAGGTGTTGGCCTTGTGTGCGCATCTCTGAAAGAGCAGGCAAAATCCCTTTGGTTCCTGGCAGGTACATAATGTTTCGAATAAGTTCAACGATCTTGGTGTTCTTGCTTGCAAGAGATGTATCCAAAAGATCGCGAACATGGATAAAACCAACTACTTCATCGGAAGATCCGCGCACAACAGGGTAACGAGAGTGCGCCTTATCTACGGCAAGCTCAATCGCTTTGCCAACAGAAAGTGAAGCATCCATGAAATCAACTTCGGTGCGAGGCACCATTACTTCATGTACCTGGCGTTCGGAGGCGTTAAAGACTTCTTCAACAATGTCACGCTCTTCATCGGTGAGAGCGGCGTGGCCAGTTACAAGGTCGAGCAACTCTTCTTCAGACATTTGATTACGTTGAACCTTTGGGTCAACACCAAAAGCCCGCAAAACAATGTCTGTAGATCTGGAAAGTAGCCAGATCAATGGGCGGAAAACATTTGCAACCACATTAATGATTCCTGCAGTTGCCATCGCAATCTCTTCAGCCCGAAACAGAGCAACTCTCTTTGGAACTAACTCTCCAAAGACCAATGAGAAGTAAGCAATTACTAAAGTGACACCAACAAGTGAAATTGTCGTTGCCCAGGCGTTTGCAATGCCTAAAGATTCCAGCCATGGAATTACATAATCACCCAGTTGATCGGCTCCAAGGGCGGCGGAGAGAAAGCCGCTGACAGTTACTCCGATTTGAACTGCGGCCAGCAATCGGTTGGGGTGTGCGGCAAGGGCGGCAACGCGAGCGCCACGTTTGCCACGGCTCGAAATTTCCCTTACTTGGCTATCTCGAAGTGAGATGAGGGCGATTTCAGCTGCTACGAAGAATGAGGCCAGAACAATCAGGCCAGCAATGGTTGCTAGATCAAGAAATAGTGAAGCCAACGAGGGAGGTTCCATTATGTGAGAAGTATACGATCTCAGCCCTTATTTATAAAGTTGTGGCGTAAGGCCGGCTCTTCCCTTAGGCGGGGTTTACGCGTAATCTTCCACCGTTGGCCAACCGGCCATCACCTTCATCCTCGGACCGTCGGGCACGTACCTGCCCGGAGAAGGAGAGCAATCTCATGGCATCAGTAGTTTTTGATGGCGCATCACGTATCTACCCAGGAACAACAGCACCTGCAGTCGACAAGTTAAATCTCACCGTCAATGATGGAGAGTTTTTAGTTCTTGTTGGTCCTTCAGGTTGCGGTAAGTCAACATCACTTCGCATGTTGGCCGGACTTGAAGAGATCGATGGTGGCCGTATTTTGATCGGCGATCGCGATGTAACAAATGTTGCACCAAAGGATCGCGATATTGCGATGGTTTTCCAGTCATACGCACTGTATCCACACATGACAGTTGCAGAGAACATGGGCTTCGCATTGAAGATCGCAGGAACACCAAAGGAAGAGCGCGAACGTCGCGTACTAGAAGCTGCAAAGCTGTTGGATCTTGAGCCATACCTAGAGCGCAAGCCAAAGGCGCTTTCAGGTGGACAGCGTCAACGTGTTGCAATGGGTCGCGCAATTGTTCGCGAACCTCAGGTATTCCTTATGGATGAGCCGCTATCCAACCTTGATGCGAAGTTGCGTGTAGCAACTCGTACCCAGATCGCTGCATTGCAGCGTCGTCTTGGAATCACCACTGTTTATGTAACACACGACCAGGTTGAAGCTATGACTATGGGCGATCGCGTTGCAGTTCTTAAGGATGGCTTGCTACAACAAGTTGATACACCACGTAACTTGTATGACAACCCAGCAAATGCTTTCGTTGCCGGTTTCATCGGATCTCCTGCAATGAACCTTCTTATCGCTCCTGTGAGCGGTGGCAAGGCGATGCTCGGAGATCTTGCAATTGATGTACCAGCAGCAGCTGGAACTTCAGTAACTGTTGGTGTTCGCCCAGAAGGTTTCACACCATCTGCTAAGGGCTTCCATGTTCTTGTTGAAGTTGTTGAAGAGCTTGGTTCAGATGCTTTTGTTTATGGAAAGCCAGCTGATGCCAATGTTAACTTTGCAAATGCAACAGATGAAGGCGCTCAAGTAATTGTTCGCTGGGATCCAAAGAACCCTCCAAAGCCAGGTGAGACAATCACCGTTGAGGCTGTAAAGGGCGCTGTTCACCTATTTAACTCAACAACTGGTGAGCGTATTTAATAAGGTTTAAATAAAAAACCCGCGGATGCCATTAGCGCCCGCGGGTTTTTTAATGCTTTCTTTACGCCATCCCCTCTTTAAGCCATTGCCTTTTTGAGGTTCTCATCGATTGAGTTCAAGAACTCTTGTGTAGTTTGGTATGGCGCATCCTTTGAGATCAGAAGTGACAAATCCTTTGTCATCTTTCCTTGCTCAACAGTTTCAATACATACGCGCTCAAGGGTTGCACAGAACTTTGCAAGCTCAGCGTTGTTATCCAACTTTGCACGGTGTGCAAGACCCTGTGTCCACGCAAAGATTGAGGCGATTGGGTTTGTAGATGTCGCCTTACCTGCCTGGTGATCACGGTAGTGACGTGTAACTGTTCCGTGTGCAGCCTCTGACTCGCAGATCTTTCCATCTGGTGTCATCAAAACAGATGTCATCAAACCAAGTGAGCCGTAACCCTGTGCAACGGTGTCTGATTGAACATCGCCGTCGTAGTTCTTGCATGCCCAGACGTAGCCACCCTCCATGCGCAATGACATAGCAACCATGTCATCGATCAAGCGGTGCTCGTACCAAATGCCTGCAGCATCAAACTGAGTTTTGAACTCTGCTTGGTAGATCTCTTCAAAGATGTCCTTGAAGCGACCATCGTATGCCTTAAGAATTGTGTTCTTTGTTGAAAGGTAAACCGGGAACTTACGGAGTAAACCGTAGTTCAATGATGCGCGTGCAAAGTCGCGGATTGAATCATCCACGTTGTACATCGCCATCGCCACACCTGAAGATTCAAAGTTGAATACCTCTGTGTTGATTGGAGCTGATCCATCTTCAGGAACAAATGAGATTGTTAGCTTTCCTGGACCTGGAACCTTGAAATCTGTTGCTCGGTACTGGTCACCAAATGCGTGACGGCCAATGACGATTGGCTTAGTCCAGTGAGGAACCAAACGTGGCACATTGCTGATGATGATTGGCTCACGGAAGATAACTCCACCAAGGATGTTGCGGATGGTTCCATTAGGAGACTTCCACATCTTCTTGAGGCCGAACTCTTCAACACGTGCCTCATCTGGAGTGATAGTCGCGCACTTGATACCAACGCCATGCTTTTGAATTGCGCGAGCTGAGTCAATAGTTACCTGATCATCAGTTGCATCGCGGTGTTCCATGCCCAAGTCGTAGTACTCGAGGTTCACATCTAAGTAAGGCAGGATCAATGAGTCCTTGATGAACTGCCACATAATGCGTGTCATTTCATCGCCATCTAGTTCGACGACTGTGCCTGTTACTTTGATCTTACTCATTGTTTCTCCTTATTTAGAGTGTCTCGTAAATTACAGTGTTTGAACATCTGCTTGTTTTGCACGAACCGCTTCAGCCGCCTCTTTGAGAGCAGCAACTTCAGTTTCAGTTAGTGCGCCTTCCACAACCTTCTTTACGCCGGTGCGACCGATCTCGGCTTCTACGCCAAGGTAGACACCTGAGATTCCATATTCACCATCAACCCAAGCGCAAACAGGCATAACAGCACCTGAATCTTCGATTACAGCCTTTGCCATTCGAGCGGCGGCTGCAGATGGTGCGTAATAAGCAGAACCTGTCTTAAGAAGTGCAACAACTTCCGCTCCACCATTACGTGTGCGATCAACAAGAGTTGCAATCTCTTCCTGTGAAAGAAGTTCGCTCAATGGCTTTCCATCAACTGTGCAACGGCTTGGAACTGGAACCATGGTGTCACCGTGTGAACCAAGTGTCAGGGTCTTTACCGCAGCAACCTTTACTCCAAGCTTTTCAGCTACAAAGTTTGTAAAGCGAGCGGTATCTAGCATTCCTGCCTGGCCCATAACCCGATTCTTTGGAAAGTTTGTTGCAATCTGCGCCAAGGCGGTCATTTCATCTAATGGGTTTGAGACCACGATGATGACGGCGTTTGGAGAATGCTTTGCAATATTTTCAGCAACACCTCGAACGATTCCGGCGTTAACTCCGATGAGATCCATGCGGCTCATTCCGGGTTTGCGTGGAAGACCTGCGGTAATAACAACTACATCTGAGTTAGCTGTTGCCTCATAGCCAGCACCTTCTGGTGTTGTTGTAGCTCCGATAATTTTTGTCTCAAATCCTTCGATTGAACGAGACTGATTCATATCTAAAGCCAAACCTTCTGACTTGCCTTCGAGAATGTCAGTTAATACGACGGTATCAAAAACATCATATTCAGCTAGACGAAGAGCTGTTGTTGAACCGTAGAAACCTGCACCGACTACTGTGACTTTGCCACCCATCGTGACTCCATTCATGGCTGATTGCGAATAGGGAAACTCTACCGTCCGCGAGGAAGTGCAATTGCCAGCGTAAATAGTGCAATTGCTATCGCCAGCGGAAGGTAAAACTCAACTCGACGGAAATCTCGGGATTTGAGAGCTACGCCCGCCGTTCCGATCGCAATAAAAAGTGACCCGGCTCTTACAAATCCAAGAACCCCTAAGACCACACCGGTCAGGACTAATCCATAACTTACAAGGCTTAGTAGCCGATTACTCAACTGCATGCATCAACCACATTTGTCAGCAACATTGCACGAGTCATCGGACCAACTCCCCCAGGCATTGGCGCTACATACGAAGCCTTTTCAAAGACACCTGGGCAGACATCACCCTCTAGGCCATTTTCAGTTCTAGAGATTCCTACATCAATAACAACCGCGCCCTCTTTGATCATCTCTGCTTTTAAGAAATGTGATTGCCCAATAGCAGCGACGACAATATCTGCATTTCTTGTATGAAGAGCAAGATCTTTTGTTCCTGTGTGGGTCAGGGTTACAGTTGCATTTTCTTGTTTGCGCGTTAGCAATAAACCTAATGGGCGACCGACTGTTAAACCGCGACCAATTACAGTTACCTCTGCGCCTTGTGTAGAAATCTTGTAGTGATCCAGCAATGCAACGATTCCACGTGGCGTGCACGGCAGAGGTGCTTCATATCCAGAAACAAGGCGTCCCAGATTAAGTGGATGCAACCCATCCGCATCCTTGCTCGGATCTATCGCTTCAAGAACTCTTTGTGAGTTAATTCCCTTGGGTAATGGAAGTTGAACTATGTAACCGGTGCAATCCTTGGAGCTGTTTAAATCTGCAATAGCAGCCAAAATATCTTTCTCGGTTGCACTTTGTGGAAGATCTACTCGAATTGAATTGATCCCAACTTCATGACAATCCCTGTGCTTGCCATTTACATATGAATGCGATCCTGGATCATCGCCAACTAAAACCGTTCCAAGGCCCGGTGTAATTCCCTGAGCCTTGAGCGCGGCAACTCGTATAGTTAATTCAGCTTTGATCGCTGAAGCAAGTGCCTTGCCATCTAAAATCTGCGCGCTCATGATGTAAGCCTATCTACTCAGTTATGCGTGAGAGAAATGTCGAGTATTGGTGAAAAACATCGCGATTCCAGCCACCTTTGCCGCTGCAATAACCTCTTCATCACGCACGCTGCCACCAGGCTGAACAACAGCGGTTACTCCGGCATCGATCAGAATTTGAAGACCATCGGCAAATGGGAAGAAGGCATCACTTGCCGCAACAGATCCCTTGACTCGATCCCCTGCTCGGGACACCGCTAAACGTGCAGAATCAACTCGATTAACCTGCCCCATTCCAATTCCAACAGATGAGGTCATCTTTGCTAGCAAGATTGCATTGCTTTTTACAGAGCGAACACTTCGCCATGCAAACTCAAGATCCTTCATTGTCTGTGGATCAACCACAGCACCACTGACTTGAGTCCAATTGGCTGGAGAATCTCCTTGCGCATCTATCAGATCTGTTACTTGCAATAACATTCCGCCAGATACGGGGCGAAGCTCTAATGGATTAATAGTAGATACTTCACATTTTAAGATTCGAATCGAAGGTTTTTTCATTAACAGCTCTAATGCATCATCATCAAAATCAGGAGCGATTAAGACCTCGGTGAAGATCTTTGACAAAGGTTCAGCCATTGCGAGATCTACTTTTCTATTTGCTGCAACGACTCCCCCAAATGCAGATACAGGATCGCATTCATGCGCATGTTGATATGCAACCGCTACGCCAAGTTCGCATACCGCAACACCGCATGGATTTGCATGCTTCATGATTGCAACCGCAGGATCGCGATGATCTAAAACCGCTCTCCATGCTGCATCGGCATCTGTGTAGTTGTTGAAAGACATTTCTTTGCCATGGAGTTGCTGTGCGTTGACGATCCCAGAAGTTGCCCCTGAATAAATCGATGCTGCTTGATGTGGATTTTCACCGTAACGAAGTGAGCTCTGACGATTCCAAATTTGACCAAACCAATCTGGAAGTTCATTTCCTTCAGATTGTCCAAGCCAGTTTGCAATTGTTAGGTCGTATTGAGCTGTTGTCCGAAATACTTCGAGCGCTAATTGACGACGCTCTGCCTCTGTAAATCCCCCTGCTGCCAAAGCCGAGAGCAATTGGTCGTACTGAGATATCTGAGAAATAACAGCGACAGAGCCGTGGTTTTTTGCGGCACCCCGCAGCATTGATGGGCCACCTATATCAATTTGCTCGATGCACTCCTGAAAGGTGGCACCTGACGCAATTGTTTCGGCAAATGGGTAGAGATTGATTATCACTAAATCAAATGGAGCGATATCAAGGTCAGCGATTGCCGCTAAATGCTCTGGATTATTTTGATCAGCCAAAATTCCGCTGTGAACACGAGGATGTAAAGTCTTGACTCTTCCACCCATAATTTCAGGAAAGCCTGTGTACTGACTAACCTCAACAACTGGTATTCCAGCATCAGATAAATTCTTTGCAGTAGAGCCCGTGGAGAGAATTTCGACCCCAGCTAAATGAAGGGCTGTCCCGATTTCAATTAAGCGATCTTTATCGTAGACGCTAACAAGTGCTCGACGGATTGTTTTTCTCATCGTGTATTGGTCTCCAGTGTTGGAATGATCAAGGCGATGGTCGCAACTATGAGACCGCGTTCTACTTTCTTAATTCTCTCATGAAGTGTCTCTTCGGTATCTCCCGGCAGTACCGGAACCTCCATCTGTGTGATTATCGGTCCTGTATCAACACCAACATCTACCCAATGCACCGTAGTTCCGGTGACTGAAACACCCGCAGCAAGCGCATCTCGAACCGCATGCGCTCCTGGGAAATCTGGAAGCAAGGCTGGGTGGCTATTTATCGTTGGAAAGTGATTAACAAACTCTGGAGACAAAATTCGCATGAAACCTGCGCTTACAACTAAATCTGGCTTGTAAAGATCAACTTGATCGAATAACCGCTGATTCCACGAGTGTCGATCATCGGTTAGCTCGACAATTGCGGTGTTGATCGATGCTTTCCTTGCTCGGTCTAAAACCTGAGCATCTGCGCGGTCAGAGACAACGGCAACTATTTGAATCTCTAGCTCTGATGCATCAATAATCGCCTGCGCTAAAGATCCTTGCCCGGAGGCCAGGATGACTATCCGCTTTCTCATCTTCGATTCAGAACTCTTGGTACATATAGAGCCAATAGTGCACCTAGGCCAAGCTCTGCAGCGATAGCCAGTGTGAATTTCCAGGTTGAAACACCTACGGCAGACATAGCATCGGTAATGAGTGCCCCGCTAGCCGAGTACCCCACAAAAGCAGCTAGAAGAACAGCCACTGTCAAACTTTGAAATAAAACTCTTTGATTCAGGGAGACGGTCCATGTTGCCAATAAAGCACCCGCTGCAACTACTAAGAGGATTCCAGTTAATGAAATCATCGACTTGCCTTCTGGGAGCGCTCCTAGAAGTGGCATTGCAGGAATCTTGTTTAACCTAAATGATGATGGAGAAACCAGAGTTCCAGAACCAACTGCAAAGCCAACCCCTGAAAAGTAGGCAAGCGTGGAAACGATTGCGTTGGGAATGTACAAAATATTAAGTAACAGTAAGAGGAAACCGCCAAATATTCCAGGCTGTAGAACAGTTGTTAAATTCTTAACCATAGAGATATTCACAAGAAGCAACAGACCAAAGATGATTGATGAGGCCCCAAGTAATAAGGCAATAATGCGTGACCCGTAGAGAAAGCCTTGCCCTAAAGCAACTCTTCGCCCGACTGTCACTGCGCACAAAAAAGAAAATGGCAATACGTAAATCAATGCGAAGTACCAGACTGGGCGGATCGATTCAGTCTTTGAAAACAATGATGCGGCTAGCGCAAAAAGTGTGTACCCCAGAGCAAAAACTGCACGAGTCGGTGCAACTAATGAAGAGTCGTTATCCAACCGCTCTATGGTGCGAGCTACACCATTTCGAATTGCAAGCACAGGAAATATCAAAGCTCCCAAGGGAAGATATGAGAGATGTCCCGCTAAGCCTGAAGGTGGTAAAGAAAGATCAAATGGAATTGAATGCGCACCGATCCAAATCCACAACGCTGCACGCAGTGGATCTCCAGTATTTCCAGTGGCGCTACCCGCGGTAGCCCAGGCAAGAAGCGCTATGAAAGATGTTGGAAGTAAGAGCCAAGCCACGCTACGCAAGACTTGGGGCAATGCAGCTCCAAGTACTCGCGTGATCATTGTTATCGACCCATTATTGCGCGTAACAAACGCGCGGTTTCGCTAGGTGTTTGACCGACCTTTACGCCGGCAGCTTCCAATGCATCTTTCTTACCCTGCGCCGTTCCCGATGAACCAGAGACGATGGCACCTGCGTGACCCATTGTCTTTCCTTCTGGCGCGGTAAAGCCTGCAACATAACCAACAACTGGCTTGGTTACATACTCAGCGATAAATGCAGCTGCACGTTCTTCGGCATCTCCACCAATTTCACCGATCATCACAATCGCAGTTGTTTCAGGATCATCTTGGAATGCTCGTAGGCAATCGATATGTGTTGTTCCAATAACAGGATCTCCACCAATACCAACAGCTGTACTAAAACCAATGTCCCGCAGTTCGTACATCATTTGATATGTAAGAGTTCCAGATTTTGAAACCAAACCAATTGGACCAGAGCCTGTGATATCTGAAGGAATGATTCCGACATTTGATTTTCCTGGACTAATCAAACCTGGGCAGTTAGGCCCGATGATCTGAGTTGTTCCCTTTGTCTGCGCATATGTGTAGAAGCTTGCAGAGTCATGAACTGGAATTCCTTCGGTGATTACAACAACAAGTGGCATCGCTGCATCAATTGCATCAATAACCGCAGCCTTTGCAAACTTCGGTGGAACGAAAACCACAGAAACATTGGAACCTGTTGCAGACATCGCTTCTGCAACCGTGTTGAACACTGGAAGTTGGTGACCGTCGATATCAACGACCTGCCCACCTTTACCTGGTGTTACTCCACCGACAACCTTGGTACCTGAAGCCAACATACGACGGGTGTGCTTGGTTCCTTCAGAACCCGTCATTCCCTGAACGATTACCTTGCTTGTATCATTGATAAAGATAGACATTACTTCGCCGCCAATTCTGCAGCGCGATTTGCTGCTCCATCCATTGTGTCTGCCTGCTCAACCAGTGGGTGCGCAGCCTTTGCCAAAATGGCACGTCCTTCAACAACATTATTTCCATCGAGGCGAACCACGATCGGCTTAGTCGCCTGTGGACCAAGTAATTCAAGGGCTTGAACAATGCCATTTGCGACAGCATCACATGCAGTGATTCCACCAAAGACATTTACAAAAACGCTCTTTACATCCTTGTCGCCAAGAATGATTGAAAGTCCATCGGCCATGATTTGAGCAGATGCTCCGCCGCCAATATCAAGGAAGTTAGCTGGGCGAACTCCGCCATGCTTTTCTCCAGCGTATGCAACAACATCAAGAGTGCTCATTACAAGACCGGCACCGTTTCCGATAATTCCTACTTCGCCTTCAAGCTTTACGTAGTTAAGACCCTTTTCCTTAGCCGCGGCTTCTAATGGATTTTCTGCAGCTTGATCAACTAGAGCTTCGTGATCTGGTTGACGGAAATCTGCGTTGTCATCAAGGGTTACCTTGCCATCAAGTGCGATTACTTTGCCATCCTTGGTCTTAACCAATGGGTTAACTTCAACAAGGGTTGCATCCTCGCCCTGGAAAACATCCCACAGCTTCAAGAGAACATCTGCAACTTGATCTGCAACATCTGCTGGGAACTGCGCGGCTGCAACGATCTCCTTCGCCTTGACGAGGGAGATTCCATCAACTGCAGATACAGGAATCTTTGCAAGCTTTTCTGGCGCAGTGTGTGCAACCTCTTCGATATCCATTCCACCTGAAACAGATGCCATAACTAAAAATGTGCGGTTTGAGCGATCAAGCAAGATCGCTAAGTAGTACTCAGATTCAATTGGAGCAGCTGCAGCGATCATCACTGTATGAACCGTGTGACCCTTGATATCCATTCCAAGAATCGCGCCAGCTTTTTCGCCAGCATCCTGTGGGTTTTCAGCCAGCTTTACTCCGCCAGCTTTTCCACGTCCACCAACTTTGACCTGAGCCTTGACGACAACTTTTCCACCAATAGTTGCTGCAGCTTTTTCTGCCTCATCTGCAGTTGTAGCAACGGCTGCAGCTAATACAGATACGCCATGCTTTTCAAAGATGTCGCGAGCTTGGTATTCAAAGAGATCCACTGGGCTTCCAATCAGTTCAGTTCTGATGCGCTAATGAGGGCAATCCTAGAGCTTCTCAACGGGTGCATAACGCAGCAGCAAACGCTTCTCGCCATACTGGCCGAAGTTAATTGTGGCCTCGGCCTTGTCTCCCGCGCCTGCGACGGAGACAACGGTGCCCAAACCAAATGTGTCATGTGACACACGCTCACCAACTGCGAGCTCCATGGCAACACTTTTCTTGCCAGTTGCTCGAGGAGGCGGTGCTGTGGCTGTTCTAGATTTCTTGATCAATGATGGAGAAACAGATGTCCGAGATTGATTACGCCATTCGATGACATCCTCTGGAATTTCATCCAAGAATCGTGATGGCGGATTGTAATTAGGAGCGCCCCAAGTTGATCTGTATTCAGCACGTGAGATGTAAAGCCGTTGACGCGCACGAGTTAAACCAACATAAGCAAGGCGACGTTCTTCTTCAATCTCATCTTTTTCTCCCAAGGTGCGAGAGTGAGGAAAGATTCCATCCTCCATGCCAGTTAAGAAAACTGTTGGGAATTCCAAACCCTTTGCAGTGTGCAGAGTCATCATGGTTACGACTCCCCCATGATCTTCTCCTTCTGGGATCTCATCTGCATCTGCAACCAAGGAAACCTTCTCTAGAAATCCTGCAAGTGAAATCTCTTCATCTTCACCTAGCTCTTCAAAGGGTCTTTCTTCATACTCCATCGAAACCGCAACAAGTTCTTTGAGGTTTTCAACTCTGACTTCATCTTGTGGGTCGGTGCTATCTGCAAGCTCTTTCAACAAACCTGATTGTTCTAGAGCTGCCTCAACTATTACTGAAGGTTTGGTCTTGGCCTCTACCAAAACACTCAGCGCACTAATCATTGAGGTGAACTCATTAATGGCTTGCGCTGCTCGTGCCGGAACAGAAGAATTCTGATTACATCTCAGTAATCCCTGCCAAAATGAGATGTTGTTCTCGCGTGCATAAAGATCAATGTAATCCAGAGATGTATCACCAATCCCGCGCTTAGGTACGTTGATGATTCTGCGAAGTGAAATTTCATCTTCAACATTGGCTAAGACTCGTAGATAGGCCAGCAAATCCTTGACTTCACGACGTTCGTAGAAGCGAAGGCCTCCAACTACTTTGTAGGGAAGCGCGCTGCGCATAAAGACTTCTTCAAAAACGCGAGATTGGGCGTTAGTCCGGTAAAAGATCGCTGTGTCGCCAGGCGTAGAAACCCCTTCTCGTTGAAGAGACTTAATCTCATCAGCAATGAAGTTGGCTTCATCATGCTCACTTTCAGCGACATACCCAACTAGCGGTGTTCCGGATCCAGCATCAGACCAAAGATTTTTCTCTTTTCGACTTTCATTACGAGTAATGACTGCGTTTGCAGCATTGAGAATATTTTGAGTTGATCGATAATTCTGTTCGAGCAACACAGTACGAGCATTTGGGTAATCCATCTCAAACTGTAAAATATTTCGAATCGTTGCTCCGCGGAATCCATAGATCGATTGATCGGCATCTCCCACAACACACAGTTCTGCTGGAGGCTGTCCTTCAAGTTCATTACCCACTAACTCCTTTACAAGGATGTACTGGGCATGGTTTGTATCTTGATATTCATCAACCATCACATGACGAAAGCGAGATCTAAATCGAGCCTTTGCTTCTGGAAAACGCTGTAGAACCTCAACCGTTTTCAGGATCAAATCATCAAAATCCATCGCGTTCGCACGCATCAAACGTTGTTGATATACCGCGTAAACATCGGCAACTACCTGCTCAAATTGGTTTGTGGTTGCATTGAGATAATCCTGCGGTCCTAACAGCTCATTTTTTGCGTTAGAAATCATGGATTGGAATTGACGAGCGGGATATCGCTTGGGATCTAAGTTCAGCTCCTTAGCAACGATTGTGATTAAGCGATTGGAATCAGCAGAGTCATAGATGCTAAATGAATTGCTGTACCCCAAACGCATTGCCTCTTGCCGCAAAATCCGAACACATGCAGAGTGAAATGTTGAAACCCACATTGACTTTGCAATTGGACCTACGAGCTCGGCAACACGCTCCTTCATCTCGCCCGCTGCTTTATTCGTGAAGGTAATTGCAAGAATTTGATATGGCGCAACACCTCTGCGAGACATCAAGTATGCGATTCGACGGGTTAAAACTCGAGTCTTTCCAGAACCTGCACCTGCGACAACTAACAATGGCCCGCCTGAGTGAGTAACCGCCTCCGCTTGTTGAGGATTAAGCCCCTCGATGAGCGGATCGATTTCAGACATACCGCTGAGTCTATTAGGGTTGTCACATGGAACCGATCGCAGATACCGAGATCAAGCGAGTTTTGGTCATCAACGCCCACCCTGATGATTCAGATTTCGGAGCGTCAGGAACAATCGCCCAGTGGGTTAAAAAGGGAATTGAAGTTGCCTATGTATTTTGCACAAATGGCGATCAAGGCGGAGAAGAGTCTGGTTTTACCAAAGAAGAGATGCCTGCTATTCGCCAACGTGAACAACGTGCAGCAGGTGCAGCTATCGGCGTCACCAACATAACCTTTTTAAATTATGTAGATGGTCACTTAGAACCAACTATTGAACTTCGCAAAGATATTGTGCGACAGATTCGTATTTCACAACCAGATCGAATTGTGTGCCAAAGCCCTGAACGAAACTGGGATCGAATTGGTGCAAGCCACCCAGATCACTTGGCAGCGGGAGAGGCAACAATTCAAGCTGTTTACCCAGATGCACGTAACCCTTTTGCCTTCACAGATTTGCTTGATAAAGAGGGTTTACAGCCATGGCGCGTGAAAGAGGTATGGGTATCTGGTTTTGCAAAGCCTGATCATTGGGTTGATATCACCGATACCTTTGATCTCAAGATGGCTGCTTTACATGCGCATGTTTCACAAACTGCGCACAATAAGGAGCTAGAGAAGATGGTTCGTGAGTGGGGTCAACGCAATGCAGGAATGGGTGGACTCCCCGAAGGTCGTATCGCTGAGGCTTTTAAGATTGTAAATACTAACTAAGTAGCTATCTAGTTAGAGACTGTCACCCTTGTAATTGCAATTGGAATATTAGGTGTGCCATCTGCGCCGCCACCTTTAACGCCACCAGCAGCAATTCCCTTTACGATCTCTAAACCTTGAGTAATAGTTCCCCAAATTGTGTAATTAGGACCAAGTGTCGTGTCTGCAAAAACTAAAAAGAATTGACTTCCATTTGTTCCAGGCCCTGAATTGGCCATCGCGACCGTTCCTGCTGGGTAGTTATTTTGAATAGCTGCAGGTAGATTTTCATCGCGATAGGTGAAGTTTGGTCCACCACTGCCAGTTGCTGTTGGATCTCCACATTGCAAGACATACAAGCCTTGAGTTGTTAAACGATGACACAAGGTGTTGTTGAAAAACCCACCACGAGCCAAGGTTGATAACTGTGTAATGGTTATAGGCGCTCTAGGGCCAACAGTCGTAACAACAATATTTCCGCAGTTTGTCTCAAAGGTGAATGTTCGAGTAAATCTCTTAGGTAATTTCTCTGCAGGTGCAACAGCGGGTGGTGTGTGACCAACCGCCTTTGTTGTCTTGCACTTTATAGCTGGAACCTTCGCAGATTTTACAGACTTGCTTTTTGCTTCAGCGAAAGCCGACGGTGAAAGGATGAGAGAGATTGCCACAACAGCAATTACAAGCTTCTTCACATTTACTCCCTTTGTCATGGCGCTAATGGTAAATCTAAACCCTGTGAAAACCCTTAATTTATTCCCATTCAATGGTGCCAGGTGGCTTGCTCGTAACATCAAGGACTACTCGGTTCACCTCACGAACCTCATTGGTGATGCGGGTAGAAATCTTTTCTAGCACCTCGTACGGCACCCGAGACCAATCTGCCGTCATCGCATCCTCAGATGAAACTGGTCGCAAAACAATCGGGTGCCCGTAGGTGCGCCCATCCCCCTGAACTCCAACGCTGCGGACATCGGCTAATAGGACTACTGGGCATTGCCAAATTTCGCGATCTAACCCAGCCAACTTTAACTCGGCTCTAGCAATTGCATCAGCTTCGCGCAGTAAATCTAAACGCTCTTGTGTGA
>JBIKXW010000016.1:0-24493 GCA_044355565.1 Candidatus Planktophila sp. | reverse complement strand
GTTGTGGTTGAGCATGCGTGCTTCTTCTTGGGCCAGCACGACAACGCGACGGGCTCGGTCTGTAAAGCGCTCAAACATGGGCGGTGCTCCTTTGGATCGTTCTTTCGTTAAGCCTAATACCTGCGGGCCTACGCTCGCGAGGCGGAATGCTTCTGACCTTTACAACCCCAAATGTGGCGGGGTTATGCCCGAAATCGGACTAAATCTGGGTGGTTACAGCTTTTTGAGCATTCTGGTATTTCCCAGGGTATTGGGTTTTACCGACTCAAGATCCAGGAACTCAGCCACACCAGCATCGTAGGAACGCAAGAGCTCCTTATAAATCTCGGGCTCAACTGGAGTTCCTTCGATCACCTCAAAACCGTGCTTGCCAAAAAACTTGGTTTCAAAGGTCAGACAGAAAATTCTCTTAACACCAATGTTGTGTGCACGATCAATAATGGAATCCAAGATTTGATGACCAACACCCTTGCCGCGCAGCTCTTCAGAAACAGCAACCGTGCGAACTTCTGCTAAATCTTCCCAAAGAACGTGCAGAGCACCGCAACCAACAACTGTGTCACTTTCAATGGCAACGGTGAACTCCTGAACGCTTTCATACAAAGTTACAGTTTCCTTTGAAAGCAAGCGACCTTGTGGTGCATATGAATCAATTAATTGGCGAATGCCTTTGATGTCACTGGTACGTGCTGGACGAATCTCCATTGATTAATCAACTTCGGGCTTAACAAGTGGAAACAAAATTGTTTCGCGAATTCCAAGACCTGTTAGCGCCATGAGTAAACGATCAGCACCCATTCCCATTCCACCAGTTGGTGGCATTGCAAACTCCATTGCGCGCAAGAAATCTTCATCTACTTGCATAGCTTCAAGATCACCCTTTGATCCAAGAGTTGCTTGTTCGACTAGACGATCACGTTGCACAACTGGATCAATCAACTCTGAGTAACCTGTCGCAAGTTCAAATCCATCAATGTAAAGATCCCATTTTTCTGCAACACCCGGAAGCTCGCGATGTGCACGAACTAATGGAGATGTATCTACAGGGAAGCCCATAACAAATGTAGGTTCGACTAATAGATGACGAGCAACGTGTTCGAAGATTTCTTCAGCAAGCTTTCCTGTAATCCACTTTGGATCAATCTTCATGCCTAGCTTTTCAGCAATTCTCTTCAAATCTGCATACGGGGTAAGGGCTGTAACGCTCTCGCCAACACCATTAGAAATAGCGTCATACAAGGAGATTTGCTTCCACTGGCCACCAAGGTCGGCTTGGCGACCATCGTGATGGGTAACAACATGTGAACCTGCAACAGCCATCGCTGCGTTTTGAACCAAGGTACGGGTCAGGTCAGCGATCGACATCCAGTCGCCATATGCCATATAGCTTTCAATCATCGCAAACTCTGGAGAGTGGGATGAGTCTGCGCCCTCATTGCGGAAGTTACGGTTAATCTCAAAAACTCGTTCGATTCCACCAACAACACAGCGCTTTAAGAAAAGCTCTGGTGCGATACGCAGGTACAGATCCATATCATATGCATTGGAGAAAGATTTGAATGGGCGAGCTGCTGCTCCACCATGCATGACCTGAAGCATTGGAGTTTCAACTTCGATGAAGTTAGCCTTATCAAAGGTGTCGCGAAGAGATTTCATCACTGTTGGGCGCAAACGCGCATTGCTACGAGCCTCTGGTCGAACAATCAAATCTACATAACGCATACGAACGCGAGTTTCTTCAGACATTGGCTTGTGATCATTTGGCAGTGGACGCAAAGATTTTGATGCCAAAGTCCATGAATTCGCCAGAATTGAAAGTTCTCCGCGCTTTGATGTGATGATTTCTCCGGTAATAGAAACGATGTCACCAAGATCAATATCTGATTTCCAAGAATCAAGAACCTCTTGTCCGACCTTGTCTAAAGACAACATCGCCTGCAGCTCAGTTCCATCACCTTCGCGCAAAGTTGCAAAGCAAAGCTTTCCGGTATCGCGCTTAAAGATAATTCGGCCAGTTAAAGACTCGATATCACCGGTTGCCACATCGATCTCAAGTCCGGTGTATTTGTCGCGGATCTCTTTAAGAGACTTAGTGCGAGGCACAGAGACTGGGTATGGCTCAACATTGCGCTCTAGTAAAGATGCGCGCTTTTCGCGTCGAATACGGAGCTGCTCAGGCAGATCCTCTTCCGTAGGTAAATTCTCAGTACTCATAGGTCGTGAAGTCTACCGACTCATGCATTTCGTTCGTGAATCAGGCGAAGCCCAATCAACGTCAAATCAGGCTCATGATGGTCGATAGTTTCTGAAACCCCGATAATTAGTGGCGCTAATCCCCCGGTAGCAATCACCGTTGGCTTTTCTGAATATGTCTCCACAAGCTCTGCTGTAATTCGATCTACCAATCCATCCACTTGGCCTGCGAATCCATAGATCGTTCCGGATTGAAGCGCTTCGACAGTGTTTTTACCAATTACATTCTTTGGCTTGATGAGCTCCACCTTACGAAGTTGCGCTGCACGCGAAGCAAGAGCATCAACTGAGATTTCAATTCCGGGTGCGAGTGCTCCACCTAGGAACTCTCCCTTTAGTGAGACAACATCAAGGTTTGTCGATGTTCCAAAATCTACAACTATTGCAGGGCCACCAAAGAGTGTGTGTGCTGCAAGAGTATTGACGATGCGATCTGCACCGATCTCTTTTGGATTATCAACTAACAATGGAACACCTGTCTTAATTCCTGGTTCAACAATTGTTACTCGAACATCAGAAAAGTAATCAGCGATCATGGTTCGAAGTTCGCGCAATGTCGCCGGAACAGTAGAACAGACTGAGAGCCCAGTTAGGTTGTAATCCTCAACTAATGCACGGTACTGCAACCACAACTCATCAGCGGTACTGCGCGGATCTGTTTTTACGCGCCAGGATCTAATCATTTCCTTGTCATCAAAGATTCCAAGTACAGTGTTTGTATTTCCGACATCAACAGCTAATAACATTCTTATCTCCCCACCATTGGCATGTTGTCTAACAATCGAACGCCATCTACCCAGCCAGCAATAATTGCTCTTCGGCTTTTAGTTTGGTCATTGGCGGGTGAGAAATCATTTTCATCAATAATCGTGGCGTAATCCTTTTCAAAGCCTGGCTCTGTAGCAAGAGTTGAATTGAGAATCTCCTGAGCAATTTCTATTGATGGGGCTAGCTTTGCCGCATTAAGCGCACGGTGAATGACTAATGCGACCTCTCGTCCAGTTTCGCTTAAGCGAACATTGCGCGATGACAGCGCTAGGCCATCAAACTCGCGAACTGTAGGTACAGCTACGATTTCAACCTTACTCTTCATTGCTTTAACAATTGTTAATTGTTGGAAATCCTTTTCGCCAAATACAGCTTTGTCAGGTTTTGCGATTGCAAAGAGACGATCTACAACAGTTACGACACCATCAAAGTGGCCAGGACGAGATGCGCCTTCAAACTTATCTCCTAATGCACCTGCACTGAGTGTTTTAAATCCTTCTGGATACAAATCTTCGTACTCAGGAAACCACACCTCATTTGCACCGGCGATAGTTGCGATCTCAATATCCCGCTGCGGTGTGCGGGGATACTTTTCTAAATCCTCTTTGTTTTCAAACTGAAGTGGATTAACAAAGATACTTACGATGACATCCTTGTCCAATGTGCGCGCACGTTTAATCAACGCTTGGTGGCCTTTATGCAAGGCGCCCATAGTTGGCACTAATACTGTCATTTCAGTGGCTCCAGTCCTTTCGGGGTACCGGGCGAGATGTTTCAAAGTTTACCGCTAAGCGGGCAATTGCTCCAACAGTTCTTTTATCGGTCCATGCGTAAGCAGGATTGCATCAGGCTCAATTTCAAACCAAGGTTGTAAAACAAATCGTCTTTCATGTGCGCGAGGGTGGGGAAGTTGTAATTCATCGGCCTTGCTCAGCAGTCCACCAAATTGAATCAAATCCAGATCGATTGTCCGCGGACCCCAGTGAACAACTCTTTCTCGGCCCAAGCTCTTTTCAATTCCATGCAGCAGGGATAACAAATCCATCGCAGGTAGATCGCTATCAAGAATGCAGACAGCGTTTAGATAATCAGGTTGTTCTGGACCACCAACAGGTGCAGTTGAGTAATAGGAGGAAACCATTTTAACATCGGTTGCTTCACGTAATAAAGCGATCGCTAAATCTAGATTTTCCTGAGGGTGGCCAATATTGGCACCTAATGCGATAACCGCTTTCATCGAACTCGAGTAACGACAACTGCAATATCTTTTAGCTGTGCAGCGACCGGTGCTTGCGGCTTGTGAACCGTTACTGACACCTGCTGAACCTTCAGGTGTTGATTAAGAACTCTCTCAGCGATTCGTCCTGCTAACTTCTCAATCAAGTTAACTGGATTACTAGTTATCTCTTCCACAACTAAATCTGTTATCTCAGCATAGTTGACCGTGTCTTCGATTGCATCAGTATTAGAAGGTGCTGTTAAATCGATGCTGAGGGTTAAATCCACGAAAAAATCTTGGCCATCTTTTCTCTCATGATTAAAGACACCGTGATACCCAAAGCCATGAATTCCCGTCAAAATAATTTGATCCTTCATGAGCTGAGCACCTCCTTATGTGGCTTCACACTATGAACTCTAACCGCCCACACGCCAGTTGTGCCAAGCTGTTTTGTTAAATTAATTGTTGCCTGCTCTCTTTCATCAGGCGAATCTCCACCTAGAAATCTTTTGCGAGATGCCCCAACTAAGACTGGATAACCTATGGATACAAAGCGATCGATTGCATCAATGATCGCCCAGTTGTGTTCGGCATCCTTTGCAAACCCAATACCTGGATCGATGATCAACTTGTCTTTTTGAATTCCTGCATCTAGCGCTGCCTCAATACGCTCAGTGAGCTCTGAAATAACCTCGCTCACTACATCCCCATAAATAGCCTTGAAATTCATATCTTTTGAGTGCCCACGCCAATGCATCGCGATATACGGAACATTTAATCCGGCAGCTGTTTGCAACATTGCACCATCAGCCAAGCCCCCACTGACATCATTAATAATTGATGCTCCCGCTTTAACTGCAGCTTCGGCGGTACTTGCCCGCATAGTGTCGATACTTATCGTTACGCCATGTTTGGCAAGTTCTGTAATTACAGGAATCGTTCTAGCTATTTCTTCTTCTTCAGTGACTCGCTCTGCGCCGGGGCGAGTTGATTCACCACCAATATCAATAATATCTACACCTTCGGCGATCATTTCAACTCCGCGTGCGACAGCAGCTTCGAAATCATTATGCCTTCCTCCGTCGGCAAATGAATCAGGCGTTACATTTAAAATGCCCATCACCAACATGAGTTAACCCTTAGTGATTAAGGAGATTGCTTCTGCGCGAGTCGCTGGATTATTAAGCGCTCCACGCACCGCAGATGTTGTTGTGCGTGCATGAGACTTCTTTACTCCACGCATGGACATACATAAATGTTCACAATCAATAATGACGATTACACCTAGCGGATCCAAAATCTCAACCATTGCATCTGCAATTTGTGTTGTTAAACGTTCCTGAACTTGTGGGCGTTTTGAGTACATATCAACTAAACGAGCTAACTTTGAAAGACCTGTGATCTTTCCTCGTGGAATGTAACCAATATGTGCCACGCCATGGAAGGGAGTTAAGTGGTGTTCGCAATTTGAAAATACTTCGATGTCGCGAACAATGACAAGCTCTTCATGACCAATATCAAAGGTTGTCGTTAAGACGTCTTCAGGTGATTGCCACAATCCTTCAAAGTTTTCCTTCATCGCTCGTGCAACACGTGCAGGGGTCTCCTTTAAACCTTCGCGATCTGGATCCTCGCCAAGGGCTAAAAGCAGCTCGCGGACAGCCTTTTCCGCACGTTCTTGGTCATAAGGACCAGAAGCGCGACCATCTGTCACGGTGACCTTATTTACCGTCACTTGAAGCCTTTTTTCGTCGGACAGGCTTCTTTTTTTCTTCGACAGGTGTATCAACTATTAAACGTTCTGGCACATCAACAGGTGGTTGCTCTGAAGGAATACGTGTTGCAGAACCTGTCCAAGCTGGACGCTTAGTCACAAGCTTTACCTTCTTAAAAATATCTGCGATTTCATACTTATTAAGGGTTTCCTTTTCAAGAAGTTGAATCACCATTTCATCAAGGATCTTGCGATTTGCAACCAAAATATCAAAAGCTTCCTGATGAGCGTTCTCAATTAGTAGGCGAATTTCGCGGTCAACAACTGCGGCAATGTTTTCGCTGTAATCACGCTGATGTCCATAATCGCGACCAAGGAAAGGTTCAGTAGAGCCGCCTCCAAGTTTGATTGCGCCAACAGCTTCCGTCATTCCGTATTGAGTCACCATGGCACGAGCGAGTGCAGTTGCTTTTTCAATATCGTTTGATGCACCAGTTGATGGATCATGGAAGATCAACTCTTCAGCTGCACGACCACCGAGAGAGTATGCCAATTGATCCAAAAGCTGATTACGCGTTGTTGAGTATTTATCCTCATCTGGAAGAACCATTGTGTAACCAAGTGCACGCCCGCGAGGCATGATCGTTACTTTGTGAACTGGATCTGTATGAGGCAGTGCATGCGCAACTAGTGCATGGCCTGCTTCGTGATACGCGGTAACGCGACGTTCATCATCATTCATTAAACGTGATTTGCGTTGTGGTCCAGCCATTACACGATCGATCGCCTCATCAAGTTCTACATTGCCGATGACGGTTTTGTTATCACGTGCAGAAAGCAAGGCTGCCTCGTTAAGGACATTTGCTAGATCTGCACCCGTAAAGCCAGGTGTACGACGTGCGTATTCAACTAGCTTTACCTCATCGCTGATTGGCTTGCCCTTTGCGTGAACCTGCAAGATGGCTTCACGTCCCTTGAGATCTGGACGATCAACTGCAATCTGGCGATCAAAACGGCCTGGGCGTAGCAACGCTGGATCCAAAACATCAGGTCGGTTTGTTGCTGCAATCAAAATAACCTTTGAGTTGTCTTCAAATCCATCCATCTCAACGAGAAGTTGGTTCAGTGTCTGTTCACGTTCATCATGCCCGCCACCCATTCCAGCTCCACGTTGACGTCCAACAGCATCAATCTCATCGATAAAAACAATCGCAGGTGCATTCTCTTTTGCTTGAGCAAATAGATCGCGCACACGAGCAGCACCTACACCAACAAACATTTCAACGAAATCAGAGCCAGAGATTGAATAGAAAGGTACTCCCGCTTCACCGGCAACGGCGCGAGCTAGCAGGGTCTTTCCTGTTCCCGGAGGACCAAACAACAAAACACCCTTTGGAATTTTGGCACCAAGAGGTGCGTACTTTTCTGGCTTAGCTAGGAAATCTTTAATCTCATCAAGTTCAGCAAGGGCTTCATCTGCTCCAGCAACATCCTTAAAGGTTGTTTTAGGTACATCTGGGTCTTGAAGCTTTGCTCGTGATTTTCCAAATTGAAAAACCTTGTTTCCGCCTTGGGCTTGACTCATCATCCAGAAGAACAAAAAGCCAATCAATAAGAAGGGAACTATTGAAAAGAGGAATGAAACAAGAAGTGATTGCGATGGAACCTTCACATTCCAACCATTTGCAGGAGGATTTCCTGTTAAAGCATCAACAATTGTTGGCTCTTGGCGGGCAACATAAAAAGCTTCTACCTTGGAAGAGCCCTTAATTAAGGTGCCAGGCGTGAGTATTAAGCGAATCTTCTGATCTCTATCAACTAATTCAGCTGAGAGAACCTGCGCCTTAGAAATGGCTTCAACCGCCTGTGATGTTTCAATCTGTGTGTAGCGATTACCCGCAGAAGATATCTGTCCAAATACAGTTACGGCAAAGATCGCAGCAACAATCCAAAATAGTGGTCCGCGAAATAATCTTTGACTCTTTGTTGGAGGCTTTTTGTTTGTTTGCTTACCCGAAAAACTCTTCTTCGCGGGTTTCTTTGGCTTTTGTACTTGTGACATATGTGGGGACTCCAGAAGTTATTCGTACATGTGCTTAGCAAGCACAGCAATGAATGGGAGGTTGCGATACTTCTCGTCAAAGTCGAGTCCGTATCCAATGACAAAATCCTTTGGAATATCAAAGCCAACATACTTAACATCGACCTCAACCTTTGCAGCTTCAGGTTTGCGAAGAATTGAGAGAATTTCTACAGAACCAACTCCGCGCGATTCAAGGTTTGCCTTAAGCCAAGACAGGGTTAAGCCAGAATCTACGATGTCTTCAATAATCAAAACATTTCTACCTGTGATATCACGATCAAGATCTTTTAGAATTCGAACAACACCGCTGGATTTAGTTCCGGAACCATAAGAAGAAACCGCCATCCAATCCATATCGACATGACGTTGTAATGCGCGTGAGAAATCCGCGACAGCCATAACAGCACCCTTAAGCACTCCAACAAGTAAAAGGTCTTTACCCTCGTAATCCTTATCAACCTGCGCGGCAAGTTCCTTGATGCGTACTTGCAACTGTTCTTCGGTCACGATTACTCGTTCGATATCGCCCTTGACTGCTTCTAAATCCACGATTCTCCCTAAGGTCGGTGCTGTGAGAGCGAAAGTCTGCCCGAAATCCGCTCAACCTTCACACCGCCCGGCAAATTGAGCGCACCTTGACCCTTCCAGGCTGAGATTAGGGCCTCAACTGAGCCCACATGCTCCATCGTGACCATCCCTGCAGGAGCACCTGCCGCATAGATCGCCGCTCTGATGACACGGGTTCGAATAGCACGAGGCAAAGTTTCAAGATGGGAACAATCGAGATCTGAAAGGTCTACCTCATCCTCTTCTCGCTTTGCCCAGTTCTCCAAAGCATCTGCATCATCTCGCAAAAGATGCGCACTACGAGCTAACGCCTCTGCAATTCCTGGACCGATGCTTTTCTCTAACGCAGGTAATGCAACGGTGCGAACTCGTACACGTGAAAAATCTGGATTCTCATTGTGAGGATCATTCCAAAACTCTAATTTCAGCTCTTTGCAGTACAGCTCATTTTGGACTCGTGTGACTTCAAGTAATGGGCGAATATAGAGGCCTTTATGGTGTGCCATTCCCGACAGAGAACGAGTTCCGGATCCTCGGGCCAATCCGAGCAAAACTGTTTCTGCTTGATCATCACGAGTGTGTCCAAGAAAAACCGCAACAGCGTTGTGCTCAATTGCTACTTCTTGTAAAGCTTCATAACGCGCTTTACGGGCAGAGGCTTCTAATCCTTCTTTAATCTCAACATTAACTTTCTTAACGATGCAATTTAAGCCAATCTCTTTTAGCTGCTCTCTAACTTTTTCTGCCTGTACACCAGAATTTTCCTGGAGTTGGTGATCAACAGTTACACCAATAACTGTAACTACACACTCTTTTGATTCAATTGATAATGCGTGAGCTAAAGCCAATGAATCCGCTCCACCAGAAACTGCAACAAGAACCGTGTCGCCAGCTTCATATTTATCTAGCCAGGTTCGAACAGCGCTACGTACCGTTGGGACCGCTGTCGTCATGGCTTAACACTACTGCTGACTTAGACGCGGCCACCAAATGGCATCAAACCTTTGATGCTGTAAATATTGGAGTACAGCAAGCCCTTACCCTTCGAGTTCGCCTCCCACATCATTCCGTTTCCGGCATAAATGGTGATGTGGTGAATTGTCGAAATTGATCCCTTGTAGGAATAAAAGAGTAGATCTCCAGGAACAAGGTCTTTCAATGAAACATGCATTGTGTACCCAGAGTAAAGCGCTGAGTTAAGTCGATCCCAGTTTGGCCAACCTAATCCCGCTGCCCTGTAAGCCGCATAAACTAAGCCCGAGCAATCAAATGAACTTGGGCCCTCTGAGCCCCACACATATGGTTTACGGGCAAGCACTTGTGTCTTCGCAAATGCAACAGCTTTATCACGTTGTGCTTGTGTTGTTCGACTTGTTGAACGTCCCTTAAATCCACGATCAGGCCAAACATTTTTTTGGCCTCCGGTTTGTATAGCTGTGTTTGCTTGACTCTCTTCGAGCAAAGCAAGTTGTCGTTGCTGTTCAAGAGTTGTTCTTACTTTGCGCGCACTCATCAATTGGCGCATTAATTCATCTTGAACTTTTTGAAGCTTTGCAACCTCTTTGGCTTGTTCAGCTTTTGCATCATCTGCAACTTTCTTAGCTGCTTCAACTTTCTCAGTTGCAATCACTTGAACTGCTTTTGCATCATCTGCAATTTTTTTCGCTTTTCGTGCCTCTTCTTCTGCAACTTTGAAAAGTGCCAGTGCAACTGAGTTTTGAGCGCCAAGTGTGCTTAAGGTTGATAGTTGATCAATTAAATCTTGTGGGCCATTTGAACTCAGCAAAGGTTCGATATCGGTAATGCTTCCACCCATAATGTAAGCATTTGAAGCTAGACGCCCAATAGTTGCGTGAGCTTCGGCAACAGCTGCAGCGGTCTCTGCTGCATGCTTAGCTGCGAGGTTTGCAGCCGTTGTGGCAACCGCTAACTCTGCTTGTGCCTTGCGATACAACGCTGTTGCGGCATTTGCCTTTGCGGTGAGCGTTCTTAAGCTTTGATTAGCGGCAGCTAGTTTTTTGGCTTGTGCTTCTGCCGCTTTTTTCTTCGCCGCTTCAACCTTCTTTGCAGCTTCAATCTCCGCCAAGGTTGGTTTAGGTGCTGCGATAGCTGGAAGTGACGGAATCGCCAGACCCAGAATTACCGCAAGGGAAATCGCCCTAAAACTCTTTTTCACAATTAACCTTTCGGAGGGAAGGGTTCAAGAATAAATCCCCAACCTTGGAAAAGGCTGTTTTTAGGTGTGAGTGTCCCTAATTAGCTACATCACGACGAACAAAGAGTATTGAGGCTACCAAGGCCCCAAGCGCAACATATGCGCCACCAACAGCAAGGGCATGCGAGTAGGTGACATCTGTGGTTCCACCTGATGCGATAGTGCTTAATTGGTAACCAGGCATCCAAGATTGCAAAGAATTTTTCACCGCTATCAGCAAAGTCTCAACAATTAATAACCAAAGAACTCCCAATGAAATGGCACTAATTGGAGAACGCAGAAGAAGTCCCAGAACCATTCCGATGATTCCGTAGCCAACCACCGAAATGGTTACATTGATAAATGTTGTGTAAATAAACTCAATTCCAGCACTGGAGAACCATAGCTCCGTAGACACATCCACGGTTGGTGCCAAGATCGCCGAGGTACCAATACTTATAACTGCGGATATGGTTATCATCACCAACGCAAAGATGATCATTGATATCAACTTTCCAAACAAAATCTTCATACGACTTGGTTGACGAACCAATAAGTTGCGAAGAGTTCCGTATGTGTACTCCTGTGCAGTCTGAGCTGCAAAAACGCACAAGGCAATAATGCCCAAGAAGCCACCTACGTTTGCAAAACCCTGGACACCACCGCTTGCTAAAGCCAATACCTCGCGACTAATTACTCGCCCACGATCAGCATTTCCTTGAGCTGAATCAATTAATAGGTACAGCAAGGCTGAAAAGAGTCCGCTAAAAAATATAACCGCACCCATGGTGCCGAGAAACAATGTTGGACGGCGTAACTTACGAAGTTCTGCTCTGACGACATTTAACATTACTTGTCCCCCGTCATTTCAAAAAATGTTTCTTCCAGATTTGGCAGTTGTGGCGCTAACTGCGCCAGAGTTATTCCTGCATCAAAGGCCGCTTTATTGAGTATCGGTGCCCAATCCATCGGAGCCAAGATATGGACAGAGTCATTGCGAATTACAGCGTGATGGCCAGATTTTTCTGATAGCTCAACAATCTTGGCAAGGTCGGCGTGCTGAAGTGACTTAGCAATTATTGTCGGCTGCTGCTTTGTCATAAGATCACCGATAGGACCGGCAAAAACAATCTCGCCTTTACGTAGCATCACTATGTGATCGCTAATAATTTCTAGTTCAGAAAGTAGGTGGGAAGAGACAAAGACTGTTGTTCCATCATTTGCTAAATCACGAAGAAGTGCACGAACTTCCTGGATACCTTCAGGATCTAAGCCATTTGTTGGTTCATCCAACATAAGCAACTTTGGATCTGGCAATAAAGCAGCTGCAATTCCTAAACGTTGCTTCATACCTAATGAATAAGTCTTGTACTTTGATTTTCCGCGGTCACCTAAACCGACTTTTTCCAAAAGTGTTTGTACCCGTTCGACAGGAAAGCCGCCAAGACGCGCAAGCACCATCAAGTTTTCATGACCTGATAAGGCTGGATAAAAAGCTGGGCCTTCAATCATCGCGCCAACACGGCTTAAGTACTTTTCTGGATGTTCAATCGGTTCACCAAGAATGTGGCCTTGACCTGTTGTTGGGGTAATGAGACCAAGCAGCATGCGCATTGTGGTTGTCTTGCCAGAGCCATTGGGGCCAACAAAGCCACAAACTGTTCCGAGCGGGACTTCAAAGTTGATGTGTGAGACCGCTAGGCGATCATCGTACTTTTTGGATAAATCTGAGACTGAAATTGCAGTATTAGCCATGGCCTTACTCTGCCACAATTACCCTATGAGCAAGCGACCTTGGGGGTACCAACCTCGTCCAGAAACTCTGGGACCTAACTGGGAATTACATCCACAAACACATTCAGTTCGAGCTGGTCTTGCTCGCACAGGCTTTGGTGAAACTTCTGAAGCTTTATTTCTTAACAGTGGTTTTACATATACATCAGCTGAAGAAGCATTTGATTCCTTTGCAGAAGAAACAGATCATTACTTGTACAGCCGTTTCCATAACCCAACAATTGCGATGTTTGAAAAGCGTTTGGCTGCAATTGAAGGTGCTGAAATGTGCGTGGCAACAGGTTCAGGAATGTCTGCAATGTTCGCATCCCTTGCATGCCTGATTGAACAGGGTGACCATGTCGTTGCATCAGCGGCTATGTTCTCTTCTTGTCACGTTGTAATCACAGAGTTTTTACCTAAGTGGGGCGTTACCTTTGAGTTAGTAAAGGGAAATGATCCAGCTGCTTGGGCCAAAGCGCTAAATAAACCGACAAAGGCTGTCTTCATTGAAACACCAAGTAATCCATTGCTTGAAATCGTTGATATCGCAATGGTGAGCGAGCTTGCACATAAAGTTGGAGCAACGGTAATTGTGGACAATGTGATGGCTTCTCCAGTATTGCAAAAACCTTTATCACTTGGTGCTGATGTTGTTATGTACTCTGCAACCAAGCACATTGATGGTCAAGGTCGAGTACTTGCTGGTGCATTGTTGGGATCTGCTTCTTATATTCAAGAAAAGCTTCTGCCATTTGTTCGTCATACAGGTCCTGCGCTCAGTGCATTCAACGCTTGGGTACTAGTTAAATCACTAGAAACGATGCACATGCGTGTTGAGAGCATGGTTTCAAATGCTCAAGCGGTTGCAGAATTCCTTGAAAAGCAACCCGCTATCAAATCTGTGCGCTACCCAGGATTGAAATCTCATCCAGGACATGAATTAGCGATGAAGCAAATGAATAATGGTGGTGGATCGACAATAGGTATTGAATTCAATGGCTCTCAAGCCGAAGTTTTTGCCTTTATGAACAAGCTTCGAGTCATTGATATCTCTAATAACTTAGGTGACAGCAAATCTTTGATTACCCACCCATCATCAACTACACATCGACGTTTAGCGCCAGAAGTTCAGGCGGAAATGGGCATCACAGAATCAGTGTTGCGCTTGTCTGTGGGATTAGAGCACTCAAGTGATTTGATTAAGGATTTACAACAAGCTCTAGCTAAGTAGTTGTGCAACAACTAGCAGGACTGACAAGAGACTTAAGTAAGTAATAGACCATTGAAAAATCTTTCCAGCAACCTTTGCATACTCTGCAGATCCTTCTTTTAGCGCCACAAGCTGGACAGCGAAAACTAAACCTAATGCGATGGTTACAACCAAAGCCCACAAAGGTAGTTCGGCAGCAACAATCAACCATACTGATGAGGCAATCATCAAGATGGTGTGAAACCACATCTCTCTGTGGACTCGACCCTTTGTTGCAACAACTGGAAGCATTGGTGTTCCGGCTGCCGCGTAATCATCTTTGTACTTAATTGCTAACGCCCAGAAGTGCGGGGGTGTCCAAAAGAAAATTACAAAGAAGAAAGCCCATGCAGTTGCTGACAATGAATTAGTAACTGCAGACCAACCGATTAACACTGGCATGCAACCTGCAGCTCCGCCCCAAACAATATTTTGTGAAGTGCGTTGTTTCAGAGCCATTGTGTAGACAACGACGTAGAAGACAATTGCAATCAGTGCAAGAAGTGTTGCGAGCGGGGTTGTGAAAACCCAAAAAATAATTAAGGCAAGAGCTCCAATAAGAGTTGCAAAAATAGTTGCGTTTCTCTTTGAAATTTGACCAGTAACAATTGGACGCTTTGCAGTGCGTGCCATTAATTTATCAAGATCACTTTCAATCACCATGTTGAAAGCATTTGCACTGCCGGCGGCAAGAGTTCCAGCAAAAATAGTTGCGAAAGCTAATCCAAACTCTGGCAACCCTTTGGCAGCTAAGACCATCGCCGGTAATGTTGAAACGAGTAAGAGTTCTACCACTCGTAACTTCATTAGATCGATATATCCCCGCATAGCGCTGCTCACCCGCCAAGATTACTCAGCCTTTCGAACCACGCCTCCCAGACCTCTCACAGGGATACTAGTTACCTTGCTCTCAACGGAGACCGTAGATGAAGAAGAAAAGGTAGAACCATGACTGAGAACAATAAGCCTGAATGGTTTGAGATCACCGACTCAGATGAAAAGCCACAACTTCGCAAGGTGTCCAAGTCCCTGCCGATCAGTGGCGTACTTGTTGCAGCGATGATCCTTGGGGTCGGCGGCTTTGTATCGCAATCTCCTGATCTCGCACCGGTTTCTTCAGCAACCGCAGCTCCAGAGGAGAACGTTGGGGTCCAATCAGCTGCAACCTCTCCCGCTGATTCCTCTGTTAAATCCGCCATTGCTAATCCAGCCACCGTTGCAACTATTGGCGCAGTCGCTGTTGCCACAACCGCCCTGGCCAATCCATCTATAGCAACATTGCCAACAGGTAATGACGACGATGATGATGAAGAGGATGATGATGACGACGATGACGATGACGATGATGATGATGATGATGATGATGAAGAGGATGATGACTAACTAGTACAGTTAGAAAATGCGCTCTAAACTCTTAATCTCTCTCTTACTTCTCTCCTTGTGTGTGATTCCATATCCTGCCCAAGCCGAGCTGCCTGCTCCATCCATGAAGTTGATTCATACAATCAATGGCTCTATCGCTCCTAAGTCGGTTCGATCTTCATCTGATGGTGTCGTGAGCGCACACAACATGATGTACCGACACTCGGTAACTGTCTATGACGCTAAAACCTTCAAGCTAATACACACAATCTCTGATTCGGTTTCCTTAAAGGATTTTGGATTCTCTAACTACTCTGGAAATTACAAGGGTGCTCCCGTAGAAGGTACTTTCTCGCCAGATGGCAAGTACCTCTACGTGAGTAATTACGCGATGTACGGCAAGGGTTTTAACAAAGAAGGAACTGACACCTGCTCACCCGCCAATGGATATGACAAGAGTTTTGTTTACAGAATAAATCGCAGTAACTACCAAATTGATGCGGTATATCCAGTTGGATCTGTCCCTAAGGTTGTAGAAGTAACTCCGGACAATAAGTATGTCTTAGTTGCTAATTGGTGTTCTTATACCGTTTCAGTAATCTCTGTTGAAAAGAATAAGGTTGTAAAGACGGTAAAAATTGGTCGATATCCCCGTGGAATAGCTATAAATAATGATTCAACCAAAGCTTATGTTGCTGAAATGGGTGGAAACAGAATCCATGTGATTGATATGCAGGATTTCACAACTACCTATATTCCAATCGGAAGCAACCCGCGCGCCATTGTTTTATCACCTGACAACAGCATGATGTATGTGACCATGAACCTTTCAGGAAAAGTTGCTTCGTGGGATCTGGTAAACAACAAAGCTGGAAAATCAGTGAAAACCGGTAATGCTGCCCGAAGTCTTGCAATCAATGCCGATGGTTCTCATTTATTTGTTGTTAACTACAAGAGTGACACCATGTCACGGGTTCGCACTAGCGATATGAAGGTCACGCAAAACATCAATGTGTGCAATGAACCTATTGGAATTACATATGACAATCCAACAGGCAACACTTGGATCGCTTGCTATAAGGGGCAGATAAAGATTTACTCCAACAATTAAGGAGTTGCAGAAATCTCCGCCGGTATATTTGGAGCAGCAATTCTTCCCAGAACTCGATCAATCGCATCGCGTGCACGGTTAAGCGCCGTATTTCCTCTTGGGATCTCATCAGCGAGAGTTACGAAGACATATTCGCGGTCCGTAGATTCAACGTACCCTGCAAGGGTTGCAGTCCCATTTAAAGTTCCAGTCTTTGCTCTTACCAATCCAACCGCTGATGGTGCTGTAGTAATGAAGCGGGTGCGTAATGTTCCTGAAACTCCACCGATGGGTAGCCCTGAGTAAATCACTGAATACTTTTCTTCCTGACGTATCTTGTACAAAAATTCAGCCATTAATTTTGCAGTGATCTTATTTTTGCGAGATAGGCCGCTTGCATCGGCGACAACTAGTTTGCTTGCATCAATCTGCATTCCAGCCAAAACATCACGGAAAACCATGTCGACGCCTTTGCTGCTCATCGGATAGCCAGCAGCTTTAGCTGACAATCGAGCTAATCTTTCGGAGATCGAGTTGTCGCTCCATAACAAAATCCAGTCAATAAGAGTTGCAACTGTTGGAGAGTTCTCTGAGACTATTAGCTCTCCGAAGGCCATAAACGCCTCATCATCCGAAACGGCTCTGAAGGTTGGTTTAAATCCTCGCTTGGCCCAAAAGGATTTTAGATTCGATACATCTTGAGAAAAGAGATTGCTGTATATAACTTTGTAATTCTTCAGCGATCCTCCATTGAAAGCTTTGACTCCTTTGAGAGTTTCAAAGCCCATGTATGGAAGAGATGCACGGCTCATTTTTCTAGCGGTTTTATGGTCCAAGCTGATCCATGGATCAAATGAACCTCGAATGATTACTGTCTTTAACTCAGGATTGATGTCTATAGAGGTACTAAAAGTTGCATCAAGTTCTAAATTTTGAATTACGGCTGCGCTCGTTAATAGTTTCATCACAGATGCTGGTTTACGTTGTGAAAAACCATTTTTCTCGTAAATTACTTGACCGGTGCTTCCATCAATAACAACCATTGCTGGATTAGAAAGTCTTTGATTCTTAAGAAGTTCATCAAAGACCGGAGGAATGGAGGCTGGACTAAGGGCAGCATGGGCCGGAATTAAAGTTGTGCTTAGAAAAATGGAGACAACAATTAAACGGTGTGCAAAGCGCATTGATTTAAACTAGCGCCAGGAAGCAATAACAATGTTTGTGACGGTCAAACCGAGCATCGTCACCCAAACATTCTTAGTCAGCTCTTGCTTCTTAGCATTTGTGTAGCCAAGAACTAGAATTACTAGAAGAATTATGAATTTAACTCCGACTTTAATGTGATTGAGCTCTTCATCTGGCTTCACATTATTATGAAGTCCAACCAACACGATTCCAGCCACAAGTGCTGTTAGGCCTGCATGCAGAATTCCTGGATTTAACTTACGAGGAGACTTATTCCACTGAAGCAAAAGCAAAGCCAAAATGCCAAGAACAGATAGAAGGTGGATTGCGTACGCGACTGTGTTGATAGCTGACATGTGTTCAGTTTAGAGTGCATACATGTCTTCTCCAACAACCCCCGCCAGTATTGGCCCAGGTGAATTTTTCCCAGTTGTTGGAGTAGGGCCTCATGAAAAGCCCTGGCCAGAAGGTGATCAGTACGATCCTGAACTATTGCTGAATGGTGATCGCAGAAATGTCTTAGATCACTATCGCTATTGGAGTGTAGAAGCGATCGTTGCAGATTTGAATACAAAGCGTCACAAATTGCAGATCGCGATTGAGAATTGGCAACATGATCTCAATATTGGATCTATCGTCAGAACTGCTAATGCTTTTAATGTTTCTGGTGTTCATATTGTCGGAAAGCGCGACTGGAATAAACGTGGTGCAATGGTCACTGATAGATACTTAACCGTTATGCATCATCCGACAATTGAAGATTTTGCGCAGTACTGCAAAGAGCAGAGCTTGCCGATTGTTGGAATTGATAATGTCCCAGGTTCAAAGCAATTGGAGTCTGCGCAGTTACCTGAAAGCTGCGTGCTGTTGTTTGGACAAGAAGGCGCGGGAATGTCTGACGAAGGAATTAACGTTTGCGAAGTTTTGTACGAGATTAATCAATATGGATCTACCCGATCAATGAATGCATCAGCTGCAGGTGCTATCGCTATGTATCACTGGGCGTTACAACACTTACCGCGTTAAGAAGTGATTTCGGCAAGCAATCCATCAACTGCGCGTTCCACCATAGCTAAGGTCGCTTCATATGCTTCATCACTTTGGTTATAGGGATCTGGCACTTCTAACTTAAAGTAATCAGCAGAACTTGGATCGATACCCTTTAGATCTGGATCAAAATTTCTTAAATAGAAAACCTTCGAGCGATGCTCATCATTTTCCGCCAGTGAAATTACATTGTGATAGTTGCTGGAATCCATTACCAAAATCAGATCGTGGACAAAAAAATCATTGCTCGTAAACTGCTTAGCTGTGTGTTCATGTTTGTAGCCAGCTTTTTCCCAAATCTTTTTTGATGATGGATGGGGTCCTTGCCCGATATGCCAAGGACCTGTTCCGGCGCTATCAACTGTGATTTTGGGGGATTTAATGGCTTGCTTCTTGTTAGCCAAAACCGCAGCAGCCATGGGCGAACGACAGATGTTGCCCAGGCAAACCATTGTGATGCTGAGGTGTTCTTGGCCTTTAATTGAGGAGATCACGCTCGGGTTCATCCTCCAGCGCTTCTTGAACAGACTTCAAGCGACGTTCGATTTCATCTGCCTCTTCAGCACGTCCCTGCATTCTTAAAATCTTTGCGATTCGAGATTCGATATCAACGATGAACTCAAAATCTTTAGGTTCATCTTCGGTAACGATTGCTAACACATTTTCTAAAGTAGCTAAGCCCTCATCATATTTTTCGAGCAAGATCTGAGCCTTGCCAAATTCAAAGGAGGCAAAAGTTTCACGACGATGGTCATGGCCTGTTTCAAAAACATCAACCGCTTTGCGAGCTGTTTCAAGAGCTAGTTCGCCCTCGCCTAATTCGATTAAACAAGAAGCCATCTTTTGATCGCAACGCGCAACATGAATTACCTCCTTGTTGCGCTTAAATAGTGAGCGAGCTTCTTTAAATGCGTCAATGGCTTTTTCGTAATTCTTTAGTTCGCGTTCTGCGCAACCAATCAAGTGCAGATCATTTGCTGCACCAATTTCATTTCCATCCACAAGATGCTCTTGGGCACATTCATTCATTGTCTCTACAACTTTGTCGTACTTCTTGGATGAGTACCACCATTCGCCAAGAGTGCATGCAAGTTCTAATGCGATGGGAGATTTGTTTTCGCGCAAAATCTCTACCGCTTTGCTCATTGCGGTGGCTGCTTCATCCATGCGCTTTAACTGATTTAAGTTATAACCAATCGCTGAATAAGCTTGTGCCAATCCTTCTGAAGAAACTGACGCACCTAACTGTGAGTAAATGTCACGAGCTGTCTCTGCGAGAGCGAGCGCTTCATCGTATTGACCGCGGGCATAGATGCGCGCACTTAATTCGTAATATGTGCTGGCACGCTCTTCACCTTCAACTTCGGGAATTCGATCCCAGAGCATCTCTTCCGTGACGAGTTCTTCCATGCCTTCGTCTTCACTCATGGCTGTGACCTTATCTTTATAAGGTGGGCCGAGGCTTAGGATTTGGGCTCAACTCTATGAATTCTCAGAAACTCGCCTATATGTTGCAGATGCGAATCGTTTGCATTAACCTTTTTCTATGCATATTCCTGATGGTTTTCTAGATGTCCAGACATCGGTCATATTTACTGGGCTTTCAGCTGCAGGTGTGGCCGTTGCCCTAAAGGGGGCACGCTCGCAGCTCGATGAGAAGACAGCACCCTTGGCTGGCCTAACCGCAGTCTTTATCTTCGCTGTTCAGATGCTCAACTTCCCGGTTGCTGCAGGAACGAGTGGCCACTTGATTGGTGGTGCTTTAGCCGCCATCTTGGTGGGGCCGTGGGCTGCAACTTTGGCCCTGACGATAGTTCTGCTGATGCAGGCATTTTTATTTGCCGATGGCGGATTAACCGCATTAGGTGCGAGCACATTTAACATGGCAATTGTTGGAGTATGGGCTGGATATGGCACTTTCTTATTGATCCGAAAGATACTTCCAAAAAAGAAGGCGTCAATTCCAGTTGCTGCTGCGATCGGTGGATTTATTTCAGTTCCATTGGCTGCAATTAGTTTCACGGTTCAGTATGCAATGGGTGCAACAGCTACTTACTCAACGACAACCGTCCTTGGCGCGATGGTTGGAACACATATCTTGATCGGAATTGGCGAAGGCCTGATTACTGGCCTAACGGTCAGTGCAGTGATTGCAAGTCGTAGTGATTTAGTTTATGGATGGAAGAACAACACTCAGAAACTGGAGATTCGACATGCTTAACAACCGAAAGTTTTACATCGCTGGGTTTGTTGTTTCTCTCTTTCTAGCAGGAGTAGTTTCCTACTACGCCTCTTCCTCACCAGATGGTTTGGAAAAGGTGGCTGAAGATATTGGCTTCATTGAAACAGCGAAGGAAAACACCAACGCAGATGTTGTTCTATCTGATTACGGAACAAAGGGTGTTGACAATGAGCGAGCATCGGTAGGCATTGCTGGTGTTGCAGGTGTACTTGGTACAGCCGTTGTTGCTGGTGTGGCCTTCAGATTGATTGCTCGCAAGCCACGAGCGGTGAAAAATTAAAGTTCAAGAAGAAAAGCACCATCACGGCCATGATGTTGGCGAAAGGCTGTATCTTCATCGTCATACCGTGATACATGGTCTTCCTTCTCACCTAAAAATCATTGCTGCACTTTTCTTTATCTTGATCGTTGTCTCAACTCCGGTTACACAGTGGGGCGCATTTGTGGCCTACTTTCTCTGGTTATTTATCGTTGTTAAGGTGGCACAAATCCCTTTTGTGACCCTCTTTAAGCGTGCATTGATTGAAATCCCCTTCATCTTCTTTGCCATCTTGATGCCCTTTTTTGGCTCTGGCGAAACAATTCAGGTAGGACCATTTGAGCTATACCGTGAAGGTTTAATCGCAGGTGCTGGCATTGTTGTAAAGGGAACTTTGGGCGTTATGACGGCAATCATTTTGTCCACTTCGACAACAGCTCGCGAAATTCTGCGAGGACTAGAACGGTTACGACTTCCTGTTCTGATGGTTCAAATCGCCTCATTTATGTTGCGCTATGTCAATGTAGTCAACGATGAGATGGAGAGGATGAAAGTTGCTCGCGAATCACGCGGTTTTGAAGCCACCGGAATAAAGTCTTGGAAGGTTTTAGCTACCGCTGCAGGTGCTTTATTTATTCGTTCTTACGAACGTGGAGAACGAGTACATCTTTCAATGTTGTCCCGTGGTTATGAAGGAGTTTTACCTCAAGAGCAGAAGCACAGGATTAATAGTTCGATTTGGTTCATGGCAATGATCTATCCACTTGTTGCGGCAATTATCTTTTTTGTTCAATTATTGATTGGAAGAATGTAATGAATACGCCAAGTCTAGAGATTAAAGAGCTAGCCTTTGCATATCCTGATGGCAATCAAGCGCTATTTGGCGTAAACCTTTCGGTACAAAAAGGTGAACGTGTTGCTCTTCTTGGGCCTAATGGAGCTGGCAAGACAACTCTTGTCATGCACATGAATGGTATTCACCCAACTTCTCATGGATCAATACATGTGGCAGGGCAATTGGTAGATTCGAAAAACAAAGAGTCAATCAAGGAAATTCGCGCAAAGGTCGGAATTGTTTTCCAAGATCCTGATGATCAACTCTTTATGCCGACTGTGGGTGAAGATGTCGCATTTGGACCGTACAACATGGGCAAGCGTGGCACTGAGTTAGATGCAATTGTTGATGATGCCTTGAACTTAGTTGGGATGATTGAGTTCAAAGATCGTCCCCCACACCACCTTTCATTTGGACAGCGTCGACGTGTAGCTGTTGCAACGGTGCTTGCAATGAAGCCTGAAATCCTTGTTTTAGATGAGCCATCATCAAATCTGGATCCGGCAAGCCGCCGTGAATTAGCCGATATTTTGCGCTCACTCGACATCACAATGGTGATGGTTACTCACGATCTTCCATACGCATATGAACTATGTGCGCGTTCGGTCATCTTGAAGGGCGGTGTCATCGTTGCCGATGGCTCTACACATGAAATCCTTACTAATTCAGCGTTGTTAGCGGCTAATCGTCTTGAATTGCCTGTTGGTTTTTCCATTCAATAATCCACGGTAGAATTAGTCCGTTGGTGCGACCGCATCAATGCACTTCCCCCAAGTGCTGCAACTGCAGCACTACATGCGAGTCTTATTTTCGCCCTAGCCGCCAAATGTGCGAGCTATACCCGAGACGCGCTTGTCGTCTCGATTGGTATGCATTTCTATGTCTCTACAACCACGTATTAGCGCGCCCGGAAAAGCTCGTCGCGCAGCATCAGCAGGAAAGCCTAAGCGCACCAAGAAGGCTGCCGAGTTCAAAGAGGCGGCTCCAAAGGCGCGTCACACGACTGCACAAAAGGCAGCTCGTAAAGGTGCAGCAGCTAAGCCACTGAATGGAAAGCCTGCATCAACTCGTCGTTATTCCGATGTTGATACATCAACAGCATCGAAGAAGGATGTTCGTTTAGTCGAGCGTTCAAAGTTGCGCGCAAAGCGTTACCAAGAACAAACTGCATCAAAGCCACGTCCAACAGAAGCACCTGATGAGCGCAAGGCACGTATCGAACGCTCACAGCGTCCAGATTCTCGTGCAAAGAAGTTTGTTAAAGAGCGCGAAGTTCGCGAATCAGCACCACGTGCAGAGCGCACGGAACGCCCAACAACACGACCAGAGTTTAAGAAGACTTACAAGAAAGCAGAACGTCCAGAGCGTCCAGCATTTAAAAAAGAGTCTGACACTCGCCCAACAACACGTCGCGATGCAGTGAAGGCAAAGATCGCACGCACAGATGATGGTCGTCCGAACTTCGAACCACGCAAGCGTGAAAAGTTTGATCCAACACGTCCAAAGAAGAGCAGCGTTGCACCTGATACACGTGCAGCTAACTTCCGCGCAGAGCGACCAGTACGCGATCGCCGTAATGATTCACCAGCATATGCTCGTGATGATTTCAAGAAGCATGCTAAATCTCATTCAAATGCAGCGGTCGATTTCGGTGCAGATGACAACTACATTTCAGCAAACCTTGCAGATGCAAACCTTGTTGATGCAACTCCCCTAACTGAGATCACAACAACATTTGCTGATCTTGGAATTGCAGCGCCACTTGTAAACGCGCTAAGCAAGCAAGGGATCATGCATCCATTCCCAATTCAGATCGCAACACTTCCAGATGCTCTTGCGGGACATGACATCTTGGGTCGTGGGCAAACTGGTTCAGGAAAGACTCTTGCATTTGGTTTAGCACTACTGAATAACCTCAATGGCAAGGTTGCAAAGCCTCACAAGCCATTGGCACTTGTTTTAACTCCTACACGTGAACTTGCTCAGCAAATTGATGAAGTTTTGATGCCTCTTGCACGTTCAATTGGTCATGAATCAGTTGTAGTAGCTGGTGGAATGTCATACTCAAAGCAGATCACTGCAATGCGTCGTGGAACTGCAATATTGGTTGCTACACCTGGTCGTTTAATTGATCTACTTAACAAGGGTGAAGTTCAGTTAGATCAGTTGCAAATCACCGTTCTTGATGAAGCAGATCAGATGGCAGATATGGGGTTCTTGCCTGTTGTTAAGGAAATTCTTGATCAGGCAAAGCTTGATGGTCAGCGCCTTCTTTTCTCTGCAACTCTAGATCGTGGTGTTGATTCATTGGTTCGTCAGTACTTGAAGAACCCAAAGACTCACTCACTACAAAACGATCGTGCATCTGTTTCGACAATGGAGCACTACGTATTGGTTATGAACCCAACTGATAAAGATGACATCACAAATCAGGTTGCTGCTCGTAACGGTAAGACAATCTTGTTCGTAAAGACTCAGCGCGGTGCAGATCGTTTAGCTGACAAGCTCGCTCATGCAGGTGTGCCTGTTGGTGCATTGCACGGCGGAAAGTCACAAGCGGTTCGTACACGTACTTTGGCGCTCTTTAAGGAGACACCAAACGCTGCACTAGTTGCAACAGATGTTGCAGCTCGCGGTATCCACGTAGATG
>JBIKXW010000015.1:0-24708 GCA_044355565.1 Candidatus Planktophila sp. | reverse complement strand
CGATGCACCGTACTTAACTCCCGTTAACTCCGATGCGCGATTAAGAATCTGAATCGTTGTGTCGATTTCGTAGATATTTTCAACACCCTGCAAGAGAGCCGCGGTTCGCTCAAGACCTAATCCTGTATCAATACTCTTTGCCGGTAATTCACCAAGAATCGGGTAACCATCTTTTCCGCCGCCAGCACCACGTTCATTTTGCATGAAAACCAAGTTCCACACTTCGAGGTAACGATTTTCATCGGCGATAGGTCCACCCTCGACACCATATGCCGGTCCACGATCATAATAAATCTCTGAGCAGGGGCCGCAAGGACCAGGAACACCCATCGACCAAAAGTTATCCGCCATATCGCGACGCTGAATACGCTCTTTTGGAACGCCAATTTGTTTGTGCCAAATATCGGCAGCCTCATCATCATCTAGATAAACAGTTACCCATAACTTCTCTTCTGGGAAGCCATAGCCACCATCAGATATCGGACGTGTGAGTAACTCCCAGGCAAGTGCAATCGCACCTTCCTTAAAGTAATCACCAAAGGAAAAGTTTCCGCACATTTGGAAAAAGGAGGCGTGACGAGTTGTCTTTCCTACCTCATCAATATCTAAAGTGCGTACACATTTTTGAACAGAGGTAGCGCGCTTGTATGGAGGCGTTACCTCACCGAGAAAGTATGGCTTGAAGGGAACCATTCCAGCATTGACTAAAAGCAAATTAGGATCATCTGCAATTAAAGATGCAGATGGGACAACTGTGTGGGTTAACCCTTGACGGTTGTCAGATTCAAAGAAGCGCAGCCAGCGCGAACGGATCTCGGCGGATTCCACTAGTTAGGATCACTCAGCCTTCTTCTTCTTAGCGCGACCTTTATTCATCTGCGCCGCTGAAATAAGTGCTCCTGCGACTTTTACCGCAGAGCCATTCTTATTCATAAATCCTTGGGTTGCTTCGCTGACCTTCTCTGACATCTCTTCGATGTTCTTGCTGACGCGGTTAATGCTATGCAACGGACCATTAACTAGGGTTACCGTTGTATGGACCTCATCTATCAAAGGAGCGGTCTCTTCGGTCAAAGTCTTCAGCGAGGCCTTAGCTTCATCAATTAAGCGTCCGATACGAATAACTACATAGGCGACTGCTATCGCGATAACGGCAAGAGAAGATGCCGCGATTATTGTTGCTATTCCACCTGGACCCATGTTGTTAGCCTACCCGACCCTTTAACTCTCTTGCGGGTTTTTCGGCTGTGGAACCCAATCAATTCCGCTCTCTTTTCTCTGAGCGGGAGTAATTGGCGTTGGTGCTCCAGTTAATGGATCTCCGCCACTTGCGGTCTTAGGGAAAGCGATTACCTCACGAATTGAATCAGAGCCTGTCAGCAAGGCACATACGCGATCGAGGCCTAACGCGATTCCACCATGTGGAGGCGGCCCATAGTTAAAGGCCTCCAAAAGGAATCCAAATTTACTTGTCGCTTCTTCATCACTTAAACCAATGACAGAGAAAACATCTTTCTGAATGTTTCGATCATGGATACGGATGGAACCGCCGCCTAACTCAGTTCCATTTAAAACAATGTCATAGGCGTAAGCCAAAGCTGAAGCTGGATCAGATTTAAATGATCCAGTAAATTCAGGTTTTGGACCTGTAAATGGATGGTGAACAGCGGTCCACCCACCATTGTCAGTTGGCTCGAACATTGGAGCATCGACTACCCATAGGAACTCCCACTTTCCATCGGGAATCAAGCCACAACGCTTTCCGATTTCAAGACGTACAGCTCCCAAAAGATTCAGTGATGCGGTTCTCTCACCTGCTGCGAAGAAAATTGCATCTCCGGATTTCGCTCCTGCCGCTGCGACTACACCTGCGCTCTCCTTCTCGGAAATATTCTTGGAAACAGGACCACCTAAAGTTCCATCCTCATTTACCAAAATGTAAGCAAGGCCCTTTGCTCCACGAGCCTTTGCCCAATCCTGCCAGGCATCTAATTCACGGCGAGGAGATGAGGCACCGCCGGGCATCACTACCGCACCTACATACGGTGCTTGAAATACACGGAACTCAGTTTCGCTAAAGAAAGAGGTCAGATCAACTAATTGATTTCCAAATCGTAGATCTGGCTTATCGGAGCCGTAGTTGGTCATTGCATCGGCATAAGTCATTCGCTTTAAAGGAAGAGGAATCTCGTAATTCACCGCTTCTTTCCAGACACGGGCAACGATCTTTTCCGCAACGGCCAAAATATCTTCTTGATCAATAAATGACATTTCGATATCTAATTGCGTAAATTCAGGTTGGCGATCTGCGCGAAAATCCTCATCTCTGAAGCAACGCGCGATTTGGTAATACTTTTCCATTCCGGCGACCATTAGCAGCTGCTTAAACAACTGTGGCGATTGAGGTAGTGCGTACCAAGAACCAGGTTGCAGACGGACGGGAACTAAGAAGTCGCGAGCACCTTCTGGAGTAGAGCGCGTCAGATATGGAGTCTCAATCTCGAGAAAGTTCTCATCCTCCATAACGCGTCGAATAGTTGAGGTCACTTTAGAACGTAAACGAAGATTATGTGCCGGCTTCTCACGTCGTAGATCTAAATAGCGATAACGCAAACGAACCTCTTCATTGATATCGGTGTCGTCACCGCTATCGACTGGAAATGGCAAAGGCGCAGCTTCAGAGAGAACAACAACAGTGTCCCCCATAACCTCAATCTCGCCAGTTGCAATATTTGTATTTTCATTTCCATCTGGACGCGCTACAACCTCACCAGTAATCATAAGACACCACTCAGCTCGAAGTGAGCCGGCGACTTTTTCATCACGAATTACTACTTGAACTGAACCTGATGCGTCGCGCAGATCGATGAAGGCGACACCGCCATGATCTCGACGGCGTGAAACCCAGCCGGCAAGTGTGACGGTTTGTCCCGCGTCTGATTTACGCAGGGATCCAGCTTCATGAGAACGCAACATTTTTCTTTCCTAATTCTACTTTTCGAGTGCTTTGAGCAATGAGTCAATCTTAACGGAGGATGAGATACCAGTTTTCATCTCTTTCAACTCGACCGTTCCACTAGAAATCTCGGATTCACCTAGAACGATGACAAATGTCGCACCACTCTTATCGGCGGCCTTCATCGCACCCTTGAGGGCTCTATCTCCAAAGGCGATCTCAACCCTCTTTCCTCGATTTCGAAGCTCCTGCGCGATGGTGAGGGCCTGAAGCTTTGCACCCTCCCCCAATGGAATGATGAAAAGATCGGAAACGAATGCATCCTCACCGATAACCCCTTCAGCCTCTGCCGCTAACAAGGCACGATCAACGCCTAGACCAAATCCAATTCCAGAAAGTGATTGACCCCCTAGTTGCTCCATTAATCCGTCGTATCGACCTCCGCCACCAATACCTGATTGTGCACCTAATAACTCATGTACAAACTCAAAGGTTGTGCCCGTGTAGTAATCAAGCCCTCGTACCATTCGTGGATTGAGTTGATAAGAAATATTGAGAGCATCCAAGTACTTGATAACTGTTTCAAAATGGTTGCGAGATGAATCACTGAGGTAATCCATGAGTAGCGGAGCACCAGCCATCGCTTTTCTCATCTCTTCGCGTTTATCATCAAAGAGACGAAGAGGATTGATCTCAGCTCGCGTGGCGGTTACCTCATCTAAATCAAGTGTTGATATGTACTTCACTAAATCAACTCGGTGAGCAGCTCTCGATTGCGCATCTCCTAAGGAGGTGATTTCCAACCGATACTGTTTTAAACCCAATGATTTAAAACCGGCATCCGCTATTGCGATTACCTCTGCATCAATTGCTGGATCATCTAACCCGATAGCTTCAATACCCACTTGATAAAATTGGCGATAACGTCCGGCTTGCGGACGTTCGGCTCTAAAGAATTGTCCGGAGTACCAAACCTTCACTGGTAATTGGCCGCGATCTAATCCGTGTTCAATGACCGCTCGCATAACTCCAGCGGTACCTTCGGGGCGTAGCGTTATCGAACGACCGCCCCGGTCTTCAAAGGTGTACATCTCCTTTGAAACAACATCAGTTGATTCACCAACACCGCGTTTGAAAAGTTCTGTGTCTTCGAATACAGGAAGTTCAATCAATTGATACCCCGCTTTGCTGGCGGGTGCGATCAATGAGTCACGAACAAATTCAAATGCACTAGAACGTGGAGGTGCATACTCGCTCACACCTTTAGGTGCGTTAATTTTCTGTTGAGCCATTAATATCGACCTGCCAAACTCTTCAGATATGGATTGTTCTTCTTTTCATAAGCCATCGTTGTTTCGGGACCATGACCCGGTAAAACACGGAGATGATCAGAGAGAGGAAATACTCTTTTACGCAAAGTTTCCTCCATATCCTTTTTGGAGCCAGTTGGTAAATCTGTACGTCCTATCGAACCAGCAAAGAGGACATCCCCGCTTATCAATATTTCATCGGATACCTCGAACATCAAAGAACCCCGAGTGTGGCCAGGCGAATGAATTGCGGTAAAGGAAAGTCCTACTAGCTCTATCACCTGACCGTTTCTTAATTCAACGATCTGTGCTGGCTCAACAAAATTCATCCCTGCCAAAGTTGCGCTGAACTCGGCTCCCACAATTTTTTCCGGCGAAACCAGGTACTCGCGATCCTCGCTATGTATGTAGGCGGGAATCGCATACCCATCTGCGATCGGTTGAATAGAGAAGGTATGGTCTAAATGGCCGTGGGTGGCTATAACCGCAACCGGCTTGAGATTGTGTCGCTCAAGGAGCTCCTCCAGCTGGTGGCTGACATCTGGCATTCCCGGATCGACCACAACGCACTCGCTCCCAGGCCCTGAGGCTAAAACCCAGCAGTTGGTGGCAAACATGGGCGCGGCAAATGAGTCGATTAACACTCCCAATCCCCCTCCAACTGCGCTCAATTCAGGCGCGATTGACGCTCACACCATGGGACAGGGTACCTTTTGCCCTATCAATCCACACTCGACCCACGCCTAGAGGAAGCAAATCTTCTACGCAACGCACCCACACATAGCGAGCCATTGAAACGGTACCGCGCTGAAAGGATCACTCTCATGACAGATATGAATTTTCCACACCAGGCTAGCGCAGCAAGTGCGTTGATTGGAGATCCTTCAGCTTTTGGAAGAGTCGCAGAAGATGGAACTGTTTTCGTCCGCACATCACAAGGCGAAAAAGCTGTTGGTTCATATCCTGGCAAGAGTGCAGAAGAAGCGCTCGCATACTTTGTTCGTAAGTTTGAAGTACTAGCAGCAGAGGTTGCTCTTCTTGCTGCACGTATCAAGAGCGGTGCGATGGTTCCTTCGGATGCTTATGCAGCGGTAAAGAAGTTACGGGATCAAGTTAAAGAGCTCAACGGTGTTGGTGATCTTGATGCGCTGGCCTCGTCGGTTGAACAGATTGAGCCACTTATCGAAGGTCATCGCGAGGCGTACGAGGCGAAAAAGGCGGCTGAGACCGCTGCCAAAGCTGCACGTCGTGAGCAGATTCTTGTTGAGAAGGAAAAAATTGTTGCTGAAGCGGAATCTCTCGCACTATCTGAGAGTTGGAAATCTACCGGTGACCGTCTGAAAGTTTTGTTAGATGAATGGAAGGCAGCTCCTCGTCTGGAGAAGAAAGCAGATGCAGATCTTTGGAAGCGTTTCTCATCATCGCGCAATAAGTTTGATAAGCGACGCAGAACGCATTTTGCCTCACTTGAAGCAACTCAATCAGTTGTGTCCGATGCTAAGAAGAAGATTGTTGAAGAGGCAGAGAAATTAGCCACATCAACTGAATGGGTTCCAACAGCCAAAAAGTTCAAGGTCTTGATGGATCAATGGAAGGCTGCTGGGCGCGGCAAAAAGAATGATGATGCAAAGCTGTGGGGTCGCTTCAAGGCTGCGCAGGATCAATTCTTCACCGCGAAAAATGCAGACTTGGAAAAGCGTGATTCAACAATGGTGGCAAACCTTGCCAAGCGTGAGGAATTACTTCCTCTGATTGAGGCGATTCTTCCTATTACCGATGTGAAGGCAGCTCGCAACACTCTTAATGAACACCTTCGCAACTGGGAAAAGATCGGCATGACCCATCGCGACAAGCGAGCATCTTTGGATGCACGACTTGCTGCGGTAGAGACTGCGGTGAAAGAGGCCGAGGCTGAGATCTGGCGTAAAACAGATCCTGCAGCCAAAAAGCGTGCGCAGGAAGTTGTTGCACAACTTACTGATTCCATCGCAAATTACGAAAAAGCTGCGGCGAAATTTGCAGCTAGTGGCAATGAGAAGAAGGCAGCTGAGGCTTCTGAATCTGCAATCGCGCGTAAGGTTTGGCTAGCTGAGGCTGAAAAGGGTCTTGCAGAGTTCAACTAATATTTAATTATTAGTTGTTCTGTAAACATCGTAAACACCTTCAATACTTCGTACCGCTGCAAGTACCGCATCCAAGTGCGTTGCATCTGCCATTTCAAAGGTAAACCGTGAAAAAGCGGTTCGATCCTTTGAAGTGCTTACGGCAGCGCTCAAAATATTGACATGTTGATCTGACAGTGTTCTCGTCACATCCGCAAGTAATGATGCGCGATCCAAGGCTTCGACTTGAATATTTACCAAAAAGATTGATGCAGCTCCCAATCGCCACTTAACATTAACTACACGATCTAATTGGTGCTTCTGTAGATCTGAGGCGTTGGTGCAATCTGAGCGATGGATCGAAACTCCACTACCTTTGGTGATAAAGCCCATGATTTCATCGCCAGGAACCGGTGTGCAGCATCGGGCCAGCTTGACCAGAACATCATCTGCTCCTTCAACATCAATGGCATTACTGGAGCGACGTGTAGCTGGAGCGCGATGTGGCAAAGCCTCCATCGTCGGTTCTGGATGTGAATCCTCTGCCCCCATCGACGCAACAAGCTTGTCGATAATTGAAGCAGCTGAAACATGGCCATCCCCCACCGCAGAGTACAAACCATCAATATCTGCATAGCGCAGATCATGTGCCAGCTCTAAAAGTGAGTGTCCCGCAAAGATTTTTTGCAAAGGTAAACCAGCTTTTCGCATCTGTCTAGCGATCGATTCGCGACCGGCATCGACCGCCTCTTCGCGACGCTCCTTGCTAAACCAGGCCTTGATCTTTGAGCGAGCTCGAGGACTCTTTACAAAGTTAAGCCAGTCTCGACTAGGCCCTGCTGATTCACTCTTATTGGTAACGATCTCAACAACATCACCATTGTTAAGCCGAGATTCAAGCGGTACTAATCGGCCATTGACCTTTGCACCTGCGCAACGTAGACCAACATCGGTGTGAACCGAGAAAGCAAAATCGACAGGTGTTGAACCTCCAGGCAAAGCAACGACACTGCCCTTTGGAGTGAATACAAAAACCTCGGGCGAACCTAAGTCAAAACGTAGCGCTTCAAGAAACTCGGACGGATCCTCAGTTTCTTTTTGCCATTCATGAAGTTGGCGCAACCACAACATCTCTGGTGATGAGTCACTATTTTCAGGACCCTGCTTGTACTTCCAATGCGCCGCGATACCAAACTCAGCACGGGCATGCATGTCATAGGTGCGAATCTGAATTTCAATTGCTTTTCCAGTTGGTCCGATAACCGTTGTATGCAGAGATTGATAAAGGTTGAACTTTGGCATTGCAATGTAATCTTTAAAGCGACCTGGTACTGGACTCCATCGAGCGTGAATAGAACCTAACACTGCATAGCAATCGCGGACATCATTTACTAAAACTCTGATACCGACCAAGTCGTAGATCTCATTGAACTCACGTCCACGCACAACCATTTTCTGATAAACAGAGAAAAAGTGTTTCTTTCGACCGGTGACAGTAGATTCGATGCTGTCGCGCAGCAAATCCTCTTTGACAGAAGCTATGACCTCTTCTGTCAGCTTGTCACGTGATGGCGAACGTTCAGCTACTAAGCGAGAGATCTCCTCGAACTTCTTAGGTTCTAGTACTTCGAAGGAGAGATCCTCTAACTCCCACTTCAAGGCGTTCATGCCTAATCGGTGAGCTAAGGGGGCATAAATATCTAAGGTCTCACGAGCCTTGCGGGTAGCGCTTTCGGGGCTGACGAATTTCCAGGTGCGTGCGTTGTGCAAACGATCTACTAATTTGATTACCAGCACACGAATATCGCGAGACATCGCGATCACCATCTTGCGAACAGTTTCAGCTTCTGCTGTGGGTCCGTAGGTCAACTTGTCTAACTTTGTAACACCATCCACGAGATCTGCAATCTCATCCCCAAAATCCAACCGAAGTTGAACAAGTGAGTATTGAGTATCTTCTACAGTGTCATGCAGTAGAGCGGCAATTATCGTTGCAGGATTTAACCCAAGGTGAGCCAGAATCTCCGCGACCGCTACGGGGTGGGTGATATACGGCTCCCCAGATTTGCGTAACTGACCTTCATGAGCGTCTCGGGCAACTTCAAAAGCACGCGATACCTCATCGCCATTTACCGAGGCGTGATTTTCCTTGAGAGCACTAATTACAGGTGCTATCAAAGTATCCACAAAAGACCTTACTTACGACCTTTACGCTTTGGTTGATTACGTGGTCCACGACCATTGATGGCGGCGACCGGAGCACCTACGACCTCTGCTGTTGAACCACCACGAGCATTCACTCGCTTTGCAAGAGCTTGCATTGCAGGCTCCTTTTCGCGAAGTTGAGCAAGGACAGGTGGAGCAATAAAGATTGATGAGTACGTACCGACGAGCAAACCGATAAAGAGTGCAAGTGAGAGATCTTTAAGTGTTCCCGCTCCGAGAAGTCCAGCTCCAACAAAGAGAATTGCGGCGACGGGTAGTAATGCCACAATCGAAGTATTTGTAGAACGCACAATTGTTTGATTTACCGCAAGATTTACAGCCTGTGAATATGTCTTAGTCGAGGTTGATGTGATCGACTTGGTATTTTCTCTGACCTTATCGAAAACCACAACCGTGTCATACAAGGAGTAGCCAAGGATCGTTAAGAATCCAATAATGGTAGCTGGCGTGACATCAAAACCGACAAGTGCATAGATTCCAACGGTGATGAATACGTCGTGAATCACGGCAATAATTGCGGCAACAGCCATCTTTGGCTCAAGTGCCATAGCGAGATAGATCATCACGACAAACAAGAATCCAAACAAACCATAAAGCGCTTTACGGGTAATTTCCTTACCCCACGATGGGCCGATGATTTGTGTGTCGATTGTGTTCACATTTACTGAAAACTTTGCCGCCAATGCATCTTGGACTGCATCGTTTTGAGCTTGCTCCAATGAACCTGTTTGTACGCGAACTTTGTTGTCACCAACAAGTTGAACAATTGACTCACTAGTTACGCCAGCCTCTTCAACAGCCGAACGCGCCTCTTCCACAGATGGATTAGGTGTTGTTACGGTGAAAGAGGAGCCACCCTTGAATTCAATTCCAAGCTGTAGTCCTTGAACAGATAGCGCACCGATTGACAGAAGAATAAAAAGTGAGGAGATCATGTACCAACGACGTCGATGACCAATGAAGTTAACCGAAGTCTCTCCACGATATAGACGGCCACCTAATCCAGATAGCTTTGTCATGTTATGCCTCCTTTGCTACGGACATACCCAGGCTCTTTGATGAAAAACCAGAGAGAGGATGTCCTGAGTTAAAGAACTTACTTCTAGAGATTAGAACCAGAGCTGGTTTTGTGAACCAGAAGATAATAATTAAGTCGATGATGGTTGTGAGCCCTAAAGTAAATGCGAACCCACGAACTCCGCCTACGGAGAAGACGTAGAGCAAGACCGCCGCAATCATAGAAACAAAGTCAGCAACCAAAATCGTGCGTCGTGCTCGAACCCATCCCGTTTCGGCAGCCGTTCGTAACGATCTTCCCTCACGCATCTCATCTCGGACACGTTCAAAGTAAACGATAAATGAGTCAGCGGTAACACCAATCGCAACAATCGCTCCCGCGATTCCAGCCAGAGTTAAGGTGAAACCGATCCACTCACCCATAAGCAGGAAGAGCAGATACAGCATGAGTCCAGCGATAGCTAATGAACCAACTGTTACAAAACCTAAGGCGCGGTAGTACAAAAGCGTGAAGATCACTACGAGAAGAAGACCAAGACCACCAGCAAGTAATCCTGCGTTTAGTTGATCTGCGCCAAGTGTTGGTGATACTTGCTGAACTTCTCCACGATCAAATGCAAGTGGCAGTGCTCCATACTTCAATACATTTGCAAGATCTTGTGCTTCCAACTGAGTGAAGCTTCCAGTGATCTGTGCATTTCCTGAAGGAATTGCTTCATTGATTCGAGGTGCAGAAACCACTAAACCATCGAGAACAATCGCAACCTGATTAGTCGGTTCCGGAAGTGATGTCACACGAGAAGTCAGTGCACCAAAAGCGGAGGTACCTTCATTATTAAATGTCAGACTTACAAACCAAGCGCTGCCTGCCTGAGTATCTAAACCTGCAGATGCTTTTGAAATTTGACGACCCAATACCTCAGCCGGTGCCAAGATGTACTTAGCTCCACCAGAACGATCACAGGCAACCAAGGTATCTGTTGGAGCATCCGCGCCAGTACCTTGAAGATTTTCAGGTTTTGTACAATCCAATGCGGCAAACTTTGCATTGACTGCAGCGCTCACACCTGCTGCTGGAGTCGCAGCCGCATCTGCTGCCGCAGGAATTCCTGATGCAGATGCAAGTACCTGACGGAAACGTAACTCTGCGGTCTGTCCAACTAACTCAACTACACGTCGACCTGTGTCACCAGGAACGGAAATAATAATTTGGCGATTGGTTCCACTACCTTGAGCGGTCACCTCTGATTCAGCAACACCGAGTGAGTTAACGCGCTGGCGGATAATTGAAACCGCCTGGTCAATCGCTTCACTAGTTACTTTTCCTTCATCACCTGGTGCAATTCGAGGTTGCAAGGTCACAGAGGTTCCACCACGAAGGTCGAGTCCTAATCGAACGGAGGTTGATCCTTGGATGAAAACGAGGCTCACCATTGCGACAAGCACAAGGCCGAGGATGGCCAAGGTGCGTCCAGGTCGCGAGGTCGTCTTAATTGGCTTATTAGTTGTAGACATAAGCGCAGAGTCTAGGCGTCAGAGGCTGGTAAGTCGAAAAGCGAGGCGATTTCCGCAGGTGGTGTTCGTCCTATATGGCTCCACCCCTGCACCGTTGCCACTCGGCCACGAGGCGTTCTGGCCATAAAACCATTGCGAACCAGGAAAGGTTCGGCAACAGCCTCGACTGTCTCCACCTCTTCCCCAACCGCAATCGCCAAGGTGGAAAGCCCTACCGGGCCGCCATTGAACCGTTCAACCAATGCCACGAGTACGGCGCGATCGAGGCGATCTAACCCAAGTTCATCAACTTCATACATCTCCAAGGCAGCTTTGGCATCATCTAGTGAAATCTTTGAGCGGCCTTGCACCTGTGCAAAATCTCGAACGCGACGCAACAACCGATTGGCGATTCGAGGTGTTCCGCGAGAACGACCCGCCACCTCGTTCACCGCATCGTCAGCGATAGAAATCTTTAGTAGCTCTGAACTCCTCGAAATCACATGAGCAATGTCTACCTCATTGTAGAAATCTAAGTGAGCAGTAAATCCAAATCGATCTCGCAATGGACTAGGAAGTAAACCTGCTCGGGTTGTGGCTCCAACTAAAGTGAAATGTGGAAGTTGCAAGGGAATTGCTGTAGCGCCAGGACCTTTACCGACAATTACATCGACTCGGAAATCCTCCATCGCTAAATACAGTAACTCTTCGGCTGGTCTTGGTAACCGGTGGATCTCATCAAGAAAGAGAATCTCGCCCTCAACTAATGAGGAAAGAATTGCAGCCAAATCACCAGCATGAGTAATCGCAGGACCACTAGTTATTCTGATCGGAGCGTTCATCTCACTTGCAAGGATGAGCGCTAAAGTTGTTTTGCCTAACCCCGGAGGACCTGACAATAAAATGTGGTCAGCTGGTGAATTACGATGACGTGCAGCTGTTAACAACACATCGATCTGTTCTCGAACGCGCTGCTGCCCTACAAAATCAGCTAATGTTTTTGGACGAAGCGCATGCTCAAGTGCTGACTCTTCATTTTTGATCTGCGGTGTAACTAAGCGATCATCGGCCACGTGAACTCTTTCCGCTCGCAAGCGTCAACTTTAAAAGTTCACTTAAATCCATAGATGACGCATCTATTCCATCTGATTGAAGTGTTCCGACTACATTGGAAATTGCTGCATCAGACTCTTTAGGTGAAAAACCTAATGAAACAAGGGCGCTTGACAACTGTTCCCTCCACGCAGGTTGATGCCCCTTGTATGACTGAGAATTCGATAGATCGCTTAACTTCCCTTTGAGCTCAAGAATCAAACGTTGAGCACCTTTTCGACCAATACCTGGAACCTTTTCAATTGCAGCAACATCCTCTTGAGAAATCGCTCTTCCAAGATCTTCAGGGGTTAATGCACCAAGAATGGATAAGGCAACTTTTGGACCTATTCCAGAAACAGTTTGAAGTAGTTCGAACAAGGATCGCGCTTCTTCGTGTATGAAGCCATAGAGAGTGAGCGACTCTTCGCGGACTACTAAAGAAGTGAAGAGCTGGACTTGAGCGCCGAGACTTATTTGAGATGTCGTACCCGGCGTTACAAGGACTGACAATCCAAATCCACCTACCTCGACTACTAAACGATCACTCTGTATGGAACGAACTGTTCCGCTTAAAAGAGAGATCATCGCGATCTCAACTTCTTTAAACGGGACTGTTCGGCTGCGGCCGCTTGTGCAAGGCGTGTAGTTCCAGCACCACGCCAAATGTGGCAAATCGCCAATGCCAAAGCATCTGTGGCATCAACAGGTTTTGGAATTGAATCGAGATTAAGAATTCTTTGAACCATCATTGCAACCTGTGCCTTATTTGCACGACCACTTCCGGTTACCGATGCCTTTACTTCTGATGGCGTGTGCATCATTACTGGGATTCCCGCCTTCGCTGCAAGTAATAATGCAATACCAGCGGCTTGACCGGTTCCCATAACTGTTCGCACATTGTGTTGAGAAAAAACTCTCTCAACTGCGATTACATCGGGCTTCCAGAGATTAATCCACTGAGATAACTGCTGATCCAGATCCAACAATCTTTGCTCTAGTGGAGAATCTGAGGGTGTGAGGATTACTCCTACTTCAACTAATTGAATCGGCGATCCGACCGCACCTTCGACTATGCCCACGCCACAACGAGTTAGACCTGGGTCTACGCCCAAAACTCTCATTGTCATCCTCGCGCTTTCTTAGTGGGCCAGCGTTAAAGCCTAAGGTGATTGAAGTAATGCTTATTCGAGGCTCGCCATAACTTCATCGGAAACATCGAAGTTACTGTAAACATTTTGGACATCATCAAGCTCTTCAATCGCATCGATTAATTCAAAAACCTTCTTCGCGCCATCTGCATCCAAAGGAATGCTCATTGAAGGCAAAAAGGAGGAATCGGCAGATTCGTAATCAATTCCAGCAGTCTGCAGCGCTGTTCTTACCGGAACCAAATCAACAGGCTCGCTCACAATTTCAAAGGCTTCACCTAAGTCATTAACCTCTTCAGCACCGGCTTCGAGAACCGCTTCCAAAATAGAATCCTCGGTTAGCGATCCATCCTTCTTGACGATAACAACGCCTTTACGATTAAAAAGGTATGAAACAGAACCGAGATCTGCCATCGATCCCCCGTTACGTGTAACTGCAACCTTCACTTCTGATGCAGATCGATTTCGATTGTCAGATAAGCACTCGATCATAATCGCAACACCGTTGGGGCCATACCCCTCGTACATGATGGTGATCCAATCCTTGGCGCCTGCTTCAAGACCTGCGCCACGTTTAATTGCACGTTCGATATTGTCAGATGGCATTGATGATTTCTTTGCCTTGGCAACGGCGTCAAACAATGTTGGATTTCCATCCATGTCGGCTCCACCGTTTCGAGCAGCAACTTCAATAGCACGAATCTGCTTTGCGAATACTTTTGCACGGCGACTATCGATTATCGCCTTCTTGTGCTTTGTCGTAGCCCACTTGGAATGGCCTGACATGGCTTCACCTCACCTAGCTGAGTTCACATACTTATGTGTGGATTACTTTACCTTCTCTAGTGCAGGCCGTGCTACCTGCTCAATAAAGTAACGGTGGATGCGGTTATCCCCCGTTAACTCAGGGTGAAAAGATGTTGCCAACGCTGTACGTGTGCGAACCGCGACCGGGTGTGAATCAACTGAAGCGAGGATTTGTACCGACTCCCCCACCTTTTCCACCCATGGAGCGCGAATGAAAACCGCTCGGATTAAATCGGGAGAGCCATCTGCAAAAGGTATATCTGATTCAAAAGAGTCAACCTGTCGACCAAACGCATTTCGTCTAACTGTTATATCCAGGCCGCCAAAAGTTTTCTGTCCAACCTTTGCATCGAGAATCTCTTTGGCGAGCAAGATCATTCCAGCGCAAGAACCGTAAACAGGCATCCCTTGTTCTATTCGTCCCTTTATGAGTTCATAAACATCAAAAACTTCAGCCAATTGAGCGATAGTGGTTGATTCGCCACCAGGCAGAATTAAGGCATCAATGGATTCAATTTCGAAACTTCTACGAACGGGAAAGGCTTGAACGCCACATTCGAGCAAACTTTGAATATGTTCTCGAACATCTCCTTGTAACGCTAGAACTCCAACCTTCATATATGCAGGAGTTACCAACCGCGATCTGCGAGGCGGTGAGGAGCGGGTAGATCTGCAACATTAATTCCAACCATCGCTTCACCTAAACCTCGAGAGGCATCAGCAACTACCTTTGCATCATCCCAAAATGTTGTGGCCTTTACACAGGCTGCTGCACGTTGAGCAGGATTTCCAGATTTGAAAATTCCAGAACCGATGAAGACACCATCAGCACCCATGCTCATCATCAACGCTGCATCTGCAGGGGTTGCAATTCCGCCCGCGGTAAACAGAACAACGGGAAGCTTTCCAGTTTGGGCAACTTCCTTTACAAGATCGTAGGGAGCTTGAAGCTCCTTAGCTGCAACATATAGTTCATCCTCACGCAATGATGAAAGTCTGCGAATCTCTCCACCAATCTTGCGCATGTGCTGCATGGCGTTTGAAACATCTCCTGTGCCAGCTTCGCCCTTTGAGCGGATCATCGCTGCTCCCTCATTGATTCGGCGAAGTGCTTCTCCAAGATTTGTAGCACCGCAGACAAAAGGAACTGTGAAATCAAACTTATCGATATGGTTTTCATAATCAGCTGGTGTCAAAACCTCAGACTCATCGATGTAATCAACACCGAGTGATTCAAGAACGCGAGCTTCAACAAAATGTCCGATGCGTGCCTTTGCCATAACTGGAATTGATACCGCAGCTTGAATCTTCTCAATCATGTCGGGATCTGACATGCGTGCGACGCCCCCTTGAGCACGAATATCAGCTGGAACTCTCTCCAAGGCCATCACTGCAACAGCGCCAGCATCTTCCGCAATCTTTGCCTGATCCGCATTAACGACATCCATGATGACGCCGCCCTTGAGCATTTCAGCCATTCCGCGCTTTACGCGACCGGTGCCTGTTACTTCAGCCATGATGTATTACTCCGCTTCAATCGAAAGATAGAGCCCAATCCTACTTCGTCTTTTCAGTAACGCGAGACGTAAATTCAGGCTCACGATCGGTCAACGCCACCCAAACTTGGCCCCCATCAAAGTTCATGATGGTTCCATCGGTAAAGGTGAAATTTGTTCCGGATTCGGCTGAGGCTCTGCTCCACGTGGTTACAAAGTATTGGCCATCGCGAAGCACATACGCCTTACCGGTACCTACCGTTTCAGTAAAGGGAGTAACGCCGCCAAACTTATCGCCATACTCTGAGGGCGTAATGCTCACTAATTGAATAACAAAAGTGGTGGGACCAAGAATCACACCACTATCGGCGCGGTTGATCTGGTTATTGTGCGACAAGAGCCACCTTGATTCTTGTGCAGACCACTCTGCCGAATATGTAGCAGCAGGCCAATCAACGACCGCCTTCTGTATATCAACACCACCTTCTTGTAGATCACCAAAGACAAATCCAATGCTTTTCGCCGAATCAACCTGCATTTGTTCCTCAACAATTTTCTGCATCAAAAGATCTGCGCGTAGAACCATTGCATAAGGACGATTACGTGTTGGATCGTTTGTATAGATTGTTGAACTCTGTCGCTGAGCCCCCAAGTCCTGCACATTTGCTGCCGAAATTACAGGGAGCAATTTCGTCTGCGCACCGCTATAAGCAAAAGCAACACGACCGAACTGACTCAAAATATCGATATCTGAAATTCTTGCGCTGCGTACCGGACCTATTCTTGCGGGAATCTTTGAAGAATAGATAGCAGCCAAACGAGTAAGGCCGCCTTCTACCTGTTCGATATAGACGATATCTGCATCCTCCAAACCAATTTGAGGATGTGCCGAATTTGTGTCATCAATCTTTACAGCAAGTATTTGACCATCAATACCTTCACGTCCACTTAAAACACTGGTCGCTTTTTTCTCTGGCAATAAATCAGAAACTCCAGCACAGCTCGTGATTAAAGCTACGGTGATTGCAGAGATTGCAAATAAAGGCTTAGAGAACATCTGTTTCGAATTCATATGCAATAGGTAAAGGTGCGGTGCCAGCTAATCTGAAGATTCGAACAATGAATTTGCCTCGGACCATCTGAGTTCGAGACACCGCATCAGTATGTATCGCAATTGCCACACGTATCTTGTCGGTTAATGAAGATAGTTCTGTTAGAAGGTCGCTATCTGCTGCAGTGGCAAGGTGTTCGGCATCCTCAAGCAGCAACCCAAGCGCGCCTGAAAGACCGCTCTCTGCCTGCGAACGACTTTGTATGTTCGCATCCCGAGCCTGATAAGCAGCTGCCGTCAAAAGAACAGTTGAAGCCGGATCGGCAATATCGCTATGCGCAATTTCCAAGGCAACGGCAGCTCTCTTCTGTAGCAACACATCTAAGTTTGCCCAACTTGTCTCGACTCTGTGATGAAGTCTGTCTAGACGAGTTGCGGTAAATGTTAAGTACCAAGCAACGAGTAAAACAAAGAGTGCAAGCAAGAGCCAACGAGTCATTACTTGTCCTCTTTGTTAAGGAAGCGGTTCCATGGGCGTGTATCCGATGCTAAGCGTACCTTTTCACTGCCGACAATGGACATTTCGTAGACAGAGTAAATCTGCTGTGCGACAGCGGTCCAATCAAAGCTTTGCGCATGTGTTTTTCCTGCTGCTGACAGAGTCTCGCGTTTTGATGTGTCGCGAAGTAAATCAATAACAACCTTGGCAAGTTCTGTAGGACTTTCAGATTCAAAGAGTGCACCGAATTCACCGTGACCCAATAAATCGTCAAACGCGGGAATATCACTTGCGACAACACAGGCACCACCTGCGAGAGCCTCAGCAAGAATAATTCCAAAAGACTCTCCACCGGTATTAGGTGCAACATATAGTGCAACAGAGGACATGAAATCTGCCTTGTCCTCTTCTGAAATTTTTCCCAGAAATTCAAAACGATGACGTAACTGCGGATCAATATTCTCGATCACATGTTCCGGATCACCTGGACCTGCGACAAAAACCTTGACGTCAGGGGCAAAGCGAGAGATCACCGGAAGTGCATCCACTAAAACACTTAAGCCTTTTCTGGGCTCCTCGAAGCGACCGATAAAGCCGATTGAGTTACCTGACCACTTTTCACGATGTTGTCCTTCTGCATAGCGTGATGCATAAATGCCATTAGGAATGATGATCGCATCTGTATCTAAGTGATCAGTAAGCGTTAAACGAGCTGCTTCAGAAACTGCAATACGGGCAGACAATTTCTCTATCGCAGGCTCAAGAATTGGTCCTATCGCGAAGATGATCTTCTGTCGTTTAGCTGCGGCATGAAAGGTCCCAACCATGGGGCCATCAGCAGCCCAACATGCAAGAAGCGAAATAGAAGGGATGGCAGGTTCATGCAAATGTAGAAGATCAAAATCTCCGGCAGAAATCCACTGACGCACTCTCGCGAAAGCCACAGGTCCAAATAAAACTCGTGCAACCGCACCGTTGTAAGGAATTGAAATCGGCTTTCCTGCGTTTACGACATAGTCTGGCAGTTTTGATTCATCTAATGCTGGTGCCAATACTGAAACTTCATGACCTGCGGCGATAAGGAATTCAGCCAGATCTCTAATGTGGTTTTGTACTCCCCCAGGCGTATCCCAGCTGTAGGGGCACACAATTCCAATTTTAAGTGAACGAGTAAGCACTATGAACGTTCCTTAAAATCGCCATCGGTCCAGATTCGTTGCAGCATGTGCCAATCCTGTGGATGTTGCGATATTCCATCTTCAAAGTGGACAGCTGCCATTTGCACTATCTCTTGGACCATCTCTCTTTCAGACCCCGAGCTCGGAAGCATGACGCTTTTAAAATCTATGTGAACACCAGCGTCGGTATAAGAGACAAAGGCGGTAATCAAAGGTGCTTGAGTTCGTATTGCTAGAAGCGCAGGACCTGCAGGCATTCGAGCAGGCGCGCCAAAGAAATCTACTTCAATGCCTGAACGAGATAGATCTCTGTCAGCTACCAGGGCAACGAGTGCGCCATCTCGCAACCGATCTGCCAGAGTATCTAAAACACGACCATCTAACGGCAGGACTTCCATTCCCATAGATTCCCTATAACTGAGAAACTTTAAGAAGAGTTTTTCAGGCTTTAAGCGTTCTGCGACTGTAACCAAGGGAACTCCTTTTGCACAGAAATAAGCTCCGGCATGATCCCAATTACCTGCGTGTGGCAAAGCGACAATTACGCCAGTCTTGGCAACTATTGCCTCCATCAGTAAATGCTCATTTGTTACAGAAACAGTTTCAGTCACCCGCTGCGAAGACCAATCTGGAAATCGAAATGTGTCACACCAGTACCGCATGTATGAACGCATCGCATCTATAACCAATAAATCCAAATTAAGGGTGGTAATTCCTGGCTGGGTGCGAGCTAAATTCGAACGTAATCTTTGTACGCTTTTTCCATTTCGCTTTACTAACGCATCTGCAACCTTATAGAAGAGTGCATATGCGCTTTTTTCAGGTAACCACCTAACAATTCTCCATCCAACAAAGTACACATATGCCGAAATATTGTCCTTCACTTCAAGCTGCTCGCTTTACAATTAACATTCTTTGCAGCACTGTGAACAATCCAAGGATCGCAAGTGTCCACATTCCCCCTGCTAAAACAAATGGAACACCTAGTCCATCAAAACCAATTGCAGCTAACGAGATAATCAATCGTTCAGTTCTTTCTGCAATTCCACCAGAACATGGGATCCCAAAGCTCTCTGCCTTCGCACGGATATAAGGAACCAATAACCCGGTAACTAAAGTAACTAGTACTACATAGGCCAAGACATCTCCGCGATTAATCAGATAGATGGAGACTCCCAAGAGAATCGATGAGTCTGTTATTCGATCAATTGTTGAATCTAGGAACTCTCCCCACTTGCTGGAACCAGCGCTGGATATTCTCGCCATCGTTCCATCAAAGAGATCGCTCAGGGCAAGAATGCAGATCGCCACAGTTCCCATGAAAAACTCGCCACGTGGGTAGAAATACAAAGCGCAGACCACAACACCGATCGCACCGACCCAAGTAACTGCGTTGGGCGTGATGCCACGGCGTAGGGCAAAGGCTGCCACCGGGGTAATTACCCGAGTGACCGCTGGCTTTAAACGTGCGCTTAACATCAAGGACCATCGTAGGCTGAGCCAGTGCAAACACAAATCACCACCGCCATGATTCATGTCTATGGCCATGCCAGTGCTGAGCCTGAGATGGTGGCGGAAACCTTCGGCGCTCTCTATACCCAAGAAGTTCACAGCCAGAGCGATCTAGCAATCTTTGCCATCAATCCAACTGCTGGGGTTGATCAAGAAACAATCGCACTGTGGGCCGAGTTCGATGAGTTTCAGATTCCTCGTCTTGTGGTTGTTACCCATCTAGAAAAACAAGAGGCAGATTTTGATGATGCAGTGATGATCGCCAATAGAGTTTTTTCACCCATGGCAACTCCATTTTTAGTTCTGCATGATGAAACAGGTTTACCTGTTGCACTTATTTCACTGTCAGATTTAACGATCATTGATTATTCAACAACCCCACCCACAACAGGTATGTGTGAACCTGAGCATGAGACCTTGGTTCAAGAGTTTCGCGATGAATACATCGAGTTAGTTCAGGCAAGTGGAGAAGATGCATTCTCGGCAGGTTTGTTATTTCCGGCGATTCCACTGTGGATCGAAAAGGGAATAGGTGTCGATATTGTGAACCGGTATATCGACCAGATTAAATAACTACCAAGCTGCTGCGATCTCATCTCTAGTCAGGTGCAGCAATTGTGGAAGAACCTTTGTTTTACCAATAATCGGCATAAAATTCGCATCCCCGCTCCATCGCGGAACAACATGTTGATGAATATGTGCAGCTACTCCAGCACCGGAAATAGAACCTTGATTCATCCCAAGATTAAATCCTTCTGGTGATGAAACCTTGCGGATTGTTTGCATTGCATGCGCAGTTAGTTGAGAGATTTCATTTCTCTCTTCATCACTTAAATCTGTTAGATCTGCTACATGCCTGTAGGCGCACACCAAAAGATGCCCTGGGTTGTAAGGATAAAGATTCATAACGACGTACGCCGTGGAACCGCGATGCACTACTAAACCTTCTTCATCATTCATAGAAGGGATGGAGCAAAAAGGACATGAAACCTCGTTGCCCTCTAAAGGTCTGTTTTCACCGCGCAAGTAATCCAGACGATGAGGCGCCCATAGCCTTTGCCAACCGTCGGGCATCCCCGCACCACTAATCTCATGGCTCATGACTTACACCTGTGAACGTTCAGCGACAATCTTCTTAATCTCCGCGATCGCCTCGGCTACTGGAATTCCATTCTTCTGTTCACCGTTTCGATAGCGGAAGGAAACCGCTCCTGCTTGTTGATCTTCCTCGCCGGCGATAACCATAAATGGAATCTTCTGCAGCTGCGCATTACGAACCTTCTTTTGCATGCGATCATCTGATGCATCTAATTCGGCGCGAATACCTGCTTTACGCATCTGAGTCATGACATCACCTAAATAATCTGCAAAGGTGTCGGCTACTGGAATGCCGATAGCTTGCACGGGTGCCAACCATGGAGGAAATGCTCCGCTGTAGTGCTCTGTTAGAACACCAAAGAAACGTTCGATGGATCCGAACAATGCACGGTGAATCATTACGGGGCGTTGACGAGTTCCATCGGTTGCTGAGTATTCAAGCTCAAATCGTTGAGGCAGTTGAAAGTCAACTTGAATAGTCGACATCTGCCATGTTCGACCGATTGCATCCTTTGCTTGAACAGAAATCTTTGGACCGTAGAAAGCAGCTCCACCCTCATCGAGAACAAGTTCAAGATTCTGCGCAGTGGCCGCTTTACGTAAAGCCTCAGTCGCCTCAGCCCAATCAGCATCTTCTCCAACAAACTTCTCTTCATTCTTTGTTGAAAGTTCTAGATAAAAATCATTTAACCCATAGTCACGTAACAAATTGAGTACGAAGGTAAGTAGCGAATCTAGCTCTCCCACCATTTGCTCTTTCGTGCAATAAATATGAGCATCATCTTGAGTAAAGCCACGTGCACGCGTAATGCCATGAAGCACGCCAGATTTTTCATATCGATATACGGTTCCGAACTCAAAAAGTCTGAGCGGAAGTTCACGATATGAACGTCCACGGGACTTGTAAATCAAGTTATGGAATGGGCAGTTCATCGGCTTCATGTAGTACTGCTGACCGGCACGTTTTACTGTTCCATCAGCATGTAACTCTTCATCGAGAATCATCGGTGGATACATTCCATCGGCATACCATTGAAGGTGGCCAGAGGTTTCAAACAATGCCGCTTTTGTTAAATGTGGAGAGTAAACAAACTCGTAGTTCTCTTCTTCATGTCGGATACGTGAATAATCCTCCATCGCGCGACGAACTATTCCGCCCTTGGGATGGAACACCGCTAATCCAGAACCTATCTCTTCGGGAAAGGAGAATAAATCCAACTCCGTTCCTAGGCGACGATGATCACGCTTTTCCGCTTCGGCGAGTAACTCTAGATAAGCGTTTAACTCATCTTGAGATGGCCACGCAGTTCCATAAATTCTCTGCAGCATCGGATTCTTTTCTGAACCACGCCAATATGCCGCGGCTGTACGCATTAACTTAAAGGCTGGGATGTGCTTAGTGGATGGCAGGTGCGGGCCGCGGCAGAGATCGCTCCACACAGGGTTGCCATCACGACCCAAGTTGTCATAAATCGTAAGTTCAGAGCCACCAACTTCAACAGATGCTTCTTCTCCGGCTGGACCCTTTATGCCGATCAATTCGCATTTGTATGGTTCATGAGCCAACTCTTTAAGCGCTTCTGTTTCGGAGGTGACACGACGTCGGAAACGTTGGCCTTCCTTAACAATCTTTCGCATTGCGCTTTCAATCTTTACTAAATCATCTGGATTGAAGGTGTTCTCCGGATCAAAGTCGTAATAGAAACCATCTTTAATCGGAGGGCCAATTCCAAGCCGTGTATTGGCATAAACCTCTTGAACCGCCTGCGCCATGACATGTGCAGTCGAATGGCGAAGAACTGCTAAACCATCTGGTGATGAGATCGAAACCGATTCTACAACATCGCCATCGGCCAGTTCCGTCCACAAATCCTTTAATGTCCCATTGACTCGACAAACAACAACATCTTTATTGTCAGCAAAAATATGGGTAGGACGCTGATCTGCCTCTACTTGTTGGGCAGCGCCATCGACGGTAATCGAGATCTGAGACATGTCGCTAGCCTACCGAAGTCCGCAGCGCCATCGCTTCAATTTCTGATGCAAATTCAGGTGATTGCTCCAACAGCCTTCCATCAATTGATGAAACGGCCTGGGCGATGCGAAGACTGCTTAAAAGAAAAGCCGACTGGACCTTGGAAAGTTCAGCTTCCTCAACGCTCTTTACTGCGACCCCGCAATACTCGACAACTAAAGCTCGCGTGACTCCGGGAAGTACACCATCACTTATTGGTGGGGTTATCCACTTACCATCTATCTTCAAGAGCAGATTAGTAACCGAACCTTCGCATACTCGGCCCAACTCATTAATAATTATTGCCTCGTCAAAACCTTGCGACTTTACAGAGTTCAAAATATCCAATCTGTGCGTATACGGATAACTCTTTACAGGTTGGCCGGCTATAGATACTCGATCGCTATAGGTGACAAGAGATGCGGGTTCACGCAAAGGCGAATAAGGAAGGTGCACCGCGGACCAATTTCCTTCACTACCAAAGGAGAGTCGTAGCAATCCGTTGGGATATGTCTCCATCGAGCACAAAAGCGAAACGCCTTCTCGCACAGCATTTTCGCCTGCTATTGAAAACCCTAACTGTTTACTGCTAGTGACCGCTCTTCGCATATGTCGCGACAACGCCCATGGAAGATTGTCTACGGTCTTGATTGTTTCAAAAACTCCAGAGCCATTCATCCATCCAGCTTCATTGCATGGGCTATCAAGCAAATCAACTAAATCGCCGTTGTAAATAACCTTCATCGCTGAACTCCACCAGCAATCTTTATCAAGCGAGAGGCTTTGAGCTCTGTTTCTTCCCACTCTTTTTGCGAGTCACTACTAAAGGTAATGCCCGCCCCAGTTCCGAAATGAAGTTTCTCATCTTTCCAAAAAATACGAATAGCAACCGATAATTCAGCGCGTTCGCCATGAACCCAACCCAAGATTCCGCAGTAAGGGCCACGTGGATTTTCATTGCCCGAGATGGTTGATAGTGCAGATGATTTCGGAGCACCACTGACTGAACCAGGCGGTGAGATTGCGTTCAATATCTCTGACCAACTAATCCCATCAAGAAGATTTCCTTCAACGTCGGAAACCAAATGCTGCAAACCCGGATGATCCTGGCTGTAAAGAAGCTGAGTCACTTCAACCGATCCACTCTCACAAATCATTCCTAGATCATTTCGCATGAGATCTACAATCATGATGTTTTCAGAACGGTCTTTAACTCCAAACTCTGAAGCACCAAGCAACTGTGTGCCTTTTATAGGAGAAGTCTTTACTCTTGTGCCTTTTCGCCCAAGAAACAGTTCTGGAGACGCTGATGCGATGTTCAGATTAGGAATCTCTAGGTAACTGGCCCATGGGGCGGGATTGTTGTTGAGAATCCCCCGAAACAAACCTCGCAGATTTTTATTTGTAGTGTCGGCGGATAAAAGACGACATGCATTGACTTGATAAACCCAGCCTTGTGCAATCAATTCACGAATTCGCTCGACATAATTGATGTAACCACCTTGATCCGGATCACTCACCCAGCCAGATGTAATCGGCTCCCACTGCGAATCCGGAAAATCTGCACCAACCACAGTTGAAAACTTTGCAGCGGTAAATGCTCCTTCAAAGGTCGTAGAGACAGCCCAAAAATCTCCATCATCCAAACAGGAAGGATCATGCGAGATCTCAACGAGGTCGCTCGCTAAACGTCCCCCCATCCAAA